>CAZUNU010000014.1:0-26342 GCA_964622105.1 uncultured Sangeribacter sp. | reverse complement strand
AGAGGTTGCCGGGGTCGCCTTTCACCGACGATGTCCAGGCAGCGTCTATAATTTCCAGGGCACGCCTGATGTCGGCGGAGGCCTGCTGCTGACCCGGGGTTAGATCCGTGGCAAAAGCCATTGCGGGAGCGGCTGCTATAAGTAATGAAAGTAGAGTTTTGTGCATGAGTCAGGTAGATTTATTATAAATCTCCGCATAGGGTGGATGCAACCGCCCTATGCGGAGATTTTTGTTATTGGTGGGCGCAAGCCGGAGGCTTACGGTCCCGGAGGGGTTTAGTTGAAGATGATCTGGTCTTCTTCCGGCATCTGGGTATTGAGACGGCGCTCCATGGCCATGTTACCCTGCACGCTGTAGGTGATGCTGGTGCCGGGAGCGGAGAGATAGTCGTCAAACATATAGTCGATGTCGTTAATGATCACCGTGCGGCGTATGATGTAGGTCTGCACCTCATCAGCCTGCTCAAGAATTGTAAAGGTGGCGGGTTTGTTCTGCACGAAGTTCATCTCCGGATTGTCACACCACATGGTCACTGTGCCTCTGCGTCCTCCCTCTTCATGGGGTGTGAAGCGGGCATATACCTTGAAGTTCTTTCTCAGGAGACTTTGCTCATCGAATGTGCCGGCATAGAAAAATACGGTATTTTGATCTACGGCATACGTGTCGACTGTAGACATTGCACCCGGTTCGTTGTCGATAACGCCGCCTGACACAATATAGAATCTTACGTTTGTAGCCTGATACTGGCCGGAGTAGTCGGTGTAGGGGAGCACACGGAGCATGGCTGTGGCGTAGTTCTTGCGGGGGTTGCGTAGATAACCGTAGGCACCGTTGTTGTCAACCACTGTTATAGGGAGCACATAGCGGTCGGAGAGATCGAGTCCTCGGAAGTCGAAGCGGATGTCAAGCAGACCGATATCCTCGCCCGAAGCTATGTTAAGGGTCTCGGGGTATGATGCGAACTGCGACATATCCTTGTACCATAACTCAGTACGTGTGCTGAAACGCTCCATATTCAGGATAGGCAGAGTGTCAGACGGGGCTACATGCACTGTGAGGTCACCTTTGTGATGGGTAGTTCCGCTCACAATCACAGGCAGCTGATAGCTTGAGAGACCCTCTTCTCCATATTTGGGAGTCTTGTCTTCAGAGAAGCGGGTGAAAGGCACGTAGAGGGTAGTCACGCCTACGCTGTTACCGTCGGTGTCGAGCGGTGCCTTGAAGCTTATATAGTGGGCATATTGCTCTTCAGTCCAGTCATCGTTGCAGGAGGTCATGATTCCTGTGGATGCGAGGGCGAGAAGGCCTAATATAACTTTATTTGATTTCATGTGAGTTTTAGTTTTAGGTTGGCTTTAATCGAAGTATTTCCAGCCGGGGTTCTGTACAAGGGAGGCGTTACGCTTCAGCTCACTGGTGGATATTGGCCAGAAGTACATCTTGTCGGAGAAGACAGTTGGGAGGCTGTAGACCGGCACTATCTGCTGAAACTCATCCTGCTGCTTGTTGGTCATGAGTACGTTGCATCCATACACCGGTTTTGCTTCTTCGATCGGGGCATCCATCCAGCGGCGCAGGTCATAATAGCGTTTACCTTCGCCCATAAGCTCTATCATTCGCTCACGTTTGATTTTCTTGCGGAGCACGTTACGGTCTGAATATTCGTCAGAGGAGTAGTCAGGCATACCGGCACGGCAGCGTACAGGGCGGATACCGCGCTTCATCTCATTCACGTCACGGCTCACGTTGTAAGTCTGCGAGCCATCCCAAGATTCAATCGTGTAGCTTCCGGTGAGCTCATTAAGTGCTTCAGCATAAAGCAGAAGTATGTCAGCGTAACGTATTGCCGGTTCCCATTTTCTTACGATATGGTCGTAGTCACCCGCGTCTCTGATAGTACGGTAATCGGATGGATGCACCCATTTCTTGACGCCGATTCCAGTGCGCAGGTAATAGCCTGTATTGTCGTAGCCATTAGTCTCAGTAGTGGTTGATCCGTCGGAAGAGGTGACTGTGTTGGTGCCTCGCCAGTAGAACACCTGCATATACTTGTTGGATTTCTCCGGGTTGGCGTTCCACCAGTAGGAGCCGTTGAAGGCTACGCTGGCATAGAAACGGGGCTCACGCTCTGCATATTGCATCGACACACCCTGACCGAGCGGCGGATATTTGGTATATGCATTATCGCCACGGCTTGTAGTCCAGCCTTTGCGACGTTCCGAGCCATCGCCCTCACCCATCTCGCTGTCTTTTCCGGGGCAGTCCTTACCGTCGTTCATATAGTAGGCATCCACCATCTTCTGTGTTAGGCCATGGCAGTTATAGCCAAAGAGTGTGTTGGGTAGGGAGTGAACCACCAGGCCGTCTATACTCTGATGGCGTCCATCACTTGTGTTGTAGCCACGTGAGAAGATTATTTCCGTATTGTCGAGACCCACGGCGCCGTTGAAGAAATCGCGGTAGGAGAGATAGGGATCGATATCGGCCCAGCCTTCCGGCCAGTTCTTCTCAGAGAAATCGTTATCGACAGGGGGAGTGATTGTCTTCGGATAGCCGGTAGAGGCATTGTCGTTGAGCTGTAAGCCTGCATGATAGAGTTCATACCCGGCTTGACAATCCATCACGTCGCGGCAAGCTGCAGCTGCACGTGCCCATTTTGATTCATCATAGCTGAGGCTAAGCATTGGAGATCCGTCTTTGTTGAGGAATGACTTTGCGAATGCATCGCTTATACCTGAGGGATGTTCTCCATTTGCAAGCTGACCGTTGGCAAGTGGGCTGGCTGCGTAAATATAAGCGAGGGCTCTCACTGCAAGGGCTGCTCCCTTTGTAGGGCGGACCATCGACTCCTGATCCGTATTTCCACGAAAACGGCTCCACGACTGGAGTTCGTTAGCTGCCTTAACCATCTCGGAAGCGATAAACTCGGCACACTCCTCATAGCTGCTGCGTGGGGTGGAGAGCTGGGCATATGACAGTGTATAGTCTGCTCCTTCATCGGGCATGATAGGGAAAGGACCATATCGGCGGAGCAGAAGCCAATAGTAGTAGGCGCGTACGAAGCGTGCCTGCCCCTTCATATCGAGACGCTCACCAGGAGTTAGCTTATCATTGATGTCAATATTCTTGATGAAGATTGAAGCCTGATAGATGCCTTTATAGGCTTTATCCCAAAATCCCCAGCCGAAATTCTCGTCGTAGTCGCCGCGCTTGAAAGAGGAGTAGGAGTCGCGCTTGTCCCAACCACCGGATACTGTCACGTCGCGGTCGCCGAAATACATATCGTCGGCGAAGCAGTGAAGTCCCGTAGAGCCTTCCTTGGTGATCACGTCGGCGAGCTCTCCTTTAAGGAAGGAGAATGCCTGCGAAAGCCAGCCGTTGGTCTGGTTTATATCGGTAAACACCGACTCGATCGTGCGTCTGTCTTCGAAATATTTGTCAGAGTCGAGAGTGTCGGCACATCCTGAGAGCAGCGTGGCGCCGCTCATCATTGCAAAGAGATAAAATGCTATATGTTGTTTTTTCATGATGCTCTTCAGATAAGAAACATTGTTGAGGTTGTAAATAGCCGTATCAGAAACTTACAGTGAGTCCTGCTGTGAATGCTCTCGTAAGAGGATAAGCCTCACCGTTGCTGCTGCCCATTTCAGGATCCCAGAGTTTGAAATTAGAGAAGGTAAGCAGATTGGTGCCCTGTATAAACACGCGGGCGTTCTCTATGCGGAGATGAGCGAGGAATTCTTTCGGAAGTGAGTATCCGATCTCAAGATTCTTGAGGCGCACGTAGCTGCAGTCGCGGGTCCAGAATGTGGAGTTACGGTAGTTGTTGTGAGATGCGTTGCCTTCAAGAAGCACGAGACGCGGATACGAAGCGTTAGGATTTTCGTTGGCAGGGATGCCGAGCTTTTCGGCTGTCTCTTTATCCACCCAGCGGTCTTTTACAAGCCCGTTGAGAATCTGGCCGTAACGATCCTGGCTGAATGCCCATACTGTCTTTCCGTTCATGGTTACGGTCGACTTACCGGCTCCCTGGAACAGAATATTGAAATCAAATCCGTGCCATGCCACTGAAGCACCGATACCGAACATGAGATTCGGTTTGTTGGTCGCTCCGATAGCTACGATGTCGCCATCGTCTACAATGCCGTCGCCGTTGACGTCCTTATATTTGATATCACCCGGCTGAACATCTCCATACATCTGCTTTGGATGGTTGCGGATATCCTCATAGTCTGCGAAAAGACCTTCAGCGATAAGACCGCGCACCTGATCTACACGGTAGCCTGTCTGATACTGATAGGGATAGACATTGTTCTCCACGTCATAATCAAGAATCGTGTTCTTGCTGTAGGTGATGTTACCGCGGATTGTGTAAGAAACGTCACCGATACGGTCTTCAAATTTGAAGTTACCGTCGAAACCTTCCGACTTTACGGAGCCCACATTGGCCATAGGAGCTGACTCAAGTCCGAGCGAACCGGGGAGGAAGTTACGTTGCATATAGATGCCTGTACGTTTCTCGTAGAAGTAATCGGCTGTAAGAGTGAAGCGGTTGTTGAAAAGAGCTATATCAACACCTATGTCCTGCTTTTTTGCCACTTCCCATGTCACATTGTTGGAAGCCAGTGAGGTATAATGCAGACCTTGCTGATAAGCGGGACGGGTGGGAGAGCCTGTGGTGCCGAAATTATAGATATTATTGATGATCTCACCCTTGTCATTTCTTATATAATCGATGGTATATAGATATGGGAAGCGTAAGTCGCCCATATTGTCGTTGCCGACCTTACCCCATGAGTAGCGTATCTTGAACATATCGAGCCATGTGATGTCGCGCATGAAGTTTTCGCGGCTGAGTGCCCAGCCCACTGAGAATGCGGGGAAGAAACCGAAACGGTGGCCGTCGGCAAAATTCTCCGAACCGTTGTAGCCGAAATTGAAGTCGGCGAAATAGCGGTAGTCGTAGTTATATCCGATCTGGCCTGCGAAAGCGAGATTCTTACGGCTGACACTGTTTTTGATATCGTCGCCGATATTCTGGGTCTGGATATATTCGTCCCATGTATACTTAAGGTTACCGAATAAGGTATGTCCCTTGTCAAATGTACGGTTGTAGCTCAGGAGGAGATCGAGGAATGTACGGCGTGAACCGGCATTGGCCGAAGCCTGATACATATCAACCTTATCCTTGATCTTGTCGAAGATGATCTCACCGGTCACCTTGTCGCGACCGTTTGCATACCATCTGTCAGGTTGCTGGAGATGATAGATGGAGTTTTCATTATAGGTGTCGTAACCGAATCGGCCGGTGAAGCGCAGACCGGGAGTCACAAACTTCAGATCCTGTTCAAGAGAGATATTATTCTGCAGATTATTGTTCCACCATGTCTTGTAGCCCGTCTGTGTAGTCATCACCCAAGGGTTGGTGCGGTTATCATCACGGTTCATGTTGATCATCGGCACGTAACCGTTGCTGTAGAGCACCGGTGTGAGGATGGCATTGTAGCCGAAGAGTGAATCCCATACGAAATCATCACCCTGGCCCGGTGCGTTACGTGTGGAGAGGTCGCCGGATGTACCGATCTTGAGAAGGGTGGTAGGAGTCACGTCTATGTCAAGATTCACGCGATAGTTCCAGCGGCCGTAGTTGGCATTCGTGTCATATTTGTTTTTGAGGGTCTTGTCGGTCTTATACATACCCTCGTCGTTCACATAAGAGATCGATGCATAATAGCGTGCCGTCTTGCCGCCGCCGCTGATGTTTACGTTGGCGCGGTAGCTCATTGAGCCGTCTTTGAGCAGAAGGTCTTTCCAGTCAACGTTAGGATAGAGATCGGGGTCGAGACCATTGGCGAATAGCTCCATCTCTGTAGGGGTGAAATACACACCCTTGCTGCGGGTCACCTGTGCTTCGTTGAGAAGGCCGGCATAAGTGAGACCATCCACAAACTCCGGAGTCTTCGTACGCGTGTTGTAGGCTGTCTCGAATTTAGCATTTACGTTGATCTTGCCCTCCTTGCCATGCTTGGTGGTGATGAGCACAACGCCGTTCGCACCCTTCGAACCATAGATGGCTGTGGCCGATGCGTCCTTTAGCACTGTGAAAGTCTCGATATCCTCGATGTTGAGGTCATCGATATTCTCACGCTCGAAACCGTCGACAAGTATATATGCTGATTTCTTTGCACCGAAAGTAGAGATACCGCGGATCCAGAATTCAGATCTGTTCTTGCCGGGCTGGCCGGAAGTCTGCATGGCCAATACGCCCGGCACGTTGCCGGCAAGCGCGTTGGAGAGGTTGGATGTGCTGAAATGTTTCATGTCATCCACGTCTACATTGGTAACGGCGCCCGTCACGGTGATCTTCTTACGGTTGCCCATACCGGTCACGACCACCTCGTCAAGCACGTCTTTCAGCGGATCGAGATAGATGTCGTTGCCTTTCTCGCGCATCTTGCTCACCTGCATCTCTTTCTGCTGCATGCCCACATAGGAGAAGACGAGGAATTTGGCATTGTTTGGGACGTCGATTGTGAATTTTCCGTCGAGGTCGGTTGTGGTACCGACGGATGTACCTTTCACCATCACAGTCGCGCCGATGAGCGGTTCATCTTCGCCAACGGCCCAGACGGTTCCGGTGTATATCTTCGCCAGGGCAGAGCTTGCAGTGATTGTCGCCAGGGCGAGAAGTGTCATTAATCGTTGTTTCATGAAAATAGAGGGTAGTAATGGTTATTTGTCAGTTTTCTTCCATCTCTTTGCCGATGTAGCGCACGCGGCGGTTGTTGTGGTCGAGCACATAGAACATCTCGCGGGCCTCATCGTATGCGATACCTGTGACATCTCGGAATCGGGCTGCCTGACGCAGATCGCCATCCTCTGTGCCCCAGATGTTGCCGTTTGTGGATGGTGCTCGGCCGGCATAAGTGCGTACAAGGCCGTCGGGAGTGATATAGCGTATGCAGAAGTTTGTACAGTCGGCGAGGTAGAAGTCATATACATCCTCGCGGCCCTCAGCCTCATATTCAGGATTCTTTACAAACACGCCCTGATAAGGACGGTGGAGACGGGCATTGGTTCCGACAGCGTCAAGCCATGTGCCATTTTCAAGTTTACTGTTGAATCCTACCACTGTATAAGGAGTTGTGAATTCTTTCTTTACTTCGTCATAGTCCGTTCGCAGGATATAATTGCGGTTCACTACAGTGAGATATGCATATTTCCCGGAGGGGTGAATGGTGGTGAAGAACTCATAAGAGGGATCCTGAATCTTGAATAGCTCGTTGAAAGCTTTGTCACTGAGATATCCTGTCCAAGATGGTTTCTCACCAGTAACAGGGTCCGGCTCCGCGTTCAGAGTATCGAAATATTTATTTGGATCAAGGCGGAAAAGCTGTCCACCTTCATAGCTGTTGAAGTAGATCTCGCCGTTGATAGGATGAACTGCCACACCGTTGCACTGTCTGTAAGCTGCGAGAACCTGGCATGATGATTTATCGCTGAATGTGCCGTCGGCCGAACGACTTACAATCCATACGCTTGTGGATTCCTGACCATGATCGTTACGGTCGGTGGAGACAAGCATGTATTTTCCGTCGAGTGTAAAGGCGATATTGCGCAGACGCTGGTTGCCGAATTTGTTGGCGCTCATAAGGCGTGAACTCTCACGGCTGGCAAGGTCAAGTTGGGCAAGGAATCCTTCGCCACGGTCGTAGGCTATGTATAGTCGGTCGGGATAGAGGGGATCAAACGTCATGCAGCCTTCTGCATTGAAGCCTGAGCAGACATCGAAAGAGCCCCAGAGCTCACCCTGGCTGTCGTTTTCGTTCTGGTAGCCGCAAAGGGTGCCCACCACTGTCTTTCTCTCATAAGTGAGCTTGCGTTCGGCTGTGGCGGAATGTTTGTTGCCGTTCTTGTCAGTGACGGTTACCTCGATTTCGCCCGAGAAGGCTCCGGAGGGGATGTAGCCATACATCTTGTCGGAATGCACGCTCACAAGCACGGCTTCCTTCCCGCCGATCGTAAGCGACACCATGCTTTTGTCGGTGCCGAAGTTGGAGCCTTTTACGATTATCTGCTCCTGATAACCTCCGCTTTCGGGAGTGAAGCCGGTCACTACGACAGGACGGTTGGGATCGAAAGGCGATCCTGTGTCGATCTTGTCGTCATTCTTACAAGAAGCCGCCCCTAAAGAGAGCATCAGAGCTACGGCTCCGTTAAGGCAAGCTGTAAGAGTTTTCCTGATAGATAAGCGATTCATGATTATTTGGTTTGGTTATTGATTTATTTTCTGGTTTAGGTGGTTCACTTTGTGGCAAACCGGGAGGATGCGCCCCGGATCGGGGCGTATCCCCAATGGTTGGTCAATGAGCGAGCTTGGCTGCGAGGAGAGGCATCCAGTGTCCGCCGATCACTGAGCGGGCCATGAAGCCTGTCTTGCGTCCGGTGACGGTGTCATACCAGTCACTGATTGGCACGCGTGTCTCCGTTTCGTTGATGTAGTCGTAGAGGGGAGTCACGAAGCGGTCGAGAGTCTTGCCATCGGGCGACATTGCTGCTGTCCACATGATCCAGTCGCTCTTGGTGTAGTCTTTACGGTTGTCGAGAGGCAGGCCATACTGATTCTGGCGTGTGAGATAGTAGTTGATCTCGGTAGGCATCACCTGTGCGGGGAAGATGCCGGTGTTCCAGAGTTTGTCCCATACGAGGTTGTATTTCTGGCTCCATGTGCCCTCGCGGTCGAAAGCGAGGCGGTAGTGGCGGTCTTTCTTTCCGCCCTCTGCGGCTGCGGCTTCCCATTTGGCGGCCATCTCTTTTGCCTTGGCATTGTATTTCTGATAAGTGGCCTCATCGCCTTTGAGACGTGCGAGCTCTGCATATCCTGCAATGCCCATTATGGCTTTAACGGAGAGGTTGGCATTGTGCGCCCAATGGCCTGCGAAGTCATCGGTGCAAAGCTGGTTCTCTGGATCCTGACCGTTATCCACAAGATAGTCGGTCCAGGTGGTGAGGATGTCCCAGTAGGGTAGAGCATAGTTCACGTTGCCGTCGAGCTTGCAGCACATGGCGATCAGCGTCAGCATGTTTCCGGCCTCCTCGAGAGGCATGTCGCCACCGTAGACCTGACCGTTGGCCTTGGGATACTGGCCGAGGTCGTGAGCTGCGAAAGGCTTGGTCCAGCGTCCGCTCTTGCTGTAGTCAAGGATAGAGGTCATCATGGCTTTCTGAAGCTCCGGATTATAGATAAGGAAGAGAGGAGCCTCGGGATAGGTGAGGTCAACGGTATTGACGCAGCCGTTAGAGTCATTTTCTTTGGAGAAGAAGAGGAGAGTGCCGTTCTCATCCTCGAAGAGCTTGTGGGCGGCGATCACGTGGCGGTAAGAGCCGGAGAGAATCTCTGCATATTTCTTTCCGCCTACTGCGGCTGCATCATCGTAGATGGTCTTGTCGAGCTCACGGCAACGGTTCATTATGGAGGCGTAAGAGCTGTTGAGGCGGTTAAACATATTGAAGATGCTGACCTTGCCGTCGTGTGCCCAGTAAGCTTTATAGCGTTTGTAGAAATATTCGATGTCCTGGATTTCATCGTATCCCACGAGGGTATAGCTTGCGGCCTGGCGGGTCTTGCCGAAATTGTGGGTATAGGCAAGGAGAGGTTGCTGAGCTGCATTGTCGGCCACCACTGTCTTCTCGCTCTTGGGGAGCTTGCCGGTCTGCATGAAGGTCTTCTTTATTGCCTCATCAGAGTTGAGTGATACCTGGCCGTTGATTGCCGGCATGTAGAAGTAGCCCCAGTCGATGCAGATATGGTCTGCTGACTTCGCAAGGATCGGTTGCTCGATTGTTCCGGTCTGAAGATACTCCATTCCGTCTTTCTCGATAAGAGAGGAGCGAGTGGGCTGGTTAGGCTTGTTCTGTGCGATTTTCGGCGAAGCTGTGAGAAGAATCTGCACGTCGTGGTCCTTACCGTCAGTAGAGGTCACCTGATAGGAGATGTAATTGATAGGTGAGGAGAGGAGATCATAGTCGTCGATAAGCATCGGGGCTGTGAATACGAGGTCAAGATCTACAGGGCCGCATGCAAAAGAATAGTAGGTTGAGGTGGCCATCACGTCTACGCTTTTCTGCACGGCTTTGGGAGTATTGCCGTCTTCAAGGCCAACGTTGCGGAAGATGCCGAAGTCGGTGAGCGCGCCTCCTCCATTGTTGTGGCAATATGATGCGATCACGTTCTTTCCGGGGTGAAGGAGCTGGCGGATATCTGGAGTAAGCTCGAGCTTCACCATCTCCTTAAGTTCAGCAGGCCCCTGAGCCACTTTAGTGCCGTTGACGTAGATGTCGAAATTATCATCGTGTGAATATACGAGGTAAAGGTCACCCTCAAGATCGGCTGAGGAGAGGTTAAACTCACGGCGCACGTAAAGGTCGCTGTTCTCGTCGCGCCAGTCAGTGTGGATTCCCTGGTTTCCGGGAGAGCCGAAAGCGCCTTGTCCTTTTTTCCATGAAGAATCGTTGAAGTCCGGGCGTTCCCATCCGGCAGCCGGTTGAGTTCGTGTGTATGTTGCATCCCAAGCCTTCTCGAAGCCCATAGGCACCACAGTCTCCAATACTGTGTTCTTGGAGCCCATGAAGCGGTAGGTCACTCCGTCAACGCGGAGCATTCCTTCGAGAGGTTTCTCATCGGAAGTCCAGTGTGCGGGAGCTCCGTCGGTGAGGCGGTCGTAGGGCGACCATATGGAGAAGTATGGATCGGAAACCACGAGCGGCACTGAGGGGAGTCGCAGATCCGTGGCCTTATATGGTTCGAACAGTTCCGGTGTCTGAGCGGCGGTCGGAAGAGCTGCCGCAGAAAGCAGGAGAAATTTCAGTAGATTTTTCATTTCTGGTCTGTCAGGTATTTTTCAGTTGTTATTCTGTCAGGTGTTTTTAAGAATATCGGAAGTTGGGGTTTCCAGCTCCGTTTTAAATTCGGTTACAAAATAACCCAATTAATGTCTCAAACTTATGGAAAATCTGTTCAGATAAGATGAAAATCTGTTCACAAGGGGGTGAAAAAGCCTTAATAAACACTTTTGGCCTAAGAAAATACACTAAGCATTAGCTCGTAAGAGAAAGAAATGGTAAATTTGCACAGATTACTTCAAAAAAATCAATGCCTGAAAAAATGAATAGACCTATACTCATATTTACGTTGCTTTTGTCGATTCTCGCTTCGTGCCGTAAAACTTCAGAAGATGAAGGAGGGGCACAACTGCTCGACTACGGTGCCTATCCCTATCTCACGCACCATGACGGAAAGTTCTATCTGCTTACTCAGAACTATTCGGTCGACTCTATACTGATACGTTCTTCTGAAGATGTAGCTTCGCTGAGCTCGGTTGCTCCTGTAGGCATATGGGCTGCGCGTGATGCGGGAATGAACAACGTCTATTCGCCGGAGTTGCATAAGATTGCCGGCAAATGGTATATTTACTTCGAGGCGGACAACGGCGAGAACACCGATTATCATCAGCCCTACGTGCTTGAGAACTCCTCTGAGAATCCTCTTGAGGGCACCTGGCAATTGAGGGGTCCGATTGTCACCAACGAGGACTGGAATTTTGGTCTGCATCCCACGACTTTTGAAATCGCAGGGCGACGCTATATGCTCTGGTCGGGTTGGCCCACACGACGCACCGAGACAGAGACACAATGCTTATATATAGCTGAGATGGAGAATCCCTGGACTCTCAAATCGGAACGTGTGATGATCTCGGAGCCGGATCATGAGTGGGAACGCCAATGGATAAATCCCGACGGCAGTCGCACCAATTATCCTATCTACGTGAATGAGAATCCGGAAGCCTTCATTTCTCCGGACGGCAAGATGATTGTGGTAGGTTACTCGGCAAGTGGAATATGGACAGATTACACCGCCTTAGGGCTTCTGTGGGCCTCCACCGATTCCGATTTGCTCGATCCTTCGTCATGGCACAAAAAACCGGAACCCTCCTTCCGTGCGGAAGCGGATGCCGGTTTTTTCGGGGTTTCTAATATTTCACTCACAAAAGATCCTGATGGCCCGGATTATTATCTTCTCTATCAGACCAAGAGAAAAGACCCTCAGAATAATGACAACCTGAATTCCATCCGATGGAAGAAAATATCATGGCCGGAGGGAGATTTGCCCGATTTCGGCAAACCCTGATTGCCTATTTCCCCGGCATGGCATTAGCTGATTCCTCTTTTGGTTCAGAGCAAAGCGTTTAGAACAAGTTGTTCAGAGCAAAGCGTTTAGAACAAGTTGTTTAGGGGAGGTTGTTCAGGAGGAGTTATTTAGGGCGCGACACGTATTCCTTAGGCAGATAGCCGAATTTAGCCTTGAAGCATTTTGCGAAGTAGGAGGAAGATGAGAATCCTACTGCCACATACACCTCCGAGATCCTCATGCCCTCGTCGAGAAGACGCGCCGCATGGTCAAGACGGAAATTCTTCAGATAATCCACCGGAGTCAATCCGGTTATGGCTTTCATGCGCCGGTAGAATGTGGAACGGCTCATGTTCATGCGGTCGGCCATGGAGTCGATAGAGAACGCATCGTCAAAAATATTCTCTTCGATGCTCTGGTTAAGGTCGCGCAGGAATTCGGCATCCATCTTATTGATAAATGGCGCTTCTTCCGGCACTGATTCCGTAACTGGTGTACTTGATTTCATGCGCGCATGGAAGAGCTCGCGGGTATGGATGATATTTGCTATCTGAGCCTTAAGTTGCTTTATTGAGAAAGGCTTCTCCACAAAGGCGTCTGCTCCGGCTTCCATAGCCTCCTCCTTGGCTTCACGTCCTGTCTTGGCAGTCAGCATGATGAAGGGTATATAGGATGTAGCTACATTTCCTTTCACTCTCCTGCAGAACTCGGCGCCGTCGATGCCCGGCATCATGAAGTCGCTCACGATGAGATCGATATCCCTGTTATCTTCCAATATGCCGAGAGCTTCAGTGGCATCGGCGGCAGGCAACACGCTATAATCCGGCGCCAGAGCTTCAGCTACACTTAGTCTCAGTTCATCATTGTCTTCCACAAAGAGTATGGTGATTTCCTTTTTTGCCACGTTTGTTTCTGCTTGGGATGAATCAGATTGATCCGGTGTCTTGGAAGCAAGGGGAGCCGGTATACGGAGCCGGAAACAGGCTCCTCCACCCGGATTTTCAGTTACAGTTATGTCGCCACCATGGGCTCGCGCTATCAGACGTGCATAGGCCAGACCGAGGCCGGTGCCGAGATTGGCACCTGTGCTGTCGCCGGCAATCTGGTAGTATGTGTCAAAGATATGTTCACGCTCTTTTTCATCGATGCCCGGTCCATCATCTGCTATAAGAAGAATTATACCGTCTGATTCTTTACGCAGGGTGACATCCACTTTGCTCTTACAGTATTTCAGGGCATTTCCCATCAGGTTCATCACCACACGGTCGAATTTAGAGGAATCTGCCACAGCTTCAAGAGGCTCATCCGGCACATCCACAGATAGTGTCTTGCCTTTTGAAGCCATAGGCTCCTCAAAGCGTTTGCATATGGTGCGAATCTGCGCCGACAGATCCACAGGGCTTAGCGCAAGACACACCTCCGTGTCTTGCTCCGCTTTTCGGAAATCAAGAAGCTGGTTGATGATGCCTAATAGATAGTCGAGATTGCGACGCATGGCTTTTACGAGCCGCTGTTTCTCGGCGTCTGTCATTTTTTCAGTATCAGAGGGCGCTGCAAGTTGTTCAAGCGGAAGATTGATCAGAGTCAGAGGAGTGCGTATCTCATGCACGAGGTTCACGAAGAAGCGCATTTTCGATTCATAGTTCTCACGCTCCTTCTCCACTTGCATCGCGAGGATCTTTTCCTCAGTCTTGCGGCGCATTCGGCGTCTGCCATAAAGGAATCCGGCCCAGATGATCAGGACTATCATGACAGTGTATGCCAACCAGGCCTGCCATGAGAGATACCAGGGTGGAAGTATGCGTATGTTCAGCCGCTTGATATCTTTTTCATCGCCCGACTCCGGACGCAGGAGCAGCGGGTACGTCCCCGGTGAGAGGTCGGTGAAAGTAGCCTTGTTGCCGGTAGCCGCCAGCCAGGCTTTGTTTGTCCCGTCGATGCGGTATTGATAGCGCACCCCGGGCACGTCGTTGGCGGCTGTGGCCGCGAAACTGATCGTAAACGTATTGTCGGCATAAGGGAGAGAGATGTCTTCTACCGTATAGAGCAGACGGTCGAGTCCGAGACGCTCAAGTTCTGCATGGCTGTCGTCAAGATATGGGAAATCCATGGAAAGGAAAAACACCTGTGGAGTATCCGGACGAGAAGAAGCCATGGAGGGAGAAAATGTTGAGAGACCCTCGGAGGTGCCGAACAATACCGAACGGTCGGGTAGAGTGGCTACGGCTCCGATGTTTGCACCCTGGCAATCGGAAAGGAAGTTGCGGTCGGTGGTGGCTGATTCAGGATCATATCTCACGATTCTCTCGTCTGTTGCAATCCAGAGGTTTCCGTTGCCGTCATCCTCAATGAATTTGATAGGGTGGCCGGTGACGAGCGGAATCGGGTAGTTGATGAAATCATCGGTCTGATCATCATAATGCATGAGCCGGTTGCCGGAGGCCACGGCCCAGAGCCCACCTTTCATATCGCGATGCAGCAACGTTACGGATACTCCGTTCAGCGAGGCGCTTCTGAAAGGATAAAATCTTGAATTTGGAATGTCGCGGCGATAGATAGTGTTGTTTTGAGTGAAAGCCCAGATGCGTCCGCGGTTGTCTTCCTGCATCATGGAGAAAGGGGTTCCGCTTTCCATCTCAAGAAGAGATGAGAAATTATCGGTGGCGGGATTGTAACGGCAGAGACCCCAGCTGGTGAGGATGAAAGTCTCGCCTGTGGAGGCGCAGTAAATGTAATTTATGCAGTTGCTGGTGACGGCATAAGGCGTGGCTTCATCGTAGGTGTACTTTCTTACTTTGCCTGAAGCTTCGTCGTAACGGAAGAGGCCGTGATGAGAGCTGCCGATCCAGAGGCTCCCGTTGTTCTGGGCGAGAGAGGTCACCACGATATCTGTGCCGAGAGGAAGACGCACCGGAGAGATGGTGGCGGCAGACACGTCATAACTGCTCACTCCATGATCAGTGCCGATCCATATGCGGTCGCCTGAGGCATCGTGGCATAGCACGTTGACCATGCCGAGTGGGTTGCCGGGTTGGGCAGCATTAATCTGGTTTACGGCCGAGAGCCTGTCGGTGAGGAAGATTATGCCCGTGTGGGTCACTACGATCATTCCCCCCTCAGGATCCTCCGTAAGCTGCGCCACCCGCGAATCATGCAGCGAAGGGAGAATGATGCCGGAAGCAGTCTTCGACGTTAGAGGCACCGGCACCGGTTGGGCAGAATTGGCTCCGAGGCAGAAGATGCCTTCGTCAGAACCGATCCAAAGAGAATGGTCGGGACGTGCGATAATCGTGTTGACCACGGAAGGCGTGGAGAAAGCTTTCTCCTTCACTGCCTTGTCATCGCCGGGGAGATAGCCGTAGAGGGAATGGTTGGCACAAATGCGGATTTTTCCTCCGTCATTGGTCATTACGATCGGGTTCTTGTCGGTAGTGAAGTCAGGGAGACGCAATTTTCTCATCACTGCTCCATCAGTGTTGAAAACTATGAAGTAGCCATCGTGAGTTATGCAGCAGACAGTTCCGTCGGGAGCTACGGCAATGTCGGAAAAGAAAGCGCCGTGACGGCTGTTCTGAACGAGGCTGCCGGAAGCTGTGTCGTAGATGAAAAGACCCTGGCCGAGCGTGAGGATCCAGAGATGTCCGTCATGGTCTGAGGCAATTTTTTGTACAGGCGAACTGATTACGACTCCATATTCTGTTCTCGCATCGAAACGATGCATCCTGTTGGCGTCGCGTGAGAATATATAAAGTCCTTGATTCCCGCCAAACCATATGTCGTCGTCTTTTTCGAATAAAGCGCTTACGCTGATGCCTTCCGAGTCGGGAAGCATCGAGTTGATACCATCGTAGAGAGGCTGGCCGTTGCTGTCGTAGCAGCATAGTCCGGTAAGAGTGCCCACCCATATGAAACCATACCTGTCGCGCAGAGCACAAAGCGACCGCTTGTCGCGGGCTATCGCAGTGCTGATGGCCTTGACTGTGCCGGGTTGTGGAGCTGCCATGCCGGTGAAGCCGCTGATGACAATCACAGCGGCGATGAGCAACGCGCACAGACGGCAACAAAGAGATGTAAGGTTATTGCCGGAATGTTTATGGAAAAACGGTTTCATTATGGATTCGGCTTGGTTCGGCATGTGAGATGCAAAATTAAAAAATTTCCCGGATATCACAAATAATGTTGTAAGCCGTGATGCCGTGAGAAATGCGAGATCCGGCTTTTTATTAAGAGAAAAACAGGAGGAGACTGCATAGAATTTCATGCCGATCTCCTCCTGTCAGATTCAGAAACTAAGTGTCAGGAACAAATTACTTCACCACAAATTTCTTTCCGCCACGGATGTAGATGCCGGGAGCGGTAGGATTGGTGACTTCGATGCCCTGGAGGTTGAAGATGCGGGAATCATCGGCAGCGGCCGGAGCAGCTTCGAGGATCTCCTCAACACCTGACTGAAGCATATTGAGCACTTCTTCACGAGTAGTGTTCTTGCCGAAATAGGTGAGACGGAAGTTATCGGCAACCACCCAGTCTTGTTCAGCACCCTGCTCATCTTTGTAGACGCCCATAGGAATTGAAGCGTCGTCTTCTTTGTTGATTACGGTGAATGTACGGTATAAGCCGTTCTTGAAGAAGATAGTAGCCTGTACGATGCCATCAGGGTAGTTGTAGACAGTGCCATCTTCAGCTACTGCATCATTTCCTTCACCTGGCACCTTGCCGCTCTCGGAAGTGATGTTGGGAAGCGCCACGTCATACATTTCGTCGCCGAAATAGAAGAATGCGTTCTGGATGAACGGATTGTTGGCCTGAGCGCCATGGTTGCCATTACGGTAGAAGCCCTGTACGCTTGCCATATAAACGCCGGCAGGCAGACCCTCGATCATCTGGTTGAAGTCGCAGTCGCTTGTGTTCCAGGATTCAGCAGCGAAATCAAAATGGTTGCTGCCATATTCCCAGATATTGGCATTAGAAAGCTGCCAAGCCTCATTTGCACCCTCTCTCTGGTTGAAGCCCGGGCTCTTGATGAAGAATGAAGCGTCAACAGGATTGTCGATAGATGCATTCTCAAGGAGAGCCTCACGCTCTGCGCGGCTCACAAGCTTCCATTGTGCGTCGGGATTGCTGAGATCCACATTATGCTCCTCAGTACATACTGTGGTTTCATCGTTGTTGTGCCCGTCGGTGTCAGTATAGGGATTCCAAATTACAGTAACATCCTGATAATCGTTCTGCACGATATTATAGACATTCTCTTTCCCCTCGACAGGTATGAATTTCCATGCACCAGCTATAGGACAGTCCATATAACCGCGGTAATTCATATAGTGCTTTTCCGGTCCATTGAAGAGATTGGTGTTGAGATGGTATGCATTATCATCAGCGTTTTCCTCTTCGAGCACTACAGGCCATCCCGGCATGCTGAGAGCAGCGTGTGCACCCCAGTCGGAACCACCACTGAGGAATTGCTTCTGGCCAATGTTGTAGAGATAGAATTCGCCGGCCTGAACGGGTGAGCCCTTGAATACGTCTTCCTGCTTGTCGGCATGTGCGCGACGGCGGGCATAGCGAAGCTCTTTGATGGCATTATTGAAGTCGTCGCGGGTTGCGGCCTTGGCAAACATTTCGTCAGCAGAAGCAGTGTCTACACCTTCCGACTTACAGAAATCCTTGATCTTGTTGTAGAGATTGATCTCGTTTGTAGCGGATGCAGTAGCGGAAATCACATTCTGAAGATTGAAAGTAGCCATGCGGATCTCAGCTGCATTATCGGAAGATAAAGCCTCGTTGGCATTGGCGATAGCTTCTTTCACTGCCAGGGTCTCAAACACGTTGCCTGCATCGGCCAGGGCAGCCTCGAGTTCAGCCTTGAGGGCTGAGAGATCGGCGGCAGGAGCGTCAGTGCCTACATACTGGAGCTGGAAGTTGTCGTATACAAGCCAGTCGCGGTGGTCGGCATCACGTTTAGCCACGCCAATGATGAGAGTGCCGTCGGTGACAGTAGCCTCGATCCACTCGTTCTGATATTCACCGTCGTTGAATACTTCAGCCGCGTTGTTGAGATTATTGGGCACCCAGAGTCCGGCAGGCTCTACGAAGAAGCTGTATTTGTCGGCCACTTCCTCCGATTTAGCACATTTTGAGATAGGCATAATCTCAGCCTGAGATGCACCTGCAAAATAGATGGCACGTTTCACTTCTGCTCCGTCAGCCATACGCTGCTGGAGAGCCTCGCTCTCAATCTCAGTGTCACGGTAGTAACCCTGGAGGGAGAAGCGGTATGTGCCGTTGGGCAGACCCTTGAGAACAATGTAATGGACGTAGTTGGTAGCGCGGTGCCATGCTTCCTGAACGGCATTGAAGTCAGGACCGCCGAGGCCGACGCCTGATCCTTCGCTGATCCATCTGTGAGTCCATTGAGAAAGACGCTCGTCATTGCGTCCGAGATCCTGAGCGGGAATAAGCCATGAAGCGTCAACCGGACCGTCGGCCACAGCTTTCTGCATAAGTTTGAGGCGCTCCTCACGAGTCACGAGCTGCCATGTGGTGTTTTCAGGACTATCGGAGAGTTCATCGTTTTTTTCGCCGATGAGATATGCACCCTCGAGTTCCTCCCAGGGAAGAGCCTGGATCTGGAAAGCATTCTCCACACCCTCCACCTCAACAGGGATGAAAGCCCAGGGAGACACACCATGGCCGGTGTCCATATAGAAGCGGTCATTACCCGAGTTGATGCTGTGGTTGCCATTCTCTTTGGGGTTGAGGCGGAAGCCGCCTTCTATGGGAACGACCTCTACATCGAAGCCATTTTTGTCAAGCTGGGCGTGGGTGGTCCACTGTCCGCGTACGCGCTGGTTGTTCTGAAGCCATTTTCCGCTCTCCACCTGATAGAGGTAGAAATTAGCGCTACCCTCTGTCGGAGGCAAGCTGCCGGCAAACGGAGACTGGGCCATCAGACCGAAAGCTCCGAAAAGACCGAAGCCGAGAATGAGGTGTCTTTGTTTCATAAAAATAGGTTTTAATTATGGGTAACTTTTTAAGGTTATTGTCATCGTAATCGATTTCTTCGTTTCCGATGTGCAAAAGTATCTATCATTAAGTTGCGGAGAGGCGATTTTCCGGTCAAAAAAGGTGATTTGCGAATCATATACAGAATTGGCAGGGATGCATACATAGCTGATTATTAGGATGAACATATTTTTGTAGTCTTTGACCGGAGAAAAGTGATAAAAAAGCGGGTTATTCTATAATTTTGCAGTGGAAACAAAACCCTCAAATATAACTGCAGCATGAAACACATCGGACTCGTCTCCCTGGCAACTTGTGCCCTCCTCCTTTCCTCACCGGCAGGAGCACAGACAGCAGAAGACTTCATCCCCTATCAGACAACCGAACTGCGGCTTCCATCGGTGCCGCTGCTGATGAACGACCCGTTCTTTTCCATATGGTCGAATTATGACAATCTCAATGACGGGCCCACACGCCACTGGTGTGAGCAGGAGAAAGCCATCGACGGCATACTCCGCGTCGACGGCGTCTCATATCGCTTCATGGGCTCTGAGAAGGAGAATATCCTGAAGCCGATTGCTCCTCTCACTGTTGACGGCGAAGGATGGTCGGGAAAGGTATACTACAAACGCCAGCGTAATAACAACTGGGTGCAACCCGGGTTTGACGATTCCGCATGGGCCACAGAACAGGCCGCATGGGGTACGAAAGGTGAATATCCTAACGTCAACAATCCCTGGACCGGCGACAATAAGGACATATACGTGCGCAGGGTGGTGAATCTCACCGATGCCGATCTCGCAAAAGATCTCTGGGTGAAATTCTCTCACGACGACGTGTTCGAGCTCTATCTGAATGGTGAGCAGATTGTGTCGACCGGCGAGACATGGCGCCAGGGAGAGATGATGCGTCTCTCCGAGGAGCAGAAGAAAAAACTGAAAGCCGGCAGCAACATCATGGCTGCACACTGCCACAACACAAACGGCGGATCATACATCGACTTCGGATTGTATGAGAACATACTTGATGCCAACACCAATGTAGTGCAGGCACATCAGAATTCAGTAGACGTGATGGCTGCAAGCACATATTACAACTTCACCTGTGGCCCGATGAATCTTGATCTCGTCTTCACCGCACCGATGCTTATAGATGATCTTGATCTCATCTCTACTCCGATCAACTATATCTCATATCAGGTCAGTTCCACCGACGGCAAGAAACATGATGTGCAGTTCTATCTTGCCACTACGGCCCAGATGACGGTAAACGAGATGAACCAGCCTACGGTTTCGGAAATTGTAGACGAGGGTGGCGTGAAATATCTGAAGGCCGGCTCCGAGGAGCAGAAAGTGCTCGGTCGCTCAGGCGACATGATCTCGATCGACTGGGGCTATCTCTATATCCCCGCCATCAACGGCAAAATCGCTGTGGGTGACAATCTGACCACCGAGAGCACTTTCGCCGCCACCGGCAAGCTGCCCGAAAGTATAAAGCAGCCCGTGAGAAGCACATCGCTGAGCAATATGCCTGTGCTCGCTTTCTGCAATGATCTTGGCAACGTGAAGGATGCACGCGATTTCATGATGATCGGTTATGATGAGGTCTTCGACATTCAGTATATGGGCAAGAACTACAAAGCATATTATGCCCGCGACGGAAAGACCATCTTTGATGCCTTCAAGGAACTGAAGAAAGATTACAGCTCCATCATGCGCCGTTGCCGTGATCTTGACAAGATCATCTACGACGATGCCCTCGCCGCAGGCAATGTGAAATATGCCGAGATGCTTGCCGGATGCTACCGCCATGTGATGGCGGCCCACAAGCTCTTTCAGGATGAGACAGGCAAGGCCCTCTATTTCTCAAAAGAGAACAAATCTAACGGCTGTGTCAATACCGTCGACCTCACCTATCCGGAATGTCCGCTCTATCTTCTCTATAATCCGGAGCTTCAGAAAGGCATGATCCTCTCCATCCTTGACTACGCACTCTCCGACGCACGCAAAGGCAAGAATTGCGCCGCCCACGACCTTGGCCAGTATCCTCTTGCCAACGGCCAGGTCTACGGCGACACCATGCCGCTTGAGGAATCTGCCAACATTCTCCTTCTTGCAGATGCCATATGCCGCATCACCGGCGATGGCGAATGGCTGAAACCTTACCGCAATGTGCTCGGCACATGGGCCAACTATTGCCGTACGGAGGGCCAGAACCCCGGCAACCAGCTCTGCACCGACGACTTCAAAGGCCCGAGCGAGCAGAACACAAATCTCTCGGTCAAGGCTATTCTCGCAGTGGCGGCTTATGCCGACCTAATTCCCTATATCGGCGGCAACACCCGCGACATAGACCGCTACAACCAATATGCAAAAGATATGGCTCTCCTCTGGGAGGCAGATGCACGTGATGGCGACCACTACCGCATGGAATTCCACCGGGGCGGCACATGGAGCCAGAAATACAATCTCGTATGGGACAAGATGTGGGGGCTCAACCTCTTCCCGGCTGAAGTGCTCGACCGTGAGATCAGTTTCTATCTCACCAAACAGCAGAAATATGGTCTGCCTCTCGACAGCCGAGATCTTCAGACCAAGAGCGACTGGATTCTCTGGACTGCCGCAATGGCTCCGGATACCGACACTTTCCTCCGTTTCTCCGACCGTCACTATGACTACGTAAACGAGACTCCCTCACGCATTCCCTTGAGCGATTTCTATATGGCTGACAGCGGTCGCTCCTGCAATTTCAGTGCCCGTTCAGTGATAGGTGGCCTTTGGATGAAGGTGCTTATGGATAAGTATGCTCCCAAGAAGGAAGCCACGTCCTGGGCTCCCCGGGGCAACCATATCAAGACCCGCTGGGCCGCGGATGTCAATCCCGAGTGTCCGCTGCCGGAATATCCCCGTCCGCTTATGCAGCGTGGCGACTGGAAAAACCTCAACGGTCTCTGGGATTATGCCATCACAGATGCCAATTCCACACCGAAAGAGTTCGAAGGCGAGATCCTTGTGCCGTTTGCAATTGAGTCGAGTCTATCGGGCGTTATGCGTCCCCTTGAGCCCGGCAAGGCCCTGTGGTATAAGAAGGAGATAGAGGTGCCCGCAGATTGGACCGGCAAGAAGGTGCTCATGCACTTCGGAGCTGTAGACTATCAGGCCGACGTCTATGCCAACGGCACAGGCGGACGCAACCGCCTCGCTTCACACACCGGAGGCCACACCTCCTTCACTGTAGACCTCACTGACCGTATCGAGAATGGAAAAGTGACTGTATACGTAAAGGTAATCGACAACACCGATCCCGGCATGCAGCCTGTGGGCAAACAGCGCCGTTATCCCGTTGGCGGTGGCGATATCAACTACACTTCCACCTCCGGCATCTGGCAGACAGTATGGATGGAGCCTGTAGAAGAGACCTACATCTCCGATATCCGCACAACTCCGGACATCGACAATGGCACGCTCTCTTTCGACGTGGCTCTTAATGGCTCTCCTTCCGGCAATGTAAAGGTGGCTGTAAAGGATGGCGACACAACTGTGGCCGAGAAGAGCGTACCGGCAGAGGCCGTCACAAGCCTTGTGATGAATATTCCTGAAGTCAAGCTCTGGAGCCCTGCTTCTCCGCATCTCTATCAGGTGGAGGTGGTTTACTCCGATGGCGACAAGCAAGATGAGGTGGAGAGTTATGCCGCCATGCGCAAAATCTCTTACGGCAAAGATGAGGATGGCTTCATGCGCCTGATGCTCAACAATAAGCCACTGTTCCAGTTCGGCCCGCTCGATCAGGGTTACTGGCCCGACGGTATCATGACGGCCCCCACTGACGAGGCTCTCCGCTATGATCTTGAGAAGACAAAAGACTGGGGTTTCAACATGGTGCGCAAGCATATGAAGGTGGAACCGGCCCGCTGGTACTGGCATTGCGATTCACTCGGCCTGCTCGTATGGCAGGATATGCCGTCTGCATTCCAGACTGATGAGGGCGATTGGAACACAGGGGGATGGTATCGTGAGCATACATGCACGCAGAATCCTACTCTCGAAAAGAATTTCAAGGCTGAATGGAAAGAGATAATCGACCAGCACTATTCGAATCCCTGCATCGTGGTATGGACTCCCTTCAACGAGCGCTGGGGACAGTTCAAGACCGGTGAGATCGTTGCCTACACCCAGGATCTCGACCCCACTCGTCTTGTGAATCCTGCCAGCGGTGGCAATCATTACAAGCTTGGCGAAGGCACTTTTGTGGATCAGCACACCTACGATCAGCCGATCGTTCTCTGGGAGGGTATCTTTGACGCCAACCGTCCTTATGCTCTCGGTGAATATGGCGGTCTTGGCCGAAACATGCCCGGTCACAGATGGTATGAGCGCAATTCGCAGACTTATAACACATATCCGAGTGAGAAAGCTATCACTGACGACTATGTGAAACTTGTCGGTCAGATCCGCGATATTGCCAAAGGTTATAAGAAGAACGGCAACAACATCGGTTACTGTGCCGCTGTCTACACACAGACCACAGACGTTGAGACCGAGGTGAACGGCATCATGACCTACGACCGAGAGGTGATCAAATTTGATGAAAACCGAATCAAGGAGGCAGCTGAGACATTGACGCATCTCTTTGACACTGCCGACAGTAGTGTTGAGGACCCTTTCGCTGAAGGCACCGGTGCGTCGATATATTATGACCTTTTTGGAAACCGTCATAATGCGCCGGTGCCGGGAATCAATATCGAGGTGAAATCAGACGGCACCTCTTCCAAGGTGATTGGCCAACAGCGTTAAATCCTACGACAGGTGTCGGCCAATTCCGGTCGCCACCTGTCGTAATAAAAACCGGAGACTCTCTATCCCTCTCTCCCTCTAATAAGCTGACTAAATACCTGCAAGATAAGGTTCTGTCGGCTACATTCAACAATAATACTCACACCGATAACATGAAACCGCAATATCTGTTACTCCTCTTTTTAATGAGTGCCGCGATTGCCTCAGCACAACATCGTGCGGACCAGCAGCATCTTGATAATAAGGATTCATTTTCCATGATTCTGCTCGGCGATCCGCAGGGGTATATAAAATATGATATCAACCAGCCTCTGTTTGAACTGCAAACGGCATGGATTGCGGATAATATCGATAATCTCAACATTAAGGCAGTGCTCTGCACAGGCGATCTGGTTGAGCAGAATGAGAATATCATAATGAACAGGGGTATGCTAAATCAGACCTCCAAAGAGATGTGGGAAAATGTGTCGCGCTCTTTCAGCAGGCTGGATAATAAGATACCCTACATCATCTCAACTGGAAATCATGAATACGGCTATCGTCATTCCGAGAACGGCAATACCCACTTCCCAGAATATTTCCCTATTGAAAGAAACAAGAGATGGTATGACTGTGCTGTGGCAGTTTTCCCCAACAGAAACGGTGTGGAATCTCTTGAGAATGCAGCTTTTGAGTTTGATCAGCCTAATTGGGGTAAGATATTGGTGGTGTGTAATGAGTTCGCTCCGCGTGACGAGGTGCTCGAGTGGACGCGCCAGCTTATAGAAAGCGACCGTTACAAGAATCATAAAGTGATTTATATGACACATTCTCTCCTTAATGAACGTGATGCGGCCCGCACTGACAATGAGCCATACGATATATATCCCCACAACTGGGGTCAGCAGGTGTGGGATAAACTTCTTCAACATTCCAAGAATATCGTTCTGGCCATAAGCGGACATGAAGGCGATGTAGGAGATTTCGAAGATTCCATAGCCTATCGCGTTGATAAAAATTCGATTGGTAGAGATTTGCATCAGATGATGTTTAATGTCCAGACGCTTGGAGGAGGTTGGGAAGGCAACGGTGGTGACGGATGGCTCAGAATCCTTGAGTTTAAGCCTGATGGAAAGACGATAGGAGTAAAGACCTATTCACCTCTGTTCGGAATATCTCCAACCACCAGGCATCTTGCCCATCGAACGGCCTCTTATGATCAGTTTGATATGATTATTGAATAGAGGAAATTCTTCTTGACGAAGTAGTGGTTTAGAGTGTAGCACTCCCTAAGGAAACGTGAAGTCAACTCCGGAGGATGACTGAATCCGGAGTTGTGAAGAAAATCTAAACCGTTTCGAAGAGAATAAGGTTTTGCCGGATATATTGTATTATTTATTTTATATAGTTGATTAGTTAATGGAGTGAGCTGTAATCGGGATGATTGCGGCTCATGAATTTTTTGTGTCATATCTGAATAGATTCAGAATAAACGGTCTCGGATTTCTTCAATCTTCAGATTGAATTGGCTCATGGATAAAGTATTCTAAAGTATCTTTTGACAAATAATGAAGCCGGCTCCCGGATGGGGGTCGGCTTCATTGCAGTATAAGAAGGGATTATTTATAGCGATTGGTTGCTGATGACAAATGAAAGATGCTCCTTGGTAATTAGACGGATTATTTCGGGATTAGTTTTTTGGGGGGAAGAGGAGCATCAGTGAGGGTGTGGAAGATGCAGAGTAGCTGCCAATGAGTGTGTCGGAGGGGGTAATTGTCCAGGCTTCGCCATCGCAGATGCCGGCCTGATTGCGGTTTTTCCAGCCTTCTTCAATATTATTCAGTACGAAAGTCTCATATTTGTTGCCATTGCCTTCAGCATCCGAAAGCATGCGTACGTATTGGACCCAAATGGCAGGGTAAATGCCTTGTTCGAGACTTCCCTGATCATAGGGATTCCTGTGGTTGTGCGCCCAGGGAAGATAACCGTGCTCAGCCGACATAGTGTCGATAGAGTAGTCTGCACCCTTCTTGGCCAATTCGAGATAGCGGGGGTCGCCTGTGGCATTGTAAAGAAGCATTGAGGCACCGATAAATGTGCCCTGGTTATATATCAAAGGATGGCCGCCAACATTCTCACCATGACGGTTGTCGTGGATAAGTCCGGTTGTGGAGTCGCCGAGATTCTTCACGCTCCAGTCGTAAATCTCCTTGGCCATCTCCTGATAGCGTTGCTTCGTCTCATAATGGGGACGCTTGAAATCGCCGTATGAATTGCTCCACGTCTCAGGGTTGGCATCAGCCTCACGTGACTCAGGCGCAAGGTCGGAGAGAAGCATTGCGGCTACAACAGTGGGGAAGTTGATGCACGACATCTT
>CAZUNU010000013.1:0-31450 GCA_964622105.1 uncultured Sangeribacter sp. | reverse complement strand
ATCGACACGATATCACCCTTGCGGCGTGTCACCATATCCACCATCTTGGAGCTGTATTCCTCCGGCACATTTATGGTGAGCGACTCAACCGGCTCGCACTTCACTCCGTCGATCTCCTTGATGATTACCTGAGGCTGACCTACCTGAAGTTCGTAACCCTCACGGCGCATTGTCTCGATAAGGATGGAGAGATGAAGCACACCGCGGCCGAATACTGTCCACTTATCCTCATTCTCACCCTTTTCCACACGCAAGGCAAGATTACGGTCGAGCTCTTTCTCAAGACGTTCTGCTATATGGCGCGAAGTAACGTATTTACCATCCTTGCCGAAGAAGGGCGAATCGTTGATAGTGAAAGTCATCGACATGGTTGGCTCGTCAATGGCGATGCGTGGAAGCGGTTCCGGATTTTCCGGCATCGAAACAGTATCTCCGATCTCGAAGTCCTCAAGACCAACTATGGCACAGATATCGCCTGAGCTGACCTCGCTCACCTTCTTGCGACTCATGCCCTCAAATGTGTGGAGCTCCTTTATGCGCTGTTTCTTGAAAGTGCCGTCTTTCTTGCAGAGGGCAATGTCCATACCTTCGCGCAATGTGCCGCGATGTACGCGTCCTACTGCAATACGGCCTACGTAGCTGCTGTAGTCAAGACTGGTGATGAGCATCTGCGCATCACCCTCCAATTGCTTGGGAGCCGGTATGTATTTTATAATGGCGTCAAGCACTGCAGTGATGTCCTCCTTAGGCTCACGCCAGTCGGTTGACATCCAGTTGTTCTTTGCCGAGCCGTAGATTGTGGGGAAATCGAGCTGGTCTTCCGTAGCGTTGAGGTTGAACATGAGGTCAAACACCATCTCATTCACCTCGTCCGGCCGGCAGTTGGGTTTGTCTACCTTATTAATAACCACCACGGGCTTGAGACCCATCTGAATTGCTTTCTGGAGCACGAAGCGCGTCTGAGGCATAGGGCCCTCGAAAGCATCTACAAGGAGCAGACATCCATCGGCCATATTGAGCACTCGTTCCACCTCACCGCCGAAGTCAGCGTGTCCCGGGGTATCTATGATATTGATCTTGGTACCCTTGTAGTTGATCGATACGTTTTTGGATAGGATTGTTATGCCTCGCTCGCGTTCGAGGTCATTGTTATCGAGTATAAGTTCACCGGTAGTCTGGTTATCTCTGAAAAGATGTCCGGCGAGGAGCATTTTGTCTACCAATGTGGTCTTGCCATGATCGACGTGTGCGATAATCGCGATGTTGCGGATGTCTTGCATAAATCTCTTTGTAAATTTCACCGCAAAGTTACAAAAAAAATTTGAAAACCTGATGATGTCGACGTCTTAGCTGTGGAAGACAAGCCAAATTTTAGCAGGCTTTAACCTGCGCTTGTCAATTATCCCGTTCCCGATGAACCATTATTTGACTTTCAGCGTTATAAAGGCAAAAGGATCCTTAACAGGGAGCTCCTCCGGGAAGCAACCAACGCAATAATTGAATTGTCTGACAACCGCGGAACGAGTCGGTGTCTCCACCCTAAGCAGACACCCGATGTCATCCCGGTATTGAAAGCTGATTTTTCTCCTTCGGCGCGAAGTCGTCTGCAGAGCTGAAGCAATCGATGCCCATCAGAGACACGGAACCAAGTTTCTTCTCCACCGCTATTATCAAGAACAACGTAGGTGGCCTCGTGTAGGCCGCCTTTTTTCTTTTGAAAACCGGGCGCTCTGCTCTTTCTTTCTCCATAAACACACATCCCCCGCCGGCATGGCCGACGAGGGATGTGTTGATTTTTTGCACAAACCGATTACGGTAAGTAAAGCGATTGCGTTCCGCAGTTTATTTGCAATCCGGGAATTGCTTACAGATTGCAATTCGCGTGCAATCAGTAAATTACTTACGGATACCGAGCTCTTTCTTAGCTACGATAGCACGGTAACGGTTGATGTCTTTGCGGATCAGGTAATCGAGAAGTGAACGACGCTGACCTACGAGCATCTTAAGAGCGCGTGCAGTTGCGTAATCTTTGTGATTGTTCTTGAGGTGCTCAGTGAGGTGCTTGATACGTACTGAGAAAAGTGCGATCTGGCTTTCGGGGCTACCGGTGTCGTTCTTGCCCTGGCCATATTTTTCGAAGATGGCCTGCTTCTCTTCTGTTGAAAGATGCATGATTTTGAGAGTTTTGTGTTAATGAAAAAAAAAATTTGATACTTTTGTTTGAAAAGCTCTCGGGCCCCGGGCTCTCCCCCGCAGACCCTACTTTTCGCGAAAAGCGTTGCAAAGTTACAATTTTTTTCCGACATCACCAAAAAATTCTTCCTCTACTGCTTTTTCATTCAAATATTATTTTTAACTTTGCAACCATACATGCTATGAGGTTCATTTATAACCGTTAGTTATACCTATTAACTTTTTTCAGCCGACATCGAGACAAAAGATTCCTTTTATCTTTATCTTGACGTAAAATTAAGCTGACCGGTCTTCACACGTCATTTGCTACCAATCCCACATATGATAACCTCTGCACAACGCTTTAATAAATTAATTAACCTAATCTGTCAATTTTTATCTTCATTCAGGATTCTCTATAAATTGAAGATGAAATGTTAAATTATGTTATTATAAGTTGAAACAACTCACCGAAAGAGCGTCTATACGGAATTTCTTTTTTATCTTTGCATCTCTCAGAGTATTCTGAGAAGACATAATAGAAAAGCGTTTCGTCATTCTTTCAACGAATCTGGACAATTCATTGACAACAGAGGGTATAGACGCTCTTTCTTAGGTGTGGTCATATCTATACATTCACTGCCGAGCATCTTATGCTTGGGAGTAGTTGATATATCTACCCCTGAGTGTGAGTTGTTTCTATGACTATCGTTGTCAAGGCAGTCCAGAGCCTGTTGAAGATAGTCGAACAGGCTCACACTTTTTTATTATCATCACTTTTATAAATAAACGCTTAACTTGCCATTGAGCCTCGGCAACAAACTACCTGATGTTCACATTCCTATCGTATGGCGTAGAATGTATCGTGTGGGGAGCGCTTCTTAGTTTGATTGTCTGCGCCCTGCTATTGCTGTCAGCTTACAAAGTGTCTAATTCCGGGAACCTTTCCCCCATCGCTCTTATTGCGGCTGCTGTGCTTTTCTTGATATTGTTATCTCAGTTCTCCGGCTTGATTATGGCTGTCAGGGCCAAGGGTGCTATCATAGATACCATCGACATGGCCACTTCTACAGTGAATTGGACCAATCCCGAATATCGTAAAGAGTTACGCCAGTCTCTTTCCGACCAATATCCTATTATAAATTCTATTTTTGAATCTTCACTTTTTCAGAATATCGATCCTCAAAAACCGTTTGAGTCGCTTAAGGAGCTTATCAGCGGATATTTCAACGACTTTATTTTCAGACGCGTATGTTGGGCCGCCGGTTCGACAATAGTGCTGAGCATATTGATATTTATTCCCGATAACCGACGAGCCGGACGAAGAAGAGGAGGCCGCAAGACCAGTTCCATTTCAGGCCGACACTACGGTGAAGATTTTCTTGACTAAAAACAAAAAAACATAATACATTTTTCTTATGGCCATAACAGACACCAACACCCTTATCATAGGCCTTGGCGGAACGGGTGGAAAGATCATCCGTGATTTTCGCAAGCGCTATTTTGAGGAATTCAAAACCTTTGAACCTCAGAACGGTTGCTACATCGACTATCTGTACGTAGATTCTGATGAAAGAGATTTGCGCACTCCATGGAGAACACAAGGAGTATCAACCGGGCTCTCAAATTCACAGAAAGTATCTACTCACGGAATGAATATCGGCGACCTTGACCAGCTTGAGGATCGTCCGCAGCTGAAAGGCTTCATCAACGTGAATGAAGTTGACCTTATCAAGGAGAGACTCGGCAAGATCATCTCCGAGGGCATAGGCGGCCAGCGCCGGAGACTCGGAAGAATGTTGATGGCCAGCCATGTGAAACAGGATGAGGGTTTCGTGGCTAAACTTAAGGGACGTGTTGCCATGCTCCAGAGCCGCTCAAATCAGCAGGAAGTGCATTTCCATATTTGCGCCGGTCTCGCTGGAGGCACAGGTTCAGGCTCGATTGTCGACACCATTGCTCAGATTCGCCAGATCTACGGTGATGGTCCTCAGATTCACCTTTATCTCTATGTACCTGAACGTCAGACCGTCTATTCCGACAACGTGGAATACTATCAGGCTAATGGTTATGCGGCTCTTCTGGAGCTTAATGCCATTGCCTGCGGACGTTACACCCCGGTTGACATTACCGGCACAAGAGATCCATATACAGGCGAAATCCGCCGGATAGAATCAGCCGCACCGATCACCGGTACCTACCTCTTCACCAACGTGAATGAAAGAGGCCGCATTCTCTCGCTCAATGAAGAATTGCCACAGATGGTGGCTGACTTCCTTTTCCAGAAAATATACGTGGATAAGGATGCCACTCTCAACGTGGCATTGAGCAAGACGGAGAAGTTTGAGAACGGAGATCCAACAGAAGAGATTGATGCTCAGGGACAGCGTGTAAGAAACATCAAGAACCTGTCGTTCGGTTTCCGCAGAGTGATTTTCCCTGAAAACGAAATTAAGGAGCATATCGCTTATAAACTTGCTGAACGCGCCACCTTGCAGATGCACTTCCAGAACTGGACCTCTGCAGGATATGCACTTTCCACACGCGAGAATGCCACAGACGAAATTACCACAAAAACAATAACTGAAGACAGAGAGAAACTTCATCTTGGTAATAAAATCCTGATGAGAGAAGCGGCTCTGCCCGGTGGAGAAACAGTTCAGGAATTTTTTGATACGTTCAACGCTCCTGCCAATGGATATTCCGAGGATGCCCTTTCCATGGACAAGGATGAATGGATCAACTACTACAGCGGAATGATGAGTGCTTTCTTCAAGAAGAAATTCCGCAGGATGGGTGTGGTGCCTTACTTTGCTCAGGAGATGGCCGACAGTCCTAAATATGCAAGGAAAATCGTAAGGCTTATCGAACAGGATCTCTTCAAACGTTGGGAGGAGGGCACTTACGGTGCGCTCCAGATAGAGGAGTATATGAAACTCCTCCTTAAGGATATCGACAAGCGTATACAGGAGTTCAACAAGAAAGTGAAAGACTATGAGGGCAAATTGGAGACTATGAAAGCTGATCTCCACACGGCTCAGGAAGACGTGACCGGCACAGGTCTTTTCGGCAATCTGATAGGTAAGCGTCAAGATAGATTCCAGAGTTTCTGTGAGAAGACCAAACTCTATTACATTGAGCGTACCCGTCTCGAAGCATTCAAGTATGCAGTGACTCTGCTTGAGAATATCAAGATCTCGCTTCAAGACCTTGAATCTTCCATCATACGTTTCTCAGCCCTGCTTTCGGCTATGACTGAGAAGGCCCAGTTCCAAGGAGCCCAGAGATGCGGAGATGAAGCTACCAATGACGCCAAGACACTTCGGAAGTATGATAAGAAAGCTGTCAACGACATCAAGGAGAAAGCCATACGCAACGAAGAAACTCAGGCTCAGATTGCCCGCAGCGTAAGAAGAGCGCTGATAGCCGAGACAGGTGATCTCGAGGAGAAAGGATTCGACAATTTCCTTAAAGCTTACGGTGCCAACGAAGGCCAGGTGGAGAATGCGGCTGAAGGCGCACTCAATGTGGTGTTTGAAGTGTGCATAGCAAGCGCGGAGAAAGAGGTAGAGGAAAGAAGCAAGGAAGATCCACGTCTGAAAGTGACGAACGTAAACATCCTTGAGAAGCTTCGTCAGGAATATGACGATCCCACTGGGGAGAAACTTCGCGGTTTCGCACATGAACTGATGGAAAGTGCCCGCACATTCATCAAGAAGAACGACAGCGAGGTGACACGGTATTCCAACGGTAATCACGACAAGACAATCACTGCCTATATTGTCTATCTCCCTGAAGAGAAGGATGAAAGTGGGTTCCGCGAGAGACTGTTCCGCGCATTCCAGGATACAATCGGAGCAAATAAGGTGACCTTGGCACAGAGCCATCGTAACGATCAGATTGCCATAATGACACTCTGCTCCATGTTCCCTCTGCGCCATATCGACAATCTGACAGTGCTCAAAGAGGCTTACGACCGTCTCGTGAAAGGCCATAATTCCGACATAAATAATCTGGTGCTGCACACTGAGACTCTGAAAGAACCACTCCCCTCTCTCTATGAGGCTTCTGCCGCAGAGTTGGCTCTTGAGCTTCCAAAGCCGGTGATGTTAGGTTTTGCAATGGGTCTCATTAAAGAGAGCACCGACAGCAGAACCGGCAAAAAGGCATATTACTACTTTACTGTAGATAAATATGGCGACGCGGTAAGAAGCGAAGTGCCCTGGGGTAAGGATTTCCCGGGAGTAATCAAATATCTCATGACCAACCGTAAAGATGCCCTTGATCTTCAGGCCGAAGTTAAGAAAAAGCTTGAGCGTCAGTACGTCCATATTGATGATAAGGCTGATCTCATGAGGGAGGTCAACAAGGTGCTCCGCTCAATCATTCTCGATGCCTGCAATGGCGACGAGTTCTCTCCGGAGTATGTGAAATATAAGAAGATACGTAACAGTCTCGGCGATAACGAACTTAACACCGAAGATTGATCAACAGCTAAAAGAATAAAATCAAGATATGGAAGATAACAAGAATATCAGAAGAGGCATATGCCGCAACTATGGAGATTGCGACAAGGCCGGAAGCAAGGAGATAATCGAAATAGGTCAAGGCGAGCCTTTCGAGTGTCCGGAGTGTCATTCTCCCCTCACTGAAGTGAATGAGCAGGGCAAGGTAATATCTAAAGACAAACCAAAAGGTAAGAAGAAGAGATCGAAAATCAGTCCTGTAATCTACATCGTAGGAGCCGTGATACTGATTCTTCTCGGTTTCGTGATATGGTGGATCTGCCAGCCCTCAGCTCCGGTAGTTGATAATGGAGGTGAAGAAGAAGGCATTGAACAACCCGTACCCTCTCCCGAGCCACCGATTGACTCTCTTGAAACGGATACTATTACACCTCCGCAACCTGAGCCCGAGCCGGTGGTAGAGCCTGAGTCAAAGCCGAAACCCGAGCCCAAAACACAACCAGCTCCTCAGCCACAGACTTCCGTTCACAAACTCAGTTACGGCACCTGGAAAGGCGGTTGGAAAAACGGTCAGCCTCATGGTGAAGGCACAATGACTTATTCCGTGGAAACTGTAATCGACTCGCGCGATTCCAAGGGCCGAGTGGCTCAACCGGGCGAATACGTAATCGGAGAATGGGATAACGGTCATCTCGTACACGGTCGCTGGTTCAAAAACGACCAGTCGAAAGAGAGGATCGTAATCGGTAAAGCCGGTTAAAATGAAAAATCTAAGCTTATTAATTTCCATATTCCTCGGAGTTTTCTCGACATTCACCATGTCGGGAAGCCTCCGGGGAATACCCTCCTCTTTACTTGAAGACCGACAGCTCGGTATGGCCGCGCGATTTCTTAATCATTATGCAGAAATCGTTTCCCTACCGCAATCGGAAGAAAAAGAGGATAAGTTGAGGCGTATCAAAGACGATGGTTTCACGTATCTTGCAGGTAATGACGCCACCCTTCTCTCTCTTCCTGAAGACGTGAGCTTCTCTCTTGATTTCAATAAAGGTGTTTACACCGCCCGCTGGGAGAAGAACGGCAGAGTCCTCACAAGTTGTCGCTTCCCGGCTAAGATTGGCCTTCTGAAACAAGGTAACAAGAAAGATCTTGAATTGCTCATGATCGAAAAGTTGCAGGCGAGCAATGGTGCCGGAAATCCCATTACTTTGCCTATGGCGTCAAGCCAGGAGCTCAAGCGGTTGCCGTTCTCAGAATTTTATATCAAAGACAACGGTCATTACATCACCCCCGAGCTGGCAAGTAAGATTATTTACCTACCCTCAAAAGGCAGGAAAGATGAAATGCCCCTGCTGATTAATTTCGGTAAATATCCTGTGGAATCCTTGTCCAATGTTTTCCTGACGGGATATGCACCCCAGCCTATTCAGATGGACGTCACTGTAAAACAGTACGGCTACACCTCCTCCACAGTTGAAACTACTCTCTCGGATCTATTCACCCTGCTCTCGGAAGAGGGATGTTTTCCATTCTGGGCCACTAAAGAGCTTAAGGGGGATATGGTGGAGGGTGTTTACCTCTGGAAAAACGATATGGGAGGCTATTGCCATGTTGTGAACGTAAAGGCTCCGATGTCGGCTGTTGAGTCAGGAGGCAAAATCAACGCCACTCTCTTTTCATACGTGAGATTAGATAATTTGAAATCACTTTTTGAAGAATTCCCGGATTTATGAGAAAACTTTTTCTAATAATTCTTTCCATACTTTCTCTTTCAAACGCTGCGATGGCTGACAATCAGACCGACCGGATGATGGCCAAAGTGGTGCGTGATACCAACACTTACATCGCAGCCGACGTGAGAGGAGAAACCGAAGATAAAGCCTACGAACAAGCACTTGCCCTGCTTAGCGAAAAAATAGCCGCTTACTTCAAAGAAAACGGCAAAGGCATGCCGGATGCTGTGCTTCTTTCCAACATATCCAATCATTCCGAGCGTCTTATCTCGCAGTCAGGTTCCAACAGATGCCGTGTTTTGGTGTATGTGAAGAAGAAAGATCTGATCCCTATCGGAGAAGAGGGAAGTTCAGCTATGTTAGCTAAAAATGAGAATGACAGTTATTCGATTGTGCAACCGTCCGCTCCCCAGAAGCAGCAACAGGCACCGGTCGTAATTTCTCCCGCATTATCCCGCATAGCTTCTGCCAAGACTTCAAAAGAGGTGCAGACACTTCTTGTTGAGCTGAAAAAAGCCAAAGGGATTTCGGGAGCTGCCGCTTTTCCCATAGCATCAGTTAACGATTTCTTTGTAGTGGTGATCGACCGCTCCGAAACTCCGATTGCTATTTTGCATTGTTCAGGAGGCAACTGGACCAACGCCACGACAGGGGAAAAGGTTAATCTTGATTCCTACAAATATTGCACAGCCTACTGGCTCACACTGCCATAAAGACCTACCATATCATGAATAAGAAATTTTTATCATTAATCTTTTCTATTATTTCTATTGCCCTACCCTTTGCAGTTCATGCAAACGTAGAGGTGGAGATTCTTGACGGTGTGGATAATCCATCCCTGAAATCCACTATTGAGAAAAATGCCTCGAGATTCTTCTCCGAGACAAATGACGCTTACAATGCCAACAGAGCCCTGAAGCTCAACGGTCTCATGAAAGCCTCCGGAGAGAGTTCCATGGAGATGCTCTGGGAAAATGTGCATTTCCGTACCGAAGATGAATATATAGGCGAGTCATTGCTAAGCAGCCACGACGGTTACCAGATCAGAAACATACCTTTGGAACTTCTTCCGCAGGATGAAGGATCGGAGCCTGAATATAAAGAAGCCGTATTGAATTTTGACAAAAACGGCAATATTACCGAAGTTTATTTCTCCATCGAGAACAACACCTATAAACAGCTCATGGAGAAAGGCGTCCAGCTCAATGATCTTGAAAAGCGTCTTGAAATTCTTGATTATGTGGAAAGATTCAGAACTTCTTACAATACTAAGGATCTCAAATTCCTCAATCAGGTGTTCTCAGACGATGCGTTGATAATCACCGGTAAAGTTGTAACCCCCAAAAAGAACTTTGACGGAGTAGGCATTTCTCTTCCCACTGTAAAGTACACCAAGCAAGGTAAAAAGGAATATCTTTCGAATCTTGCCCGTGTGTTCAAGAACAACCGTTACATCAACGTCAATTTTGATGACGTGTCGATAAAGCGACATGGTGTCAATCCCAACATCTATGGAGTGAGGGTGGTGCAACATTACACATCCTCAAACTACAGCGACGAAGGCTACGTATTCATGGTTTGGGATTTCACCGATCCCTCGGCGCCCCAGATTCACGTGAGAACCTGGCAACCGATGTATCTTGACCAGAACAAGCAAACTCCCCTGCCTGAGAATGAGATTTTTGACTTGAATTCTATTGACGGTATCTGATCCGAATAATATCGTTGGTAACGACTATCAGATATTTCATTGGCAACTAAATCTACCGACAAATGATTCAAAGATTAGCATTTCTTATCCTTCTTCTGAATTTCTTACCTTGCGCGGCCCAGAATCTACGTATCGACAAGGAGGTGACATTGCTTCAGACCAATGTGTATGCCTCACGCAATTCACGCAACGATGATAAGGGTAATCCATGTGCTGTGATAATGGTGAGATCAAGTGAGCCAAATCTCGAATTTTCGGGCAATGTCTGTGGCAACGTGGCATATGAGAATGCCACTTATTATGTATATCTCCCCGCAGGATCAACCCATCTCACGGTTTCAAACGGAAGCAAAAACAAACTCACCCTCAAATTCAAGGGATTGGCATCCAAAACTACATATGAGGCTATAGTGCTTGAGACATCAGACAAGGGATCGCTTTCTCTCACAACCAACCCTTCCGGTGCGAATGTGTATCTTTACACAAATGATGAGAAAATTCCTCTCGGGAAAACCCCGATCAAGAATACAGTAGCTATCAAGACCGGCACCTACCGTATTGAGATCATAAAGACCGGCTATAGGAAATGGGAGAAAAAGGATATCAAGATATCTAAGGACAAGACTACTGATCTCGGAAAAATCAAACTAAAACCATTCTGACCATATGAAACGAAATAAACTGATTATCTGCTTGAGCATGGCGATTCTGTTGCTTCCATTCAAGTCGTGGGCTGACGCCAGACTTGAAGTGAAAATGGATAAAGCCGTCTCAGGTATAGTCCCCCCAGACAAAATAATTAATGATCACAACGAAGACCCTACAGCGATGCTGGTTGTAGAGAGCGAGCTTGATAACCTTGATTTCAGTAATAATGTCTTAAAGGTTATCAAGAAAGATCTGGCTGACGGCAAAGGGTTCGCTTATGAGGTGTACGTGCTCGACGGCACTAACAAGGTTTACGTCAGTCACGATGAATATATCTTAAGCGATATTGTCTTCGCTACTCCCCTCAAAGGTGGCGAATCGTTAAGCGGAATCATCGTATTCGGTAATAAGTTTGATACAGAAACCGTAAATATTTCCAGTGAGACGGGTACGTATAAAGTAGTACTCGACTACGATGATTACGCGGATCTCTACATCGATACCCAGAAACATACCAACCGTGACTCCATTTATCTTGAAGAAGGTAATCATAATATAAAGGTGCAGTATGGCAAGTATTCCGACTCCAAGGAGATAAATGTGAGGCCAAGAGTGAACCAGACAAATCTCTGGCTAAGTGGTAATGTTGTCTTGAAAGGAGTATATGGAACAGGCACCAATGCATTGACTCCAATTGGTGATGCCCCGGAGCCGAGATTAAAATCCACGAGCAATGGAAAAGCAAAATACAATCACATGCTTGGCAAATACCGTCTTTCTGAATATGCCAACACTCACGCATGGGTAACAAAAGAGATTACAGTCGGTAAACGAACTCACAACGTATTCCGTCTCGACGAGATGGTGGGATACCTCTGCTTCATGTATCACGGCACACATTATCAACCCATCGGACTTAACTTTGCGTACTGCAAGGATTTCGGTGGCTTCATTTCATGGTCAACTGATGTACGTTTCTCCATAGATACTCCTTATGGGGAAATCGAATTTAAGGATAAGGAGTGGAAAGACGACTGGCGATATACAGCCATGACGTTCAGTGCAGGTCCTATGTTTAAAGTAGTAAGGAAACTGTATGCACAGGTTGGTGGTGGAGCAGTGAGATATCTGAGCACTAGCGAGAATAAAGTGCTCACAGGCGATTATAAATATAAGTGGGGTGGCTCTGCATCCGCTACCCTATTCTACCGTCTCCGTAATTTCATTTTCGGTGCAGGATATACTCATCAGTTTCTTAACCATCCTTTCAACTCAGGCTGGAGAAATCAAGTGAACTTCTCCATCGGATGGGCTAAAGGTCAATAAATTTTTTACAGCTATGAAAAAGTATCTAAAATTTCTGATATTTCCACTTCTAATTTCAAGTCTATCCTCTTGTGGTGAGATTGATGATAAAATGCTTGAAAGATCAAATCCCACCATATATGATCAGCTTGAGGCCGATCGCAACCAGATAAAAAATGATAAAGATGGTAGTGATCGTGTGAGTTTTTCAGGAGGCAATTATATCAAGGGAGATAAATATTTTGACTCCACTTGCCAACTTACAGTAACAAAATCATGTACTTTGGCTGAGTCTTATGCATGTATGGTTCTTCCGGAAGGTGAAACGACTGGATTCAAAACATATGCTTCACAAGAACATTTGACAGTAAAAGAAGCTCTGTATTATCTTTCCAGTAAGAATGTTGAATATGTTACAGATTATTATATTGCACAGTGTGGATGTGACAATGAATACAAGTACCTGTATATTCTTCCTTGCAAGGGCCAAAAATATGGAGAAATCCGTATGGAATTAGTAAGTCGTAAATCAACAGAGGGGTTTGATGGAACCGTCCGTATAGGTTCTATCGGTTATTCCGATTCCTATACCATTGCAAACTTCTACCCGACAGAATATGACTACCTCTACGGATTTTTCACCTTGCCGGATCAGAGTTACCGTAACGATGCAAGTCTGGCTCTGTTGCTTGACATAGACAATACAAAGATGCTTGCAAGTGAAGAGGAGACCAAAGTATACTGCAGTAATCCGAATAGAGAAAGTGGAGTTGTAGTAACCCGTGCCATTGATCGTTATGGCAAATTATCCAACAAGATAAGCCGGAGCGCCTTTTACTGATTTCAATATTAAACAAATATTAAATGCTAAAGCGACTATTTTTCTTCTTCATAGCGTTTTCTTTAACGATTCTATGCGCTCATGCTCAGTTCAAGCTGGAGGTAGAGTCATTCGAACAACTTTGGGATATCGAAGCCTCTAAAAATCCGGTATTGGATAATAACGGTGAGCCTACAGCAATATTGAAGCTACAGATTCCTATATTATCTGACGTAGTGATATCTACTCCTAATCAATTTGGGCATATCGAAACCTCACCCGGTGAAATGAAAATTCGTCTCACTGATGGAACCAGAAAGATAAGTATCCGACATAAGGATTTTGAAACTCTTGATTACACATTTGATGAACCCCTTAAAGGCAAGATGGTGTATAAACTGGTTTTGAAGATTCCGGATAATTACCTTAAGTTTGGTGAAGTGTCAGTGCGCATCACCACCAATGTCATGGATGCCAATCTCGCCATCAACGGCGAACAGCTTACTACTGACGACGGTGAATTTCTTCTTAAACTGAAGAAAGGAGATTACCCCTACACACTCTCCACTTCGAAGAGTGGCTTTAACCCTGTGTCGGGCACTCTGGTTATCTCGGAAGAGGATGTGAAGGAAGTTGGTCGTAAGGACGAATTTATAGCCTTGCAGACAGATAAAAAAAGCAACCTCCTCATTTCCGGAGCAGAGGGATCCACCATTAAAATTGATGGAAAAGCGGTGGAGAAAAAGAAAGGGGGCATTTCATTGCCTATGGGTCGCCATTATGTAGAGGTTTCAAAATCGGGCTACACCAAGAAATTCCCCATTGATCTTTTCAAGGAAAATGAAAACCTTGATGCCGATATCCGTGTGCCTGTAACTATTGTGAGCCCTACGAAAGCTGAGTTCACAATCAAACCTCTCGGTAACGCCTTGAAGCCATCTGTTACAAAATTTAAGGCGAACCAGCCGATCAGGCTTCTTGGCAAATACATGATTACCGCAAAAGCCAAAGGTTACGATCCTCTCGAAGTGGAAGTTAATGCCACATCGGATATGAACGAGCTCAAACTCGCCTTGCCTATGATAAGTGAGGCAAATAAGCTTTCAAAAGGCACCGGGAAAACCAAGCAGAATACTTTAAAGGCTCTTCAGACCTATCGCAAGATGATTGAAAATGGCGATGAGCTCGCAATGTGGGAATATGGTCAGTTATTGATTGAGCGCGGTGATAATGCCGAGGGTCTGAAATACATTCGTCAGGCTGCAGAATCAGGCCATCCGAAAGCTGCTGTATTCACTGCAGAGAATATCGTAAAGGGTAACCCTACGGAGATGCGTAAATACCTCGACATTGCCTTGAAGGGCGGAGAGAAATCGGCGCATAAGGCAATGGGTGATGTTTACTCTCTCTATGGTTCCACAGAATACCTTAAGGCCTATAAAGAATATGAACAATATAATGATTCTTATTCACGTCTCAGACGTGCAATATTGGCTGTAGATCATCCCGACGTTATAAAGATACCATCCTCCGAAGTGATTGATTTACTTGAATCTATAGAGGAGGGGGACAAATATTATTCACCGGCTCTGGATATACTCGGCTCCATGGCCTTCTATGGCATAGGGATGCCGAAGAGTTCAGAAAACGCTATCAAATATTGGAACAAAGCATCCTTAGGGAATCTTTCATCGCAGGCTATTTGTGTGTTGGCAATAGCTAATCTTGAGAAACCATCCCTTAGTCAGTATCTTAAATATCTGAATCTTGATCATATACGGAAAGACGAGGTAATAGTCAATGGGGTTACCGTCAACCAGTTTCTTACCCGTGCCGGGCAACGGCTTGACAAGGAACAACCGGATTTAGCTTTCAAGCTTCTTGACAAGGCTTATTCACTCGGTGACCGCTCTCTCACTACCCTCTCCTACCTCGGTAAATACTACAAAGAAGGGAAGGCGACGGTAAAGAATGATGCGAAGGCTAAAGAACTTCTCAAGATGGCCATAGACAACTACAATGATGTACGTTCGATGAGATGGCTCGGAAATATTTACGAAACAGAAAAGAACCTTGATGAGGCTGAAAAAGTGTATCTGAAGGCAATGAACCAGAACGATGAAATTGCAAAAGGATACTATGCCACTCTTATTTATAATAAGGGCAAAAAGAATTATCCCCAGGCTGTAAAACTTTGGACCGAGGCTGCAAATGCCGGCCATAAACAATCGGTCAAAAATCTCATCAGATACTATGAGAAGGTGGCTCGAGATCCATCGAAAGCAGCTTATTGGAAAAAGAAACTTTAAGATACTGCCTACATGCCAAAGCGCCTGCTGATAACTTCGTATCTCGTGGCATTCCTGCTGATTCTTATGGGAGGAGCGATATATTTATGTTATCGTCCCTTGTCGTTGAGAATGTTCAGATGGGCGCATTTGACAGATTCCACTCAGTGGCTTACCTCACTCCGAGAGACTGTCCCCTCCTCATTGCCGGATTGGGTGGTATTTGCTTTGCCGGATGGGCTATGGGCATGTTCTTATACTATCTTTATCGGAATTCTCTGGAATTTTTCATTTCCAAAATGTCTTCCGTTTGCCCTGATTATTCCGTTGATAGGCGTAGCCTCAGAACTTCTCCAAAAGATTAGTCTTCTCCCGGGCGTGTATGACGTAGCCGATTTAATCAGCTATACGGCGGGTGGACTTTTAGGAGTACTTTATATTTATTTTGCGAATAAGCTTAACAATAATTGCAATTACTGATATGAAATCTACAAAATTCAGATTGGTCGGCACGATCCTTTGTACTGCTCTTTTCCTCCTTATGGCCACGGCAACAGGAGGTTCAAATTCAGGTTCAAAGGATTCATCTTCCAAAACAAAGGAATCCACCTCAACGTACGACTACAGTAACGAAACTACTGTAGAGGAAACTCAACCTGAGCAAGAGGAGGAAGAGGAGGCTGTGCCGATGTATAATTCATCTGAAGATGAAAATGCCTCAGATGAAGACGAGGAGATCGTGATCATGACTAATTCTACCGACGACGAAGAATAGGAAGCCACAAAGACGATTTCGTATAAATCAATAGATTTAATCCAAGAGTGGCGTGATGAGATATTTCTAAAATCACCCACTCTTGGCATTTATAATAGCACCCACTCTTGGCATATATAATAAAAAGCATTATCAATTCTACCATTGTGAAATATTACTCACTGATATTATTTTTCTCGTTCATTTTCACTCTTACCGAAATTAATGCACAAAACAAGCTTGAATTTCACTCGTTTGAAGAAAGCGTGTTTGATATTTCGGCAAGCATGAATCAAAAGACAGACATCAACGGGGAACCAACGGCTCTACTGAAAATTATAATCCCTCGCTTGAAAGGGTTCAGTGTAGAGTCGCCGATTCTTATTAGCCAAGAGGAGGATAATAGCGGTGCGACTTTAGTTTACTTAGGAGACAAATCGTTAAAAGTTACTGTAAGGCATCCCGACTTCCTGCCGTTTGAATACAAATTCAAAAAGCCACTTCAAGGAAAGCATGTATATACTCTGACTTTGCAGGTACCATCGGGCTACTTGCCTGAAGCCTACGAAAAGGTTAATCAAGAAATCAGACATGAAACTTTGCTCAAAGAGGCTGCTAAGCTTCTGGAAGAAGGCAATGAAGAAAAAGCTCTGGCAATTTATCAACAAATCTCTGATAATCCGGAAGCACAGTTTCAAATCGGGTTAGCCTATTATGAAAAAAAAGATATTCAGGAAGCTTTAAGGTGGTTTTATAAAGCTGCAGAACAAGGTAATATTATTGCACAAACCAGTCTGGGCAAAATTTATTATTATGGATACATGGTAGATAAGGATTATAACGAAGCCATGAAATGGTTCCGTAAAGCGGCTGAACAAGGTGATGCTTATTCGCAGAATATTTTAGCTGTCGGCCTTATTGACGGGAAAGGTGTAGAAGAGGATAAATATGAAGCTGCCAAATGGTTCAGACTTTCTGCGGAACAAGGTTATATGGAGGCACAATTCTTCATGGGATTTCTCTTCCAATCAGGCATAGGAGTTCCAAATGATTATAAGGAAGCCTTCAAATGGTACAGTAAAGCTGCAGACCAAGGAGACTACCCAGCATACTATAGACTTGGTGAGCTGTATGAGGAAGGGAAAGGGACTTCACGGAATTACGCAAAAGCTGTGGAATATTATCAAAAAGCAGTTGAACACAATTATTATTTTGCTCAATATCGCCTTGGTAAATTATATGAGGAAGGCAAAGGCGTAGAACAAAATTACGCAATGGCAGCAGAATTATATGCAAAAGCAGCACAACAAGGCTACGATCAAGCCCTATATAAACTCGGACGCCTATACGACAGAGGGAAAGGAATAGAGCAGAATTACACAGAGGCCTTCCAACTCTATAAGAAGGCTGCGGAACAAGGTCATTTAGATGCACAGTTTCGTTTAGGTTATGACTTGGCGCTTGGCCAAGGATGTAAACAAGATATCAAGAGTGGCATTGAATGGTTTGTCAAAGCTGCTGAAAGAGGACATAATAAGTCAAAAGAAGTTCTCGAACGGTTTCATAAAGAGGGTGATAGAAAAGCACTAATTTACTTGTATAATTCTGATGTAGACTGGGAGTCTTTAATGAAAGAATTCTTAGAGAATAAAACAAACGATACTAAGCAAAATCGATGAAACTTCTACAATTTTAATGCATTAATATTTTTCATTCAAATTCTCGGTATATGTTTTCAATTTCCAGGACTCTATACAACGAGTCTTGGAGGAAAATAACGTTTTCATTCAAGATTGCAATAACAATGCATAGATTAATATACACTATTTGTTTATACATGCTCATTTCGATTGTTGAAAAACAATTATTTTCGATAATTTTTGTTAAGGGTATATAATTAGGGGATTTTACACGTTATTATGGTGTGAATATGGCAAATCCGTAGCTGTAGTCACACCTTTTTGCGTTATTTTATTGAAGCCAATTCAGGATTTATTATTGAAGAATTGATGCTTCAGATTTTCTTACATGCTTTAATCTGCACGAAACACGATTTACATGAAACCCGGAATTTTCCCAACTCTTGTCACCGCTGCACTCATGTCAGCCGGCATGGCAATCAACCCTGCAACTGCCTCGGCTCAAAGCAGCTTCGACTCTCAGTTTATCTCCTACCCCACTTATAACGGCGATGATCTTGAGCTGACTGTAGACAACTCAGGCACACATTTCCGCCTCTGGAGCCCGAAGGCTCAGGATGCTCGCGTCAATCTCTATGACAACGGACACACCGGCTCGGCTTACGAGACTCTCCCCATGAAGTATGATGCCACTACCGGCACATGGACAGCCTCCGTGCCCCATAAGCTTTATGGCAAGTTCTATACTTTTCAGATTAAATGGGACGGCCAGTGGAAACAGGAGACTCCGGGCGTATGGGCGAAGGCTGTAGGCGTCAATGGCAACCGTGCCGCCATCATTGATTTCGCGTCAACAGATCCCGAAGGCTGGAATACCGACAAAGGTCCGGAAGTAAAGAATTTCAGCGATGTCATCGTCTATGAGATGCACCACCGCGACATGTCGATGCACCCCTCTTCAGGCATCGCCAATAAGGGTAAATTTCTCGCTCTCACAGAAGATGGCACTGTCACTCCCCTTGGTGATAAAACCGGAATCGACCATCTCAAGGAATTAGGCATAACCCATGTGCATATCCTTCCCTCTTACGACTATAACTCGGTTGACGAGATGAACCTTCAGGATAATACATACAACTGGGGCTACGATCCTCTCAACTACAATGCTCCCGAGGGTTCTTACTCTACAAATCCCTCTGATCCGTCAGCACGCGTTAAGGAGATGAAGGAGATGATCAAGGCTCTACACGATGCAGGAATCGGCGTGATAATGGACGTGGTTTACAACCACACTGCACAGAATGATGACTCCAACTTTGAGTTGACAGCCCCGGGTTACTATCACCGCCATTGGGACGACGGCCGCTATTCCGACGCTTCCGGCTGCGGCAACGAGACTGCTTCCGACCTCCAGCAGATGCGCGACTACATCATCAACTCTACAAAATACTGGGCTGATGAATACCATATCGATGGATTCCGCTTCGACCTTATGGCCATTCATGACATCGATACGATGAACGAGGTGGCCGCGGAGCTTAAAAAGATCAATCCGTCAATATTTGTTTATGGTGAGGGTTGGACTGCCGGAGATTCACCCTTGGCAGTAGACCGCCGCGCGCTTAAAGAGAATGTGAGCAAGATGACTGATATCGCTGTCTTCTCCGACGACCTCCGCGATGCAGTGAAAGGACATTATACAAATGCTGCCGACCGTGGCTTCGCTACAGGAAAACCGGGCAATGAGGAGACGGTGAAAATCGGCATCGTAGCCGCTACGGCTCATCCGCAGGTAGACTACTCGAAGGGTAACAATTCAAAATTTGCTTATGCCCAGTCTCCTGAGATGATCGTGAACTACGTTTCATGCCACGATGATCTCACTCTCACCGACAAACTCCGCAAGTCGATGGAAGGTGAACCCGAGCAGAACATGCTTGATGCAGCCAAACTCGCACAAACCATTGTATTCACCTCTCAGGGCACTCCATTCATGTTTGCCGGCGAGGAAGTGTTCCGCGACAAACAGGGCGTGCACAACTCATACAAGAGCCCGGATTCAATTAATGCAATCGACTGGAACAACAAAGCAAAATATCGCGACCAGTTTGAGTATTACAAGGGCCTCATTGAGCTACGCAAGAACCATCCGGCTTTCCGTATGACCACGGCTGAAGACATCGCGAAGAATCTCAAATTCGACAATATCGATTCTTCCAAGACTCCTAACCTCATCTCTTACTCTCTGCGCAACCATGCCAACGGTGATGAATGGGAGGAGATAAAGGTAGTGTTCAACGGCGCTTCGAACGAGCAGACTGTAAACGTCCCTAAAGGTAACTGGATGATCGTAGCCAAGGATGGAAAGATTTCTCCCGCTGACGGCTTGGGCACTTCTAAGGGTGGAAAAATCACTCTCGCGCCTTACTCGGCTCTTATCCTTGCCCGCAAATGACATTCTTGCACGTAGATAATTCAATCTACATTCAAGGCCCCCTCTTACATACATTATAAAGAATAAACGCACTGCCTACGGTATACTCAAACCGGAAACAGTGCGTTTATTTTATGTAAGCAACAACAATTCTTATGTCAGTAATCCACTTAACTACTCTCAGCCATCCCGGTATTGAAACATACACTTCGCTTACTGAAGCTCAATTGCGCAACCGTCTTGATGAAAAGAACGGCATCTTCATAGCTGAAAGTCCGAAAGTGATTCGTGTGGCCATCAATGCAGGCTACCGACCCTTATCCATGCTCTGTGAAGAACGCCATATCGAGGGCGACGCGGCTTTCATAATAAGGGAGTTTCCTGAAATTGACGTGTTCACCGGTTCACGCGAATTACTCACACAACTTACCGGATATAAGCTTACGCGAGGAGTGCTCTGCGCCATGAGGAGACGAAAGCTCCCCACTGTGGCAGAGATTTGCAGTGATGCAAACCGTGTGGCTGTAATTGACGGAGTAGTCGACACCACCAATATCGGGGCTATATTCCGTTCGGCAGCCGCGTTGGGAGTCGACGGTATCATACTCACGCCTTCCTCCTGCGACCCTTTGAACCGACGAGCGGTGAGAGTGTCGATGGGTACGATTTTTCAAGTGCCCTGGACGTGGATTCGAGAGCCCCTCGACTCTCTCCACGCTTATGGTTTCAAAACCGTAGCCATGGCTTTGAGCGATAATTCCGTGCCTATAGATGATCCTCAGCTATGCGCCGAACCCCGTCTCGCGATTGTGCTCGGCACAGAGGGCGACGGCCTTCAAAAAGAGGTGATTTCCTCTTGCGATTACGTGGCACGCATACCTATGGCTCATGGAGTTGACTCCTTGAATGTAGCGGCAGCGTCAGCCGTGGCTTTCTGGCAACTGCGCCCTCACCAATTACGCACTCAATAAATATCAATAGAAGAGGATTACTCCGGCTGAGAAGGAGTGATAGTCGGGTGTGCCTTTTCCGGTCAAGAGCTTATAGGGAGAGTATCTGGCATACACTCCAAAACTACCCAAAGTAAGCTGTCCGTATAAGTCGATCGTAAACTTTCGTTGACTGATTGAAGCTGTATAATATTTCCTTTTCTTTCCCTCTTCATCGCGCCATGATGTCTGCACTGATCCATGTGGATTAGCATTGAATATGGAGCCGAAACTTATGCCAGGGCGCAAGCTGCCATACTTGCGGAATGTCTTGTTCACCAGAAGTGGAAACTGAACGCTGAATACCTTTATACGTGAGTAGCGATACCCTTCAAGTTTTTCATCCGAAATGTAGACATGATCGTCAATCACTTCGTAGACCACTCCCTTTGTTGACCTATAATTTCGCCAATCGAGACCTACGCCAAGTGAAATGGTCCAATTCTGAGGCAGTTGCTTCTCTACCCCTATTACATTGAGCCAGCCTATCTCCATCGACTTTCCCATGTCAGGTGATTTCGACGGGCCCTGACCGGGTGTGGCTACAAAGCCGAAAGTCAAGCCGCCGCATATCAGGCTCCACCCGTTGCAGCATCCGCAACTGATTCTGTTGAACCGTGAGGTGCTTTTTGCTGTCCAGTTGCCACCGGTTTCAGTGGTGTAGCTGTAGACATCGCCAAAGGCGTCAGTCACCTCTGCTGTAACACCTTCCGGATTCTCAACGATCACAAGAGATTTCGGTGATTGAAAAGTCACTACCGTATCTTCTCTTTCAGCACCCTTTCCCCGGCCTACGCCTGCTGCAAGAGCTATCATAAGTAAAATTATCTTCGTCTTCATTTTTCAAATTTGGATTTTTCTTCGTTTCTATGGTTCGGAAGTTACATGCTTACAACACAAAATTTACACCGACGGAAAGAGTCTTGCACCGAGGACCCCACTCGCTGCTGTAAAGCGAGACAGGCGACCACCTTACATAGACTCCCACATGATCATAAATCAGTGAGCCGAAAAAGGAGGGTGTGGCGAAACGTTGTTCAAGCGAATGAAAACTCTCTTTCATGCTTTTGCGGCCGATCTTCATCTTCGTTGTGGCACTTGTATAGGTATTCAGGTTAAGGATAGCTCCTATTCTTGCCGACAGACCGCAAACGAGTGGCTGGGTAATCATGAAAGGGACAGTCAGGTGAAACAGATGAAGTCGTGATGATGCAGAACTGATTTCCTCATCCCGCGGAACGAGTAAGAGAGTCTTCTCATCATGCGCAAGCATCATGCCTCCGCCATAATTGATTCCCTTATAGCCCATTCCAAATCCAAGAGAAAGCACAGGAGCCCGTCGGCCTGCATGAAGATAAACTCCCACTATGTTGTCGAAACCTATCTCCCAGCCACCTCTCATTCCTTTGGGCTTATCAATGCCGGGTATGCCACCTACATAGAAATTATCAAACCAGTCGACAGTCAGTCTCACACCCGAACGCTGCTTATTTTTCCTCTCGCGATAACTGCTCAGGAATGGGATATTCACCTCCCAGTCGCTATCTCCGGATTCATCTTTTGCTTTCGAGTAATTATAGATATAAACTCCCTCACCTCGTCCTTCGCAGAATCCCATGGCCTTGACATATAGACTGTCGGCATTCGTCTTTATCTCTACTTTCTCGGGATAAGGCATACGTATTATGGTGTCGCCTGCTGTTGATTCGGCAGCATAAGTTCTTGCGCCTGAAAGGCACAACAGCAACAGGATTGTGGAAAAAATCCGTTTCATATAATTGTTCATTTTTCTTTATATTGGAATCTTCGATCGGTTTTACTTCTTTGAGGAGAACCTGAATTTTAAGGAGAACCTGAATATCATTTCTTAATCATTTTCCTGATCTTATCGGCCGACGCCTTGCCCGACATATAGATAAGTATTATCTTGTCGCCCTTTGCAAGAGTCTGGTTAAGATAAAATAAATATCGCTTTTTTCCATCAGCACCGGGCGTGAGGGTCAGGAAAGCGTAATAAAGCGCACCTTTACGGTAAGATACTTCCTTATCTTCGGCCGTCTGTGCATCCTTCTTTACAGCTGCCTCAATGAGGGCTGCCTTTTCCGGAGTATGAAGCAGTGTGAGTCCACGATATTCATCCAGATCATGGGCTTTCATAGGTTTGCCGGTTACTACTGTCACCGCGGCATCAGGATCCTTGTTGAAATAGCCATTGAGGTATTTCAATGAAGCAGGAGAGGAAGTGGCATTAGCCATCATGCTCACCAGCAGTATCATGGATGTGAGAATAAATCGTAGCATATATAGATAATCAGTTGGTTGTAGTTTTCAAGGAATAATTATTATCACTTAGCATAATCCTGCGGTTCAAAAGTCCATTACAAGATTCAGGCTCTCAAGCACATCGGTCTCCACATCATCAGAAGCTTCACCTAAGGCTTGAAGCTGGCTGCCAATCAGATCTATTGCAGCGTCGCGTGAGGAATCTTCCACGCAGGCGATCATGGTGTAGTAGTCAGAACGCTCCGGCATAAACCAAAGCAAAGCAGCGACACATACAATAAGAACGGCTATCGAGGCGGCAATACTCCAGGGCTGTGGGAAGCTGGGTCTTCGCATCTTATTTTTCTTAGCCGACTTCATTAGCAGCTGTGAGTTTTGGGCATCTTTATGCTGAATATCTTCCGTTTCATCGGTAGTCTTAAGAGTGGATGACGCCATGCCTACGTAAGCCATGACCGCCTTAGCCTCAACGATCTGAGGATCATCGGAGCCACTTTTCAGGAGTGCCTCTCGAAGAGCCCGCTCCTCATGAAGAGTAGTTGCACCCTCAAAGTATTTTTCTATCAGCAGTTTTATATCTTTCTCTTTCATCTGTCCATTCCCTATTTTACTTGTTTCTTTCACGATATGCCCGGAGCACATTTTTACGAGCCCGGGAGAGAGCCATTCTTACAGCGGCCGGAGTCATATCAAATTTCTCCGCGATCTCATCGAAATCTGCTTCATACTTGTCTCTCATTATCAGTATCTCGCGATCGCGTTCGGAAAGATGCCTCCTCATCACGGCTTCAACCTCATTGTAAAGAGAAGTCACCTCTTCCTCCTTGCTTTCTTCTATGTCTGACATCTCCTCCTTCATGCCGTTGGCATCGTCAAGCCTATCAGTCTGATATTTTGTGCGAGTCCTTATCTCGCTCAAGCAACGGTTTCGGAGGCTCACTGCCATCATTCCCTCTATACTTCCATTGTCTGCCACATCATCTTTCTTGCGCCATAAAGTGCAGAACACATCTTAAACTGCATCTGAGGCTTCATCCTCATCACCGACTATACGCAGAGCCAACCGCCGCAAATTTGCTTGCAGCCTCGAGAATATGTCGGTAAATCTTTCTGCGTCCATTGATGTGGTGTATCTAATGTCAGTTAAACTGTGTGGGTGTCTAATGTCAGGAAATCTGTTTGACAGCTTTCATTCTCTTAACGCGCCTTTTCTCCATTTGCAACATAATTCAGAAAAAATTTTTCAAATTTTTCAGCAGCTCCATTCTACATTGGCGTTGACCAAAATAAAAGAGAGGAAGCGTACCTCCTCTCTTTTATTTATATTTATTACTCGTCTTGATTATTCTCCCGGAGTATACCTCAGAAGGGAGTTGACAGATGTCTTTCCGTCTTTCACAAGAATAGCCCGAATTTCAGTCTCTGTCGCCGGGAGCTCTATCGGCCCTCTATAGAGGGCCGAACCGATGAGAGCAGGACGTGTACCATCAAGCGTATAATGAATCGCGGCATCGGGATACGGACTGTTCATATAGATCTTACCGTTCTCAATCTTTATGCCCGGTTGACGCAAATGCCATTCCACTCCAAGCCGCTCAAGCCTCGGAATCTCTTTCTCCCCTATCAGGATATTGAAGTCGGCATCCGAATAGGTTGGCTCAGCGTTCCACCCGCGCTCAGCCAAGCCGAGACTCTTCGGGAAAAGCAGGCGTTGCATGTCCTCACGATTACGGATAGTCTCCGCGAAAAGCTTGCCCGACACTCCTATGACCTTGCCTATGTGATCAGGTGATGGCGGACATATCTTATCAGGATAACCCGAGAGCGTACGGAGCTCGTCGGTAATGCCTCCCCAATAAAGACCCTTCTCCTCCGGATTGCGAGCATAAAGCATATCCATATAGAAGTAATCAACATTGCTGATTATGACGGGGTAACCGGCTTTGACTCCTTTCAGGGCTATGTTGTGCTCGGGATCATGACGCGATACCCAGCAGTCCATACCGCCTACTGCCGGAGCTACCATAGCATGGAACTCATCGTCGTAATCCGTGCATATGTCCTGCCAGCCGTAGAGAGGTATACCGCGCTCTTTCATAATGGCTGAGATGCGCTTCACATATTCCCCCTGCATTGCATGGCGTCCCTTAATACCAAGTGTCTTCTCCATAGCAACAGCTGATGGCGAGCCGTCCCATGCTCCTTCAGGCACCTCATCGCCCCCCAAATGTATGCCGGGCAATTCCACTCCGGCCTCTTTATACATGGCAGCTATCTCATCCACAACCTTAGTGATAAACTTATACGTGCCCGGAAGAGCGGGATTCATCAGATTGTCATGATAGAGTTGTGCGGAAGTATAAACAGAAGTGTCGTTATCCTCAATCAGCCGATAGGTTTCGTCACCCGTGCGTTTTCTACGGGCCTCCATAGCTTTAATGGCGGCACGCGCATGTCCGGGTGATTCGACCTCCGGTATAACGGCAATACCGATCGAATCACAATGACGTATGAAGTCAATGAATTCTTTACGGGTAAAATAACCATTGGCCGTAGGCACATTATCGTCAACCTTTCCTGTGCCGCTGAAAATATCAGGTAGATAGTCGCTGCTGTCCGGAGTATATCCGCGACGCGAGCCGAGTTCCGTAAGCTCCGGAAGACCGGGTATCTCAAGTCGCCACGCTTCATCGTCTGTAATGTGGAAATGCAGACGGTTGAGACGATAATCAGCCATTAGATCTACGATCTCGTACATCGCTTCAGGAGTCTGATAGTTGCGCGCAATGTCGATCATAAGACCCCGGTAGGGATAATCGGGCCAGTCTTCAATCACCACGCAAGGAATCCGGCCATCCGACTCAGGATATAAACGACGCTCCAACATCCTGCGGCCCATCGTTACAGCTTTCTCCGACGCTCCTTCTATCACGGCCTTATCCGGCTGAAGAGTAATCTTATAGTATTCAGGATTTGAATGAGCCATAAGTTTTGTCTCTACCGGTGAGCCCTGACGGTGCGTCCCTTTAGTCTGAGTCACTTTTTTGAACGAAGGCGCAATGTCGAATATACCTGGATGCTTGCCCGTTGAAATACGTTCGTTGAGCCGATAGATGGAATCCGCAGCTAAAGTCCACTTCATCAGTTTGCTATCTGCAAACGCTGCGGCGGTCATATCCTGACGGTCGTGTACAGCCACATCAATGATACGTCCGCCCGGCGTGACGGCATGGAATGATTCCGGACCCTCCGACCATCCTCTCACCGGCCAACCACATTCAACATCAATAATGACATCCTGCGCATCGCTACCAAACTTTGGCGATACAAGATAATAATAACCTGCGTTGATCTCCACACAGGAATCTCCTTCTGAAACAACATTCAACGGGCGCGCCAACTGCATGAAACAAAGACGTGACACAGAATCGACTTTGTTAATGATGAAACGCTCGATGTTTCTACCTCCGGTTGAGTCAGTAGACAGTCGCTGCCATCTCACAGTCGGCAGTTCAAATTCATGAACTGCCGACCGTGAAGGGTTTGATAAATTGGCTGCGCAAGTTATCATTGGAGCGGCGAGCAACAATCCCGCAAATGCAGCAATATCCAATAATCCTGAATTCATATTGAATCAGTTATCCGAATCTGCTTCAGGAGCTTTGTCGATAAGCTCCATGAAATCATCAAGCTTGGGAGTGATGATGATCTCTGTGCGACGATTGCGCTGTTTGCCAACTTCGGTGTCGTTATCAGTAAGCGGATTAAACTCTCCGCGTCCGGCTGCAGAAAGACGCTGGGGATTAATGCCGAACTGATTCTGGAGCACCTGCACGATAGAAGATGCCCGGAGAGCCGAGAGATCCCAGTTGTTGCGGATATTGGTCTTTGAGATAGGCACATTATCCGTGTTACCCTCTACGAGCACATCGAAATCCTTGTAATCCTTGAGGATTTTGGCAATCTTTGAGAGAGTCTCCATGGCACGGCTGTTCACCTCATAGCTTCCGCTCTTGAAAAGCATATTGTCAGCCAGAGAGATATATACCACTCCTTTGAGCACCTTCACATCTACATCCTTCAGCTCGTCGTTGCTGAGCGAACGTGTGAGCTTGTTGGTGAGGGCGATGTTGAGAGAGTCGGATTTAGATTTAGCATCGACAAGTTGCTTGATGTACTTGTTTGAAGCGTTGATCTCATCTACAAGTTTGGCGATATTGACACTTCCCTGATTGTTGGCCTCCATACTCTTGTCGAGAGTATGCTTGAGCTCCTGCATACCCTTTTTGAGCTCTGCATTGCTCTGGCTTGCAACATCAAGCTGAGAACGAAGATTGCGTGAATCGGCGTTACAGTTGATGAGTTCCTCGCGTGTAGAGCCATATTCACTCTGCAGATCCTGATATTTGCCCATCAGCTCTGCGTATTTCTTATTTGATACGCAACCTGTGGTCATTACTCCGGCTGCCAGGGCAGCGATCGCTAACAGTTTGAATTTCATAATCGTTATTAGTTTAAGGGGTTATATCTTTTATCAATTTCCAAGTGCCGGGACAGCTAAATCCACTCTCCGGCAAGAATCTTTTGCAAAGTTAGCCAATTCATCATAATTTCAGCACAAAATCATCAAAAATCGTACTGTCAATAATGTACGATTAGAAATATACGATTTGACTTATTCAGATGAATTGATTATTTTTGTAAAAAAGAATAGCATATGAATAATGAAGAGATCTGGGAAGCCATGCTCAGCGGCGAAATTTATGACGCCTCTCATTCTGAACTAATCAGACGCCTGGAAATAACCCGCGAAAAAATATGGGAGTATAACCACACCCGACCCTCCGATAAAGAACGCCTGCGTTCCATCATAGACGGGTTGCTCGGAAGCCATGGCGAATGGTTTCAGTTCAATCAACCTTTCCACTGCGACTACGGCACAAATATACACATAGGCGAAAACTTCTTTGCCAATTTCAACCTCACAATCCTTGATGAAGCGGAGGTGAGAATCGGAGACTACGCATTTATCGGTCCGAACGTAAGTATTTACACAGCTTGCCATCCGCTTGACGTGGAGTCACGTAACAAAGCTCTTGAATGGGCTGAACCGGTAACCATCGGTCACAACGTCTGGATAGGCGGTTCAGTTACAATTCTGCCCGGTGTTACAATCGGAAACAATGTAGTGATCGGTGCCGGCTCAGTCGTTACGAAAGACATCCCCGACAACGTTGTAGCCGCCGGTAATCCGGCCCGTATAATCAAACGCCTCCGGAAGTGAAGATCAACCATCCGGATTATTGAAGTTTAATCATCCGTATTATTGAGGTTTTAAAATCAGGATTATTGAGGTTTTAACATCCGGCTTATTGAGAATTTACCATCCGGATTATAAAGTTGTGAGTTAATGCCCAACACTCCCTCGCTGGAATGTGCAAACTAAGTAATATGAAAATGGAAGAAAGACTGGCAGAACGTATCAATTTACCGGATATCAAGGCAATTGTTGCTTGGGTTATGGAGGACGCAACTCACCGTGATGAGTTGTGGAATTTAACACGTTCAGAAAACAACAGAATTGCTGTAAATGCCCTGTGGATCATGACCCATCTGCCCAAGTCTGAGAAAAGTTGGTTGGAGTCATTGCAAACAGAAATCATCGACAGGCTCTTAACAGCTAAGGAAACGGCTCAGAAAAGGATTCTGCTTCAGTTACTAAGAGAGCAGGAGTTCACAGAAGAAAATTTCCGTGGTGATCTTCTCGACTTCTGTTTGACAAAAATCAATTCAGAATGTGAGCCCTATGCAGTGAGATGTTTCAGCATCTACGTTGCATTCAATCTAAGCCGTTTGCATCCGGAATTGATAGCCGAACTTGAAGCTCACCTTGAAATGCTCTCATATCAACCCCTCTCCCCCGGCCTCAAAAGTGCTCTCCGCCAAACCCGCACCAAAATCACACGCCTGAAAAAATAACGCCAATAGAATAGACCCTCATATCATTTAGCTAATAGTACATAAGAAGGTAATAATGCCTAATAAACCACTATTAGACACTTATCATCTTGACCTTCCCAATCCCTTGAGACAAAATAATATTATCAACATCAATAACAGAGATTGCCATAACTTAGAAAATCTTGTTAACTATAACCTTTTACATAAACTATACATAATATTTTTTAGTTCTTGTTGGATTAATTTTAAATATTTTGTATTTTTGCGCTGAAATCAGAGAAATGGAAAGTCAATCATTCAATGCGATGAGTACAATCTCCTTACTACAAACAGGAGTGGTGGGGGATAAGAGTATCTGATAACTACTTCCAATCTTAACAAAATGGGAAAACGTACTTTTTATTCAGTATCCCCCGTATACCTCAACACTTTCTCACTTTTCTATTAAATAGAATCTTTATTCATAATTATATAACAATGAAAAAGTTTATCTTTCTTATGTTAGGTCTGGTACTGATATCTTGTACCAGCAAAAAAGTTGAGTCTGATAGATCAAATGCTGATGATACGGAGAAGGTCAGTATTTCTGGAACTAAGGACGAATCTAAAACTAATGTTTCCGACACTGGGAATGTATCTGACTCTAATAATGACATGAAAAAGGAATCAGATTCTTTTGAAAGTTTAGCCAGAATGTCTCAACCTGAGACTTTTCCGACCCTCTGTTACGAAATTAGAGATTCAGAAGGGGAATACATCTATTTGACTGATCACAGAATTCTTGATAATTACACTCCCGAGGTTCGGTCAAAATTAGATCTGCAAGGTGTGGCCTTGAAAGCTGAAGATGGACATATCTTTATAATTGAAACAGTAGATTATATTTGTCCTACATTAAAAGAAGGAGTAAAAACTGTCCCGTTTCAAGTACTTTCTAAAGAATGTTATAGTGCCCGAGATAGAGAAATAGGCACATATTTTACTCTTACTAAAGCTATCCAAATTGAAAAACTGCCAACAATAGCCGAAGCTCAAATAATCATTAAAAATATTGATAAGGTTCAACACTTATTAATGAACTCACCGTCGGAGCCTCTAAAAGAAACCTATTGGTGTAAAGATTTTGGAGAGTGGAGTGATCGGTGGGATTGTTATGTTAGTCACCCAGCATTTTGGGTAAGAGATCCTAATGTTGATTATGCTGTAGGTAGTGAACCTGAATCCCCAATTACATATTTAGATACGAGCCAGAGAGCCAAACTACGCTATGTCACCCGGCTTGGATCTAAATGATATCTTCTTGATCTAACGACAGCATATTGACATATAATTGTTGATTATTATCTCATCATTTTTCAGTCAGTTTATTCCCTTGAAAAATGATGAGATATCTTTTTTATTACTATAGGGACACTTTGAAACCATATCAATATAACCCATGGATATAACTTTTTTAAATTTTCACGTTATATTGATATGAAAAAGGATTTTGGTAAATTACTTATGCATATAGCCAAGTATGTATTCACGGCCATTGTTTTTTGTTCTTTCTTCGTTTTTCGGAGAGGCGAATAACATCACAGACTATATCGCAGGTATGGTGATATCAGGATTAACCTTATATCTGGGTTTACAGCTAATCAAAGGTAAACCCCAATTAGAGAGAAACAACGAAAATACTGACAATCAAAATGAATACTTATGGGAATTTGGTTAGCATATGGCTTTATAACTATCGTCGCAATAGGAGGAACTGCTTACTTCCGTTATCAGGATCGCAAAGAAGAGAAGCGACGTCAATCCGATAAGTAGAATATAACACCTTACAATCTAACAGGAGAATGAGGAATTTAGTATCTCGTTCTCCTGTATTTTAACATTGGCGGTGATTCGTACCGAGGTGGTTGATTACATTGTAAGTACACTTTAACCCAATATTCTGTCTTACTGCTCTGATACTCCTGTTCGGGGCGGTTTTGTTTCTCACACTAGCAAAACCGCCTGTGATGAAATTCATTTTTTCAAGTTTTCCTTAGAAATATCAGAATAATTCATTAACTTTGCGTTCAAGTTAAAGATTTTTCAGATGAACGAAGATATTAACCGTATAAAGACCATCCTTTGCGATAAAAAGAAAACCAGCAAATGGCTTTCGGAACAGTTGAAGGTCAGCCCCACAACTGTATCAAAGTGGTGTACCAATACCTCGCAGCCGGATCTTTATACGCTGCGCTCCATAGCCAAAT
>CAZUNU010000012.1:0-32026 GCA_964622105.1 uncultured Sangeribacter sp. | reverse complement strand
ATTCTCAATCGGCATTAGACCAGAATCAGACGATTCCGATAATGGAGAGGAGTTGTTGAGATGGTTAACTTCCATTTGTTTCTGACTTTAAAATGCAAAATTAGCAAAAATTTTTAATATTTTGGTAATAAGCATCTGATAATCAGTCGAAACGATTCATAGCATCAACTTTTATACTATCTGCTATGTCGATATAAGGTTTCATTGCCTCATAATCATTATGCCCGGTCCATTTCATAACCCCATTAGGTGTGTATGCCTAAAGAAACAGCCTTGCATATAAAGGTTGTTTCAATGTGGTTCACCTTGACATCGCTTCGTCTGAGATTAGCCACGTCGGAATACCTCAATCCGTTATAGTAAGAAAAGATAAGGACATCTCTAACCATTTCAAAGTATTGCTTTGCTCCGGCGAAGCAATACTTTGATTTTATCAAGCTCTTTGTAAGATTGCAGGACGAAATATTATTCTTATGGTCAATTAGAGGATTCCGAAAAATCTTATGCGATGAAGGGAAACGGTCTACTTTTTTGTGTTATTTCCTTTTGAAGACTTCCTCCCGAAAATACTTTGTCATTCTCGGTAGTAGCTGAGTCGCCAGGTCTGAGTGGTAGTATGGTCGCATCTCTTCTTGGGTAATGGCATTTTCGTGAATTGAATCAATAGGAACTATGTAAATAGATGCGGGATTATCAGGACTTCCACCAATACCAAAGATGATTAGTACTTTTCTTTTTGATTCACGCTGAATTTTCTTATATCTCTCAAACTGTGAGGGAGGAAACGCGTATTTCCCATGTATATCCTTTCGCCACTTGCACTCGAGCCAATAGGTTATAGTACTCTTGCCGTAAGCCTGCTCGACGAAGAAGTCAGGATTGAGGGCGTTTTCTCCCATGGCTCCGCCTTCAGTTACGGTGCCCTGATTCCATTGCTTTATTCTTATACCAGCTCCCTTAAGGATGTCAGCAATATAGGATTCAAACGCATTCCCTTTCTCCTTGGCGGAAAGCTCCTGGGGCTTAACTTCCTTCTTCTGTGTATTTTCCGACTTGGGATTGGAAGTCTCCGGCTTACGCACTTCTGTCTCCAGCGTTTCCTGCTTTTCGTCGGAAGCCTCCGGCTGTACTGTGTAAGCAATATTGGTCGGTCTTTCAACCGGTATTTCAGGGAGCTCGTGTGTATTAGGTTTCATGACCATAATAATGCCTATGATTGCTAATATCATGCCGATTACTATAAGTATATATCCCATTTTCATTATTGAATCTTTATATTTTAAGCGCAAAATTAAGGAAAAAGTGGCAAAAACTTTACTAATCTGTAAACTTTTTGCCATTAAAGAATATAGGTGTTTTGGCTTGCCGGAACTAGCAATGTGCAAAAAATGCACTTTCTTTATTTATTAAGATTATCTTCATTTATTAGGATTTCCCATCAGAAGCAGTTTTCGCAAATTTTGCGACAACTGACGAACCCTCTAATTCTTCCTTCAAAGCATTGGCAATATGTTTGCCAATTGTTTTAACATCTCTATCAAAGAGAGGGGCAATTTGTTGGCGGTTGAGCCACACTGTCTCATTTTCCAGCCGAACTTCAAGCTTAATCGTTGAGTCAGGTTGATGGAATATCACAAGCTTCAGGGGTATATAACGTTTACGTGTGAGGATATGGTTATGGAAAGGAAAGCAGTCACCCTATCGACTGGATAGGATGACTGCTTATGATGGCTTCGGGATTCGAAAGCTGATTATTTTTTCTTCTTGTAACCGCATTTTGGACATACACCCTCTTCGTTGAGAGCTATGCCACAGAGGGGACAGAGGTCGATGACATTGTGTGTGTCAAAACTCATTGAAGCTGCATTCACTCCGCTGGTGAACGTGATCTTCGCTATGTTAAGCTTGTCTTTGAGAAGGTCGTAGACAATCTTAATCATGCCCTCAACTGTCATAGTCTCCTTCGTCACTACGATACGCGCATCAGGATAGGCCGTTGCAAGCTCTGTCTTGAACGCCGGACCTTTCATGGTGTTCTGGGGATGTCCCTTCAGGATGCCCTGCTTCTCATAAACACTGAGAATAGCCGGGAGCAGGGGATCATCTTCTCGCAAAACCAGTGCGTGATCAAAATCCTTAAGAACATCCCAGGCTGTCTTTCTGATTTCATTGCATGGGAAGACCATGTTAACACCTTCATTAACGGTATCTTCCACTTCGATGGTCATAATTCCTGTGTGGCCGTGAAGGTACTGTGCCTCACCCTTAAATCCGTAGAAACGGTGGGCATACTGAAGATCAAATGTTGTAATACTTCTCAGACATTGATTGATTTTTATAATTTGCGTTTTATAACTGTAACAATCAAACACAGTGAAACCTGGTAAGGTTTAGCACTTGAAAAAATATTTTTTACGCCATTTCCAAGGGGGTGATCAGGGCAATTGGGTGAGGAGGTAGCCGCGTTTCTTGATGGAGGTGATCTGTAACTTCGGATCAGTGAGGAGGCGACGCAGATAGGTGATCTGTACGTTAAGAGCCAACGAATTTGAGTAGCTGGCATCACCCCATATCTTTTCGAGTATTACGTCTCGCTCCACCGGCTTTCCGATATTCTCGGCAAGAAGCTGGAGTATCTCTGTCTGACGTACTGAAAGCGAATGTGTTTCACTCCCATATGTCACTGATGATAGATTCGGTCTGAACACAGTGTCACCTAATTGATATTCTACATCCTGATTAACAGTCATGCTCTCAAAACGCTCGTTTATTTTCGCAATCAACTCCTCCGGATAAAAAGGTTTGGGAATATAATCGTTCCCTTTAAGTGAGAAGCCATGGAGTCGGTCTACCTTATCTGTGCGGTCTGTAAGAAAGAATATTATCACTCTCTTGTCGGTCTGGCGGATCATACGCGCCATCTCAAAACCGTCGAGTTCGGGCATATTGATGTCAAGGAGAATAAGGTCGGGGTGAGTCTCCTTATACATTTCAAAACCAACCTTACCGTTATTGGCATAAATCACCTCATATCCCTCAGCTTCGATGAAGCGCTTGAGAAGTAAGGAGTTCTTCAGATCATCATCAACAAGAAGTATTCTTAATGTTTTCATTTCCAAAGATTATTGCGGTAAAGATATGGTGAAACAAGTGCCGACGCCTTCCTCACTCTTTACCGAGATGGAGCCTCCGTGAGCTTCTGTCAGCAGTTTCACGTAAGCCAGGCCAAGACCCATGCCAGGTTGTTCACCGGCGCTGTTTTTCCCACGGTAAAAGCGTTGGAAGATATGTCGCAATTCTCCCGGAGAGATGCCGTTGCCCGTATCGGTCAACTGTATTTCGATCCTTCCGTTATGTCCAGTTGCGGTGGCTTTTATCTCCACCGTTGATCCGGAATACTTCAAGGCATTCTCAACCAGATTGGTTATTATGTTATGCAGATGCACAGGATCGGCCGACACGACCGTTTCCGGGTCGATCTCATTCATTATAGACGCGGATTTATCAGAAGGAATGATAATACCGGATGCTACGTTATCAAACAGTTGATGCAGATTGATGTTTTGAAGATTCAGCGGAATCTGCTCCACATCATTGAATGTAATGTCGCGGAGTTTGGAGAAATAGCCGGAGAGGCTGTCAAGTGCGCCCCTCGTCTCCGCCAAGAGTTCCTTCCTGATCTCCCCGTCAGTCATCATACGCTTATTGTCGAAACCGGATACGCACATCTTCAAGGTCGATATAGGGCGCTTTAACTCATGGATCATGGTGGTGATGAAAGAATTACGCATCTTGTCGAGTCGGGTAAGCTTAGCGATGGTACGTATCTGCCAGATAAGACAGAGGATAAGAAAAACCGATAGAATCACCGCCAAGGCTAATGTCCAGCCCATTTCTTTCATGACATCCGCCGTAGGAATCGGGCAATCTATGCTTACTGCTTTCCGTTCGAGTTCCGAATAAGGCGCGAGTATGGTGAAATGCGGTTTCAGGGCAGAGAGGTGTGGTGTCATCACAGGTTGCCAGATATAGCTGTCGGTGACAATAAGTTTTATCTTGGCCTTGATGTTTTCTTTGCGAAGAAGAGAGTCGATACCCTCTACCGAAAATGGCGACTGCAACTCAAGGTCAAAATTACTCATGGCGTTCCATGCTATTCCGTCAGAAGGGGCGGAAGATACGTCAAATGCTGCTTTCCGGGTTTCTACGTATTCTATACTGTCGGCTACAAGCGTGGCCAGGCGATGTTTCTCTTCAATAGTCAGCTCACGTTTCTCATTAATTCCCAACAGCTGGTGACCATCGAATATTTTGGTTGTCACGGTTGCGGTGCGTGTCCTCCGGCCGGTGGAATCGGTGTCGGTGTTGAGGTTGTGCAGCATATGCTGCGCTATTGCTCTGTTTGTATTCGGCGAATACTTCAGTCTGAGCTTATCGTATTTTGCTAAAGTTTCCTCGATTATGCCCTGAGTACGCTCCTCATACTCTCGGAGAGAAAATTCATATCGGCCGTAGAGCCAATATGCCTGCATCGCAAGGAAAGCGATGATTGCGATGATTGAAAGTATGTAGAGCGACTTTATCTTCTGTTCCATATTGCAAAATTAAGCATAAATTCCCCCATAACCATTTATTGCTGAATACTATTTTGAGCAGAGTAATAATTTAGTAATAATTCCATAATGTTTGAGTAATGATTATTTTCGTGTGGCAGCCAGGTGTGGCAGTAACTTTGCGGCATGAATTAAAAAACTCAGCATTTATGAAAAAATCGATATTAGTTCTTGTGGGAGTGGCCTTGATGGCCGCAGTTATGTCTGGTCAGGTGAAACGACGCACGCTCACCATTGTGCAGAATAGTGTGCCGGAAACTGAAACACTGGCCAATGAGATTATGGAATTTGTCTACGACTACCGCAGTTGCATTGACACCACCGAAAGCAGGGAAGATAACATATCGAGTGATGACATGCTCCTGCAGATAGGTCGCGACGGCCTCTCGAAGTTTTCAAGCTACAAGAATCTTACTGTAGATTCCATACTCCTCACTGCCTCAGCCGAACAGCTTTTCAGCGCGGCCAACGATAATAAACTCCGCAACGGCGAATTCATGACCATCTTCAAGAACTATCCGGAAGGGAAACTAACGCATACGGAGAAAATCTGTCAGGACTGGTTCCGCTACGAAGAAGATATTCCGGAGTTGGAATGGACTCTGACGGATTCTGTCATTAATGTATTGGGTTATCATTGTCAGGGCGCAAAATGCAATTTCAGAGGGCGTGAATGGACTGCTTTCTACACTGAGGATATACCTATCCCCGAAGGCCCATGGAAACTGCACGGACTCCCCGGCCTCATAATGACAGCTTCGGATGACAAGGGACACTACACTTTTGAGTGCATCGGAATAAAGTCGAAGGCCAGTCGGCCCATCACAATCTACAAGGTGCCGTTCAACAAGGTTAGCCGCAACGACTACTACGATGCCAAACACCGCTACGACGTGAATCCCTACGGCTATTTTGAAGCCACTACCGGAGGCCATATCACAGTTAGGGACCAATATGGCAATATCAGTCTGGATGCCTATGATCCTGTCCCATTACCCTATGATTACATAGAACGCGACTGGAAAAAATGAAGAGATACAGTTTAACCATACTTTGCTTTTTGCTCGGGCTGGCGTCGGCTATGGCGACCGGTCCGGGTGAATTGCATGGCCGGGTCAGTGATGCTGTCACCGGAGAACCCTTGTCGGGTGTGATAGTGAAAGTAAAAGGCGGGTTTACGTCTTCCGGTCGTGACGGCCGGTTTGCTTTGCAACTCAAGCAGGGCGCCGATTCAGTTTCATTCCGGAGCATCGGTTATGAGAGTTTGACCTTACCCTCAACAGCCGATTTTTCCGATGTACGTCTAAATCCGAAAGCAACACGCCTGAACGACGTGATAGTGGAGGCACCCGATATCTATGCAAAAGGAGATACACTCGTATTTAATGTCAGCCGCTATGCCAAAGCCAACGATAATGCCATCATCGACGTGATAAAGCGTTTACCGGGCATAAGGGTCAAGGATGACGGCACGATTGAATACCAGGGCAAGCCGATCAACAAGTTCTATCTCGATGGCAATGACTTCGTTGGAGGCCAATATGGACTTGCCACCAACAACATCTCTCATAAGGATGTGAAGAGTGTGGAAGTGATGGAGAATCATCAGCCGGTGAAGGCTTTGGAGGGTATAGAGTTCCCGGAAGAGGCCGGTATTAATCTGAAGCTGAAGGAAGATGCCCGGAGCCGCTGGGTGGGTATGGCTCAAGCCGCTGCGGGTGTAGAGCCTTTCCTGTATGACGGTTCTCTCTTCACGATGCGCATGGGGCGAAAGATGCAGAACCTCATTACCTTGAAGGCTGACAACACCGGCTGGAATCCGGCAAAGGAAATACGCGATCATGAGCTCGATGATATGTTCTCCGGTTATTATTCCTCCGCCCTTTGGCCTGAATACATATCGGCTGACATGGTGAGTGTGCCTCTTTCGGAAAAGCGCACGCGCGATAATCTCTCGTGGCTTGCCAACGCTATCACCTCCTGGCGACATGGCGACAATTCAATGCGGCTTAACCTGAACTACATGGCCGATCGTCTCGACTATAATTCAGGCGTGCTGACCGATTACTTCAGCTCTCAGATACCCACTTTCACTCAGCATGCCAAACAACGCACCCAAAGTCATGATCTTTCTGCCAAGTTTTATAGTGAAACTAACAAGCGAGGCTATTATCTGAAGGATAAACTTATAGTTTCCGGAAAGTGGGATAATTCAGATGCTGCTGTCACCGGATCATTCGCCCTTCAGCAGAAGGTGACGCGTCGGGCGCTGGCAGCCCGGAACGACCTGAAGCTTGTAAAACGTAACGAAAAGAGATTGTTTACGCTCACTTCACGCAATTCATTCGCTCATCGACCCGACCGGCTGAATGTAGCGGGTGAAGAAAATTTGATGCAGACGGTAGGCACCACTGATTTTCGGAGCACTACAGAAACCCGTTTCGGGAAGTTCACCCGCTTTTGGAAATACTATCTTTCAGCCGGAGCTGACCTTGATTTCCATCGCCTTCGGAGTGAGCTGACAGGTATGCCTCAGTTTGATTCTGATGGTGTGCATGATGCTTTCGTCTCGGGGCTATACGCCACACCTCAGGCTGATTATGAAAGAAACGGGTGGAGATTTTCTTTCAGATTGCCTTTGAGATGGAACCATTATTCCATCTTGGGTCAACATGACTATATAGACGTTTATCCGAAAATGACAGTATGGCGTCAACTGACAGCCAAATCTGATCTGTCGGCCTCGGTGCACTACCGGCTCAGTTCGCCGGAGCCATATCTCTTTTATGATTTTCCGGTTTTGTCTGATTACCGCAATCTTTTTCTGGCCACCGCAGTTGACAGATATGGTCAAGACACCGGCGGATCGCTTTCCTACCGTTACCGCAATCCGGTGAAGTCGTTTTTCGTAAATTTTTCAGCCTCTTTCAACTATCGGCGAAGTGCCGTTATGTCGAATCAGGTCTTTATAGACGATTTCATTATCTCCACATTTGCCGAGCGTCTCTCAAGCAGCAGATTCTGGAATTTCAGAGGTGGCTTCAGCAAGGGGTTAGGCCACAGCAAAATGGTTACGGGTGTTGACCTCTTGGCCTCCACATCTTCAGCCTCCTCGCTACGCGATAACGTAGTGACGCCTTACAAGGGATTGACGGTGGAGGTAAAACCATACTTCAAGGGTAGTATTTTGAGGTGGCTATCAGCCAACTATGAGGCTGAATACAAATATTCGAGACTGAGCATCTCTGGCATCGGGAGTAACTATCATACTTTCCACCAGAATCTTTTTGCCACTGTCATTCCGGAAGATCGACTGTCGTTTACCGTTGGAGCCGAGCATTTCCTCACCCGTTTTCAGGAGGGGAGCATGGCAAATCTGGTGCTTCTTGATGCATCGGCTGTGTGGAGAGTGAGCCATCGCGTGCGCCTCTCCCTGATGGCTAACAATCTTCTCAACAAGCAGCGATACGAATACGTGAATTATGGCACGCTTTCACGCTCGGAACATATTTTCCGGATACGTCCGCGCTCAATCGTTGCTTCTGTTCAATATCGCTTCTGATTGACATTCCGGCGTCCTTTTCTTTGTCGCTTTTGCTTTACTGCCGATAATGTCTTTTTCGATTATTGCAGCCCCCTGATAAAAGATACAATATCGGAGAGCACTTCTTCGGAAAAGGTTTCTTCAATATGCTTGTATTCCTCTACATTGCCCGTTACGGCATGTTGCATCATATGGTTGAGTTCGGGATACGACTTTATGATGCTACCTGGCGCATACTCGCGAGCAGGGGCGAGGTTGAGCGATGGTGGCACCTGGCAGTCATTCTCTCCGTAAATGATAAGAGCCGGAATTTGCAGACCTTTGATGTATGGCGCCGGGTCAAGACGAAGGAAATACTCCATCCAGGGATTGATGTCTGCCTTAGTCAATGTGGCTGAGATGGTTTCAGCTAATTTCCGGGAAACAGGCCATTCATTATACTGAGGGTAAAGTTCGAGAAGCAACTCATCTGAGGGCGCTTCGATTGGGCCATTCTGAAGGCGATATCTGAGCGCTTTAAGAAGAGCTACCTGGAAATGTTCGGCTGTGGTTGGGTATATACCGGAATTGAGCAAGGCCACCTTATTCTGGTAGGCATTGATTTCAGCCCCCGACACTGACGGGCCGGCAATTGACACGATAAAATCGAGAAGCGAAGGTTTGTTGGCAAGGATGAAAGCGATCATTCCCCCCTCGCTATGGCCGATCAGTCCTATTTGAGAGAAGCGACCTGTATTGTGTAGATAATTAATGACTGCTTCCGCATCATTGGCAAAATCGGCTGTTGTGGCATTCCCGGCATCACCCTTCGACTTCCCGAAGCCGCGATCGTCATAACGCAGACTGGCTATGCCATGTCGGGCAAGATAATCAGAGATGACAGCAAAGGGCTTATGGCCGAAGATTTCCTCATCACGGTTCTGCAGCCCGCTACCAGACACGAGCACTACTGCCGGAACGGACTGCATGGCATTCTCCGGAATGGTGAGTGTGCCGGCCAGTGAAGCGTCAGGTGTTTCTATGGTCACGTCTTCACTTGTATACGGGAATGGGGGCTGAGGTGTTTGCGGACGATTGATTTTCTTCATACCCCTGGTCAGGTTTAATGGAAAGCTGAATGAGATTTGACGAAATGTTCCGATTATAGAGTCCTCTGTCAGTTTGCCTTCATAGCTCATTCCTAACCGGGCAACAGCTATGCTGACCGAATCCTGTGAAAGATAGCGTGTCTCGCAAGCTATTCCGTAAGTGTTCTGGTCAGGAGAATCCATGGTGATGGAATCCGGATTAATGTGGAAGACGAGCTTCAGTGAACTGCGTGGTGACGGTTTCAGTTCGCCCGACCATGTTCCCGTGAGGTCTTTGGCTGCTGAAGTGAGGGTAAGGAAGCACAGTGTGGCCAGTATTAAAAATCTCCTGCTCATAATTACTAATATTTTTTATTTCCGGATTTTTTCTCCATCTGAGTTTTTATGTAATCTACCATCTCGACAGGGTTCTGACAACCCAAAACGTATTGACGACCGTTTTTGAGAGTGACAAGGATGCAATAACTGCGGCTGCCATAATAGCCGAAATAGGTTCCGATCATTATATCATTGAAATATCCCCAGTAGCCTAAAAAGCCACCGCTTCCACAGAGCTTCAGACTGCCTGCCGAGGGATAGCACGTATCGACTGACCGGATGTCGGAATAGGCAAACGTCTTGGGTTTTGACATCAGCCGATTAAGTCTGATGGCGGAATCATCTGCCTCAGTTGATAGCGGGCAATAATAGAGGCTGAAAATGGCAGTTCCGGCAATTATTATTGAAAACACTATCAGTTTATCAGGATCGTCGCATACTGCAAAAAGTCCTACGATAAACAACCCGATTACCAGAACGCTGACTATAATGGAATAGACACTATATTTAACTTTATTCTTCATGATGCTCAGTTTTGATTAAATTTTTAGTCTGTGTCTTCAAGGATGAAGATGCTCTCAACGGGCTTGCCGAAGAACCTGCTGATTTTAAGAGCCAACGGGGTGGAGGGGAGGAACCGGTTCTTCTCTATGGCCACGATGGTCTGCCTGCTTACTCCCACCGCTTCCGCCAATTGCTGCTGGGTTATGTCTTTTTCAGCACGCTCAACTTTGATCCTATTCTTCATCCTGATACATTCGGTTATATCTCCGCATCTCCAGAGTGTAATCACACACGAACAGCACCGGAAGCAGCATTAGGTTAAGAACTGAAAACTCAAGGAAATCAGCGCCGTTTATCAATATAGTCGAGGTGATCACGATGAGAGCGTCGGCATATATTGCATTCAGAAGAGCCGACAGACGTATTGACTTGGTCATCTCATCCTCCATACGCTCCTTGGAGCAAACTATGAGAAGGCCGCCTGATGTAATGCCGACAATCACGATGTCGTTAATTATTGTGGCCCACAAACCCGTAAGTGCCAATACTCCGAAATATACCAAGGCACCCAGAATCAGTGCCATTGCAAAAAAAATCCATCCGATCGGTCGGCAGATATGTGGAAAAAGAATATTCTTCATAGGCATAGTCGGATTTTATTTATGATGGTGGTTTATGTCCTGATGTTAAATTCTTAATCGTTACATGTTGCAAAGGTAAATAATATTTTTCATTTTGTCAAGTATGCTTTACATTATTGATTGATTTTTCTTCAGGATAATGCGTAGGCATATCCTGCTGGTGGAAATGGCATGAGTGTTGGATTGTGTGGTAGGAGGTGTAAGTGATGTGGCAGTTAGGTCATTTATAGTGGAGAAACAAAATGAATTGCCTTATTGCTTATCATTCAGTCCACCGGCGACACTATAATTTATACCGGAGTTATAGCAGAAAGAAATGATGCGGGATATTTCTGCGATTAAGTGTGATGCTTCGTCTTCTGAGCCTTTGAAATCGCGTATGAATACGGCCACTGTGTAATCCCGTCCGTCAGGCATACGGAAATAACCTACATCGTTATGGGCAGTCAGTTCGCCGTTGTCATTCCGGTAGCCGCTGCCGGTCTTATGAGCGAAAAACACCTCTCTCTTTTTGTCAATCCCTGCGGCGAGCCGGTCTGTTCCTGTAGTTATTTCAGAGAGATATGTCTTGATTGAATCCTGCAGTGAGGCTGACACCACCTGCGATTTAAAAACTTTATTCAATAATGTGGCCGCCGATAAAGGTGAGGAATAATTGGAATGGCAGAGAGCGTGATTGTCTTTCATCATAGCTTCTGAATATGCTATGCAGAAGGTGGTGTCAGGTGCAATCGTTTTAACAAATCTATCAGTTTCTTTTGGTGAAACGATGCGTTTGAAAAGAAGATTGCTGGCATTGTTGTCGCTTTCGATGAGAGCATATCTTAGCAGTTCCCCTACGGAGATCATGAAGTCGTCATCCCCATATTTCTTCATCATCGGGCTCCAGGTATCCCGATCCATGTCGGTAGCAGGTATGTAGATGGTGCTGTCAAGTGTATTTCCGCTACGTTCGAGGCGATCGGCCACAGCCAACGCCTGGTGCAGCTTGAAGACACTCATCATGGGAAAGTGCACGTCATTGTTGAGAGTGACGGTATCCCTATCATCAACAACAGCTATTCCTACTGTTCCCGGTACATTTTCCACCAAAGAATGAAGACGTTTTGAGAGTTTTCCGGCGGAAAGCCCGGTGGTCCTATCCTCATCTCCTGCTATCAATATAGAGCGCAATACCATTCCTTTCTCCTCAAATATCGTTTGCCCGGGTCCGGCACTCTTCCCTAAGGAAATGCGTCCTCCTATAGTACCTTGGTTATCGCCGGCACTTTTCTTTGCATCAAGCATCAGTCTCATCACCGACAATTGACCCGGCTTGTCGCAGGTATAAATTTTTGAATCAAGATCGTTCAATATCTCCAATAGCCCTCCTTTTGTGATTTCAACCACGTCGGATGGATGGAGCGTCATTCCTTTCTTGAGTCTCACCTTTTCTCCTTTGGTTACAAGCTTTACGTCGCCGGCCACACTATGTACGGTGTAGGCGCCATACATAGTGATTGAGGTGGCCATGATGATCAACAGGATCAACATGTGCTGTGCAAGATTACGTGACGCTTTAACTATGTCTGAATTTAAATTACCTGCAAACATAAATGATAAATAATTATACAGTGATAGAATCAGATGCTTTCGTGATGGAAACGTTTGCGAAGTTTCCTATGCCATTTTACAATTATCTCTCCCAAGCCTATAGATCCGTTCCAGACGTCGATCGCGAAAAGACCGAAAGCCACCATAAGGAGGGTTACTGTGAAATTCGTCACCATCCTGTGGTCAACGTAAAGGCTGTAGCCCACCCTAACCACAATATAGACTATTAATATCTGGAGCAAACGAAGTATCAATCCCTTCACTTTGGCTTTCATGCTTATGTTATACCACACTATCAGGAAACACAGCACGGAGGCAAGGATATAATCCGCATATACAGGCACCCTGCGGAAATAATCGCCATTCAGTATCGTGGAGAGGGCATAAGCATGGATATGCAGCCCCGACATGGAATGTCTGACGGGAGTGAGATGCATATCGGAGGCTTCGTTCACCGCTCCCAGCATGACCACTTTCCCATTCACCGCTTCCGGATTGGCATAAATGTCTTCTAACATCATCAATGGGATTTCCATAGAAGCATAGTCTATTATCTCAAGCCGGTTGTCTCGAGCCCTGAGCTCAGATGCTGATTCCGGGTCGGCCTTTTCAGCCACAGCCATGGCAAATGACGGACAGACTCTTCCGTCTGCAAGATTGAAGCATACGGGGAACTCTCTGATTGTGGAACGTGCATACTTTCCGGGTAGGTTGACCGCACCATATGCAAGGTAAGGTATCGTATCAAAAAAGAAGGAGTGGTCTTTTATGTGGAATAAGTTTGCATCTTTTTCATCCCGCGATAAACCTACCGGAAGAACAACGGGACAACCGGCGTTCAAGGCTTTCAGCAGACGTGAGTCATCATCACGAGGACGTTCGAAATTAATATCGACTCCGATTGCTTTGGGGCCGCATAAAGCCAAAGCCTCGAGGATTTCGGCTATCCCGTCTCTGTCAGAGTGACCGATATCCACCATTATGATCTTATCCGACAGTTTGCGCACTGGCCGATTGTCGGCTACCTGTGCGTAGAAGTCAGAGAGCACAAAGTCTGTTTTCTCCGGAGCCGAAAACACCGAAGATAGAGAAGCAGAGAAAGGAGCTGCTATAAGTTGGGCAAGCACAAAAGCGAGCACTGTGATCCCTGCGGATTTCAGTGCATTATTCCATAGTGGAGATGATGGCTTTTTTACTTTTCCCATATCTGATTCACACTTTTCCCACATCTGGTTTGCAGATGTATTGCTCAAGATTCCACTTCAGACGGTTACCCTCGTGTCAGTTGTTTGGTGTTCATATCATTAAAGACGCAAAATTAATTAAAAATCCCCACATTATCACCCGGTATTTTCATAAAATGGAGCATATGGCCCTGACATTTTATCAAGAATCAAAAAATGTCACCCGACTCATTCCGAACCGGGTGACATTAAGTTGTTTGTCGCTATTAATTCCAAGATAACCGTAAGAGATCAGTTGCGCGAAATGATATTGAGTGATTTCTCAGGAACGAGGGCTTTATTAACCTTGCGCTCGGAAGCAGATGCCGTGACACTGGCTTTCCTGCGGATATCTCTTGAAGAAGCTCCTATCATGAATGTGTAATCACCGGGGGCGACTACCCATTTTGATTTATCGGCATCGAAGGAGGCCAGATCCTCTGAATTAAACGTAAGTGTCACTGTCTCTGAAGCACCCGGAGCAAGCTCATTTGTCTTGGCAAAAGCCTTGAGCTCTTTTTCAGGTTTGTTGGAAGCTTTTGCGTCAGGAGCAGCCACATAAAGCTGCACCACCTCCTTGCCCGGCATAGCACCAGTGTTCTTGATTTCTACTTTGACCACATATTTGTCTCCTACAAGGCTTACTGTCGGCTCACCATATTCAAACTGGGTGTAAGAAAGTCCGTAACCAAACGGATAAGACACATCCTTGCCAAAGGAATCAAAGTAACGGTAGCCTACGTAGATATCTTCTTCATAATCGGTATAGTCCACATTCTTCACTTTCTCCATACCGGCACGCGCTTGATTATCGGTGATGTCGGTATTGGCCTTCACATCTATAGGGAAATTGGCTGAAGAAGCATGGTCGCGGAAGTTCTTGGGGAATGTCATGGTGAGTTTACCGCTGGGATAAGCTTTGCCGGTGATCACATCAGCCACACTGTTGCCACCTTCCTGTCCGCCTTGCCAGGCGCATAAGATGGCATCCGGCTTATTCTTCCATGATTCAGTCTCTATCACGCCTCCTACATTAAGGATGACCACAACCTTTTTGCCTTTTGCATGGAAAGCCTTGGTGACGTTGTCAATGAGCTGTTTATTTGTCTCCGAGAGATTAAAATCAGCCGATGTGCGATCTACAAACTCTCCTGAGAGGCGTCCGATAGTGATGATAGCCATATCGAGTTGTTCTGCCTGACGTGCAATTTCCTTAGGGTCAACACTCATTTCATCAGGGAGAGGCGCCGGCATAAAGGCTGCAAACGGATCGTCACTCTTCGGGAGATTGTCATAATAGTCCTTAAGATAATCGCGGTATTGCTTCTCAAGATTCCCGTCAGGAGTAAGTCCTGCATTACGCAGTCCGTCAAGCAGAGAGACAGTGTAGGCTCTGTTGACATTACCAGAGCCGGTGCCTCCGGCGATGAAGTCGTATGAAGTGTTACCGTAAACAGCTATTTTCTTGGTGTCTTTCTGCAATGGTAGAGTATTGGCATCATTTTTTAGGAGCACCATACCCTCTGTGGCACTTTTGCGTGTCACTTCGGCATGTGCCTTCAGGTCGGGTTGATTGGAATATTCATAACCGTTGAAAGATGGAGTCTTTACGATCATCTCAAGTATACGCTTCACATTACGGTCGAGCACTTTCTCATCGAGTGTGCCATCTTCCAGTCCTTTCATCAATTGATCATACTGCCTGTCAGTACCGGGTTGGAGCATATCGTTGCCCGCAATCATCTGAGCTACCGCATCCTTGCCTCCAAACCAGTCTGTCATGACCATGCCGTCGAAACCCCATTCATCACGCAATATGGTCGTGAGCAGATCAGCTGATTCGGAAGTGTACTTGCCGTTAAGATAATTGTAAGACGACATCACTGTCCACGGGGTGGCATCTTTTACGGCTATCTCAAAACCTTTCAGATAGATTTCGCGCAAAGCCCGCTCGGAAATACCGGCATCGTTTGCCATGCGGTTTGTCTCTTGATTGTTGGCTGCGAAATGCTTTATGCTTGTTCCGACGTTGTTCTCCTGGACACCTTTCACATACGCCGCGGCAATATTGCCGCTCACGACGGGATCCTCAGAATAGTATTCGAAGTTACGTCCGCAAAGCGGATTGCGGTGAATGTTCAGTGCCGGGGCAAGAAGGACGTCGGCACCATACTCAAGCACCTCTTCGCCTATGGCCTTGCCTACTTTGGCAACGAGTGTTGTGTCCCAAGTAGAGGCCAGGAGTGTGGCTATCGGGAAATGGGTGCAATAGTATGTCGCAGAGTCGTCAGGGCGGGTGGGGTCGATACGTAGACCTGCAGGGCCGTCGGCAAGCACTACTGAGGGAATGCCAAGACGGGGTATAGGATAAGTGACACCGGCCGCACCCGGTACCTTCCCTTTCGAACTGCCTACAACCGCACTGTCGCCGCTATAGCCTTTCATGCCCAATCCTATCACTAATCTCACTTTCTCCTCAGGAGTCATAGCTGCAATCACCTCATCTATATTGTCAGGTGCGAGCTGAGGAGTTTTTGGTCCACATGCTGTCATTGCAATGGTCATTAATGTTATTCCTAAGAGTTTTCTCATGTTGTTATGTATTTATAAAATGGAATATTGTATGAAAAGTTGAGGTAATGCTTGTTCCGGTTGAGTTTTTATGCAGCAAAATTGTAGCTCATATCGCCAAACGACTTTATATAATCCCAATTCTCCGGGTCATTGTTTTTAAGCAACAAGATGTCGCAATATCCTGTGGCATCCACATACTGGTGTTTATAGAAAGACAACAGAGTCTTCAACTGATAGATCTCATAGGCATCGTCAGGAAGCATGCCAAGGATGCGTGGATATAGCACTTTCATCTTCTCTGCGGCTACATCTTTATCCTGAAGATTCCATGCAAAGAAAAAGCCATTCTCAAACTCCATATTGAACTGAGTCATCAAGGCCTTTATTCTTAAGTTGTTGTCAATGGCATCTAAATCAATGGCATCAAGCTTCTGTGCGGCTTCCCTGAAATAGCCCCCCTTTATGAAGATATTGGCCAGTTCAATTCTTGATTCAGCAATTTTATTGACATCGTTCATCTCTGAGGGCAGATCAAGGTTGCGCCTTCCTACGGCAAATAAATATCAGTATGATTGTTAGTCTGGAGTTCATATCATGGTGTATAGATGTGCCAAATTTACATAAAAATCCCTATCCATACAAATATAGAAAGGAGTTTATTGCGCATCAGGTGGAAATTTACACCAATCTGAGATTCTGGTAAGTTTATGAGTAAATATGGTATGGATTAAGGGGTATTTACTAAAACTCCAATAAGACGGGTGACGTTATAATAATGAAAGGTGATAGTTTGGGACTCTTTATTGAAAAGAATCATTATTGAAAAATGGAAAATATAAATTTATCTGAAATCAAATCACCGGCCGACATCCGAAAGATGACTCTGCCGGAACTTACCCAACTTGCTGCGGAAATGCGCGGCACATTACTCGAAAAACTTTCAGCCCACGGCGGCCATATAGGTCCAAACCTCGGCATGATAGAGGCAGTGATCGCTTTGCATTACGTGTTTGACACCCCGGAGGATAAGATTGTATTTGATGTGTCTCATCAGACATATCCTCATAAAATGCTGACCGGACGTATGCAGGCTTTTACAGATCCGACGCATTATGACGATGTCACCGGCTATACAAATCCCTCGGAGAGTGAATATGACCTTTATTCACTCGGCCATACATCATCGGCTGTGGCTTTGGCAGCCGGTATCGCCAAGGCGCGTGATCTGAATGGTGGCAAGGAGAATGTAGTGGCAGTCATCGGTGACGGCTCACTTAGCGGAGGCGTAGCTTTTGAGGGCTTGGACTATGGAGCCACACTCGGTACAAATTTCATTGTCGTTGTCAACGACAATCAGATGAGTATTGCTGAGAATCATGGTGGAATATATGCCGATCTGCGTCTGCTCCGTAATTCCAACGGTACAGCTGAGCCTAATCTGTTCCGCTCTATGGGATATGCTTACCGTTACGTAAACTATGGCAATGATCTGAAGAGCCTTATCGATATGTTCCGTTCGGTTAAGAATATCAATTATCCGGTGGTGGTGCATATCAACACCATGAAGGGTATGGGTCTGCCGGTTGCAGAGGCCAACAAGGAGGATTTCCATTACAACGGTCCGTTTGATCTCAAGACAGGAGCTCTGCTCCATGAGGAGAATCCGAAAGATGAACCTGAAGACTACAGTGAACTTTTTGCGCGCACCATGCTGAGCAAAATGAAAGAAAACAAGAAGGTGGTGACCATCACGGCCGGTACCCCCGGTGTGCTTGGATTCGACAGCTCACGCAGGAGGGAGGCCGGAAGTCAGTTTATTGATGTCGGTATTGCCGAGCAGGCAGCCGTAGATGTGGCGAGTGGTCTGGCTAAGGGTGGAATGCGCCCTGTGGCAGGCTTTGTAAGCAGTTTCCTGCAGAGGGCATTTGATCAATTCAGTCAGGATATAGCTCTCAATAAGCAGCCGGCAACCTTCGTGGTGTTCTATGGCTCCATGTTCGGTATGAATGATGAGACGCATTTAGGTTTCTTTGATATAGCTCTCCTTTCCAACATACCGAATCTCCTTTTCCTTGCTCCTACTTGTAAGGAAGAGTTTGAAGCCATGCTCGACTGGGCCGTCAAGCAGGATAAGTTGCCCGTAGTGGTACGTACCCCGGGTTCCATGGCCATCTCCAACCCCGAGATAAAGCTTCTTGAAGATTATTCAAAACCTGAATATGAAATTGTACGCAAAGGAAGCGGAGCGGCGCTGATAGGAGCCGGCTCTATGCTTGGAATAATGGGCAAGGCAGCTGACATACTGGCTCAGAAAGGAGTTGAGGTGACGCTGATCAATCCGCGTAATCTTTCAGCCTTAGACACAACTACGCTTGACAGTCTTAAAGATTATACCATAGTGGTGACGGCGGAAGACGGCATTGTCGACGGTGGCTACGGTCAGAAGGTGGCGTCATATCTTGGAGAGGCACCGGTGAAAGTTGTCAACTTAGGCCTTCCGAAAGCCTTCCCCAACCGCTACAAATATTCAGAACTCCAGAAAGCATGCGGCCTTACTCCCGAGCAGATAGCCGATACGGTAATCTCTGCCCTCAAATAAGGAGTGTCAGGTCTCAGAAGAGCTCTTGAATATCTAAAACAAATTGACTTATAACATATCATATATTTAGCTCCGGTGGGGATTTCTAAGTGAAAATCTCACCGGAGCCTTTTGTATATCCCCCTAAAATGAATAAAAGTGAAGAATTAGTGCATATTTATGCATAAATAGTTAAATTTTTAATGAAATTTCTATAAAAAGTTGTAGTCTATTGATTTTTACATTATCTTTGTAACCGATAAAACTATAAATCTGAGGTAAATGGCTTCTTTATAGGTTTCAAAAATGTTTTCCGTAGTTCGGCTATTGCCTCCTAAATTCAATTTTACACATCATGAGTGAGAAGATAAAGAGATATACTCTCCCGGAGAGTGAGATTCCGCGTCAATGGTATAATATCCAGGCTGAGATGCCTAATAAACCTATGCCTCCTATCCATCCCGGCACAAAGCAGCCGCTCAAGGCTGAAGATCTTTTCCCGATCTTCGCAGAAGAACTTTGCCGTCAGGAGTTGAATCAGACCGACGCCTGGATTGACATTCCGGAAGAGGTGCGCGAAAAATATAAATACTATCGCTCCACACCACTTGTGCGCGCATATGCACTTGAGGAAGCTCTCGGCACACCGGCCCACATTTATTTCAAGAACGAGAGCGTGAGTCCCATGGGATCTCACAAGCTCAATTCTGCCATACCTCAGGCTTATTACTGCAAGAAAGAGGGCGTGGAGAATGTGACTACCGAGACAGGCGCCGGACAATGGGGTGCATCCCTCGCATACGCTGCCAAGATGTTTGGTCTGGAGGCGGCTGTATATCAGGTGAAGATAAGCTATGAGCAGAAGCCTTACCGCAAGAGCATCATGCAGACGTTCGGTGCACAGGTTACTCCTTCTCCCTCAATGTCGACCCGTGCAGGCAAGGATATCATCACCAAAACTCCCAATCATCAGGGTTCACTCGGCACCGCTATCTCGGAGGCCGTGGAGCTGGCACAGACAACACCCAACTGCAAGTATACTCTCGGCTCGGTGCTCAGCCATGTGTCGCTGCATCAGACTGTGATCGGCCTGGAGGCTGAGAAGCAAATGGAAATGGCAGGCGAATACCCGGATATTGTGATAGCCTGCTTCGGCGGCGGCTCCAATTTCGGTGGCATCGCTTTCCCCTTCATGCGTCATAATTTCACCGGAGAACGCAACACACGTTTCATTGCTGCTGAGCCTGAGTCATGTCCGAAGCTTACACGTGGCAAGTTCATGTATGACTTCGGCGATGAAGCCGGCTATACTCCGTTACTCCCGATGTTCACCTTAGGGCATAATTTCCGACCTGCAAATATCCATGCAGGGGGTCTGCGCTATCATGGTGCCGGTGTTATCGTTTCGCAACTCCTTAAAGATGGACTGATGGAAGCTGTAGACATCTCTCAGCTGGAATCTTTCGAGGCAGGCACTCTATTTGCGCGTACGGAGGGCATAATTCCTGCTCCCGAATCATGCCATGCCATAGCGGCTACTATCCGCGAGGCCTTAAAGGCAAAGGAGACAGGCGAGGAGAAAGTGATACTCTTCAATCTCTCCGGCCACGGACTGATTGACATGGCATCGTATGACAAATATTTTGCAGGCGATCTACAGAATTATGCTGTTACCGACGAGGAAATCGCGGAGAATCTTGCAGAACTTGCATAAGGTGTCGTTTTTTTACTGAATGAGTGCGTGAAAGTAGCTAAATTTTTCTGATTAGGGGTTGGTGATAGTGCTTTTTCTATAATACAGGCTTTTTTACTGTCACTGAGAATAAAGCTATCACTCCCCGGAATATCCGGCATGATACCTTCGACCGACGTTTTATTTTGACATATTGGCGTTTATAAAGCCTCAATGGTTTGGTAGGTAATATATTTTTAGTAACTTTGCACCCAAAACCCAATTAAATTAACCAACACAATGACTAAAGCAGAAATCGCACAGGAGATAGCGAAAACCACAGGCCTCGACAAAGCCACTGTAGTAGAGGTTATCGAGCAGTTTATGAACGTTGTTAAAGGTAGCCTCGCAAGCGGCGAGAACGTATACCTCCGTGGCTTCGGCAGCTTCATTATCAAACAGCGCGCTGAGAAGACTGCCCGCAATATCAGCAAGAAGACATCACTCATTATTCCTGCCCACAACATCCCGGCTTTCAAACCGGCTGACTGTTTCAAAGAGGAAGTGGCTAAACTCTGATCTATTCCATAACGGAATCACTCTCCACTTAAAAATCAAAGGTAACAAAGCGACCCGGCTGATGACGATGCATCGGCCGGGTCGCTCTTTTTCGTTAAAATGTCCATGAGGCTATCAGATAGGCGTCATGAGGCGATCGGGGAGTGGCGATCCTATCATTCCGGATAACTATGATCTATTCCGGGAGAGGTGGTTTCATACTGGCGCATGCACTGTCCGGTGATGGAGCCTACATAGGTGGGATCGGATATAAAGAATATCTTTCCGTCGCTCTCATATGAAGTGCCCTTGATATTTGCACCCGGAATGCTTACAGAGGCACTCTCATGACCCGGAAATGCGAGAAGCTGGTTCTCTACGCCGAGCGCGTTCCAGAGCATATAGGTGTAGAATATGGCTCTGTCTTCGCAATCGTTTCTGGGGTAATAGAAGTTTTCTTCCAGAAAGTAGGGTTTCTCGAAGCCGTGAAACTCATCGTCGGTAGCATATTGGAATCCGAACTGCATGAAACGCAGGAATTCGTTGGTAGCGGCGAGTTTATCCTTACCGGCAAGTTGGCTTTTCAGCTGCTTCACAAGATTATCGCGCAGACCGCGGTCGAGCACGCTCACGGCAAAGCCTTCAGTGTCCATCTGCGGATACTTGTAGACCAAGGGCATGATGTTTTCATTCAGTGTGCCGCTCAGTGTGATGTCGCCTTGAGAAATCTTGAACGGGCGCTCCTTCATGGGCAGATTCAAGCCGTTGATGCGCATATCTACCGTTTTGCCGTTGCGGGCAGCTCTGGGAAGATCGCATGTGGCCAGACGCACTCCGTTGACATTGACTCCGGGAGGAGCCATGAGATAATAGTTGCGTCCGCCGATAGTCATATATGCTGTGCCGTAGATCATCTGCTCGCATGGCATGAGAATGATAGGATCACCTGTGCCGGATGCCACGGCTATCCTGACATCATATCCCTGATTGGCAAGAATATAATGCACGGCCGACATCTTGGGGGTCATGCCTGCCTGAGGAAACTTTGCATCAAGCCAGGCGCTTAGAAACTCATAGGTGAGATAATCGTTGAGCCCCAACTTCTTGATCTCAGGCATAAGTTGCTCTTCAATAAGCTCGGCAAGATCCTGATCTTCCATCAGTTTCCAGTGGCGCGAAAGATCGGCTGCATTCTCCAGAGTGTTGCTGATACGGAAATCTATCTTGGGCACGAGAATCTCCATTCCATAGAAATTCACCACCTCTTTGCCTTCACGGTCAGCATCATCTATGCCGGTCTGGCCTTCAGGAATTGCCACAGGGGGAAGATCCACTTCCGCTATTGCGGGCACAGCCGGAAGCGAAGGGGTGACATTGATGACAGGGCGTGCCTTATCTGCATTGATCCTCATATCGGGAGACACCTCACGGCCCGCTTCTTCAGGCACTTCCACTGGTGGGGGTGACAACAAAGAACCGGGGAGGACCGGTGTAACCGGAGAGACAGGATTCTTTTGTTCAGCTGTAAGCGCCGGATCAATGAAACGGTTTCCCTCTTTGTCCTTGTCGGTTGGTTCGGGAAGCCTGTCGAGATGAGGGGTAGGAAGTTTAATGGGCGAAGACGAAGGCCGGGAGATCTGGACGTCAGGCACCTTTATGGGTTTCGGGGTGGCGTCGCGTTTCACAGGGGCCAAGGGCTCGTATTCGTGCCACGTGCCCTCAAGAAAATCAGCATAATGGCTGAGTATGGTGCGACGGAACTCCTGGTAGTCATTGAGAATACCCTGACGGAATTCCTGAAAACTCTTGGGCTGTGCTTCTGCGGCTCCAATGCCGCAGGCCAATGCCATTCCTATCAGAAGTAAACGTTTCATAATCGGGAGATTTTTGGTGAAGTTATTGACGGGGAGATAACTTGAGATTGATCTGTTTCACACCCATCTTAGGATCATTACGCCGGCTCTTTACAAGCCATTTGGAGAAATCAGATTCCGCTGTGCGTCGCAAGCCGTCGGTGCCTGTCCTGGTTAGAGGATGCGAGAAGGCGGTTGGAGAGAACACCACGTAGAGTTTGTTGAATTCAATTTCCTCCGGAGCTGCTATGCCAAAGGCGTCGATCTCTCCGAAAGCATTCTCTTTCTTGTCAGGATCAAACAATACGTAGTCATAGCCCTTCTTCAGCCTGCATTCCTGGCGTGAATCCTGAGAATAGGGGAACATCGTAATCACATTGCCTGCTTCATCAAGAAGATAAATGCCGAGATAACCGTCGCATGGAGCTGAGACATACATGAAAAGATTATCTCCGTCCTGATAGTCGGTGGCGGCATTTCCTTTGGACGTGCCGTTGCGAAGAGCCAACGCTTCGAAGTCGACAGCCTCATTGGTGATCTCCTTGGCGGTGCCTTTCACCACACAGGTCACTACAAGATTATCGTCTTTATCAAGCCCTACTTCATAAGATGGCTCGCCATCATCGGCTATCCATTCTCCTTTAACCTCTGAAGCTGATAGAGAGAAAAATTTTGTCTCCTCACCTTCTGCGCCTATTCGGTCGGCCTGCTGAATGTCTTGGCTCACGATAGTGCCGAATTCTTTAGAGATCGCATCAATGCGGGCTCCCTCAAGAGCCTTACGCTTGGCTGAGGCAGGAGAATCCGATTTATCTGCATAATATGTGAACCGGCCTGACACCTTCTTCACTTTGGAATCAGCCATGGCCGCTCCGGCTGATAATATCAGACAGAGGGCCAGGACTGTTTTCAGTATTGTGTGGAGTGGAAGTCTCATTTATTTGCGCAGTTTCTTTTTGTTGAGTTCATCAGCTATCGGACCGCTCACTGTGAGTTTCGGATGCTGAGGTTTGTGGAGAGTGGTGGAGGCAGTCTTCTGCACTTCGGAGCTCACGTAGTCTGCAATCTCCTGCAGGGAGGCATTGCCTTTTGAATCCTGAAGCTTCTTCAGTAGATAATAGGTGAAGAGACCATGATTCTTTTCATTCCAGGGAAGGGCAGTCTCCTGACCATCGGCGGCACTCAATACAAACATATTGCCTTTGGGCTCCACCGGCTTCGGGCGGAGCACAACGCCACGTGCATCGGCGAGCATGCCGTCGCCACGGTTTGAACCGCTGAAGCATGCGTCCATGAAGACCATCACGTTGGCGGCTCCCATACCACCCAACTCCTTATATAGTGTGGAGAGGGGATAGGCAGTAGCCATCACCATCGGGTCAGCATCTACGGGGAGCATGTATGCTTCCTTGCTGCTCTCATCGGGAACGCCGTGACCGGCATAGTAAAAGATCACATCGGTGTCGGGACCGAGAGCCTTCACTGAGTTCTTGAGCTGACTTATGGCCGAGAGGGTGTTGCCATAGGTGGCATCCTTGAACACCAGCACCTGGTTATCGGGAATGCCGAGAGTCTCACGGCAGTATCGTGCAAACACTTCGCCGTCATGTTCGGCAGAGGTCACCGGCGATACCTTACCATAGTTCTCGTTGGCAATGATGAGTGCTAAGGTTGCTGTGTTGGTCTGCTTGTTGGCAGGAATATTCTTATCCACATCGCTCTCCACGGTGATCTTTGTGGCACGTCCGGCCGTCTTGGAGCCGAAGTTGCCCTGATTTCTGGGAGTCTGGTTTACGGCCATGAGTTTCTGGAGATCTACCTCCACAACCGGGGGCTCGTATGCGAGGGCTGCATTGGCATTGTAGGTGTAATCCTTGCCGTTGGGGCTGTGGAAAGTGATTGTGGAGATTGCAATATTGTCGTCGTTTATAAAGAACTTGGCGTTGCGGATCTGCACTTTCTCCCATGAGTTCTTGAACATCTCAGCCTCCTTGTTTTTCAAAGGCACCTTAATATAGACCGGGCCAAAATCAGAAGTGATGGCATATGTCTCGTTCTCAACATCATAAGGCTGGAGCTTGAGCTCTGAGAGCATAAGGTGGCCTGCATATTGCTTAAGATATTTCTCCTCGGTGATTGCGCTGAGGCGTTTCTGCTCGCGACGGATGTTTTCGGGAGCGAGACGCTTCGTATAGTCTTCAACTTTCTCAAACTCCCCTCTTTGGGCCCATTTCGTGATCTCTTCAGTCACGAAGGCCTGAGCGAAATCCTGATAAGAGGGTATGTTGCGGCTTTGGGCAGCACCTTGCTGAGACTTCGGATCACCCATAATGACGGGCATATCGTTCATTGCCACTACTGACGCGCCTAAAGCGGAGAGTCGCGTATTGGCGGCGTCTACCTTTGATTTGTTGCCAAGCACGGCATAAGAGGAGGCCATGGCCTTGAGATACTTGGTGTTGTTTGGATCGTTCTCCGCAAGTTCCTCATATTTCTCAGCGGCACTGGAGAAATAAGCGTTGCTCTGTCGCCGGCTCTTCGCCGAGTCTTTATCGTTGGTGGCCGTAATGCTCTCGTTGTAGTGGTATGTGCCGAGATTATAGTAGCAGCGTGCTATAGATTCGTTGATCGAGAGGCTGTTGGGTTTCATCTCGTCAAGCTGCATGTAGATGTCGAGAGCCGGACGATATTCACGGTTGTCTTCATACACCTGAGCCTGGAGATTGAGAAATTTCTCATCGTTTGGCTTGAACGTAAGGGCGCGCGCTACAAGCGGACCGGTAAGATCACGCCTTCCGGCATCGAGACAGAGCTGCATGGCTATCGTGAGCAGCTGGAAATTGGATGGGTATTCGTTGGTGGCGGCCACTATAGTGTCAAGTCCACGCGTAGGCTGTTTGGTCTGCAGCAGACTCTGCCCATAGAAGAGAGCCACATTCTCACGGTTTTTCTGGTCGCCTGATTCAAGATATGTCTCGAAATAGCGGATGGCATCATCAATCTTTCCGGCATTATAGGAGCCAGAGGCAGCCACGTAGACCATGGCAGGATATAGCTCCGGGTCACGCTTGAATTCGGCTGTGGCCATCTGGGGCATGAGCTGAGTGTCGACGTATGCCTTTGCGAAGCGTGTCATATTGGCGCTGTCGCCTTGCGATGAGTAGTGCACTGCAGCGCGGGCGAGACTTGTGTTCAGGTCAAGAAGGATGCCACGCAGCTGATCGGCCTGCTCTTCAGCAAGACCATCGGCACCCAAGGCGGCTGAGGCCTCAAGATACGCATCATAAACAGTATTATAAACCTCATCTTCCGGAGCACCATCCATTTGCTTGGTGCGTATGCTTTTGTAGAGCTCCACGGCCTTATCAACCGACGGGGCATCCTGAACCGTGGTTTCCTGCACCACGATCTCCTGGGCTGCAACAGGGATTGAAATTGCTCCGGCTGCCAGAAGCGATAGAGAAATGGCGGCGGCCCTGTAAACTTTAAGGCCGCCTCCAAGAGGGAAAATTGATTTCTTATGTATGGTCATAGTTATGAATCTGTGAATTACGTAGACTGATATGGATTCAGAATACGTCTACGAATACGAACGAGGCTGTGATCCTACGGAATTCGCTGCCTTTACCTTCAGAAACGTCAACCTTGAAAGTATAGTCGGTATCCATTTTCCCGATATTGGCAACGTTCTCCTCGAGGAAGTTTTTCACTCCTTCGGCACGTAGGAAAGCCAGCTGGCGGTTTTCCTTGATGCCGTCAGCTTTGGTGACGGTGATGGCTGTAAGGTCGCCGTTCTCATAGATAGGCTCGTCGACAAAGTCTCCGTAGACACCAGTGTAGGGGATTGTCCGGATGATCGGTGATGCATCGGCTGTGCCTGATATTGTCACTTTTAGTTTCTTGCCATCTTTAAGATACTGAGCGAAATCACCCTCGAAAGCTTCCTGTACGATCTTCAGCATGGAGCTTGCGGCGCCAGACTCCTGAATGGTGTACTTGCCCGGAGGGAAGTCTTCGGTGGCTGAGAAATCGGGATCAACCTGATAGGTGAAGTTCACCTCGTAGTTCATTATCTTGTCGCCGTTGGCGTTGTAGTCGGGCACAACCTTTGAATCGACAGTGATGTTGGTATGGTTGGAAATCACGTCGTTGTGACGTGCCTCTTCCACCACTTTCTCACGGAGTTCCTGCAGACGGAGCTCTTCCATCTGCTGCTGTTGGAGAATCTCAAGCGACACGACGTTGTCGTCGTTGCCCATGAAGTCCATGCTGGCGCGGTTGAGATTATTATACTCGTAGGTCTTTCCGTCAGTTTTGTTAAAGACCTTAGCATAGATAATTTCGAAGGTATCATCAGGCAAAAGGCCGTACTGCACGTCGGAGAGCAGGAGGTCGCCTGCATCATGGAATGAGGTGACATCGCTCTCAGGCACGGGGAGATATATGGTGGGCATCTCCGAGAATGAAAGAGCGAGCACCTGGTTGGCGCGGTCGTAGTTGCCGAGGGTCATGGTCTGCCCGGCAAGGAGATCGCCGGCAAGGCGTGTGGAGATAGAATCTTCGAATAATCGGCGCTGGCGTGCGCGGGTCTCATCGTTGACACGTAGACGATAGTCTTCCATAGACTCGCCCGGCATCATCTTCTGCCATTCAGTCATCAACTGGTCAACTTCATCGTTTACGAGTTTTGCGAAGTGAGGCTCAAGATTGGTCATGCGTTTCGCACCTATGGCCCCGGCAGTGGTGTAAGTGAGGATGGGAATATTCTCTGAGTCGTGGATGAAGGCTATGTCCTGGATCATGGCTGTCTCAACCGGGATAGTGTTGCGGTCAGACGGTCGCACGAGGTTTACCATCTCTATTGTAGAGGGAGACGTGGCAACGGCTATATATTTGCCGTCGCCGGTGAATGTGCAGGCAAGACTCTCGCCGAGATCTTCGATATCGTTCTTGATATTGAATGTGCGGGTGTCGTAGATGGTGAGTGCTCCGTCAGAGGTGAGCACACCCAGCTCTGTTGAGCCCGGATTGAAAGCAACGTCGTTGACATCGACGCCATATGTCCAATTGCGGCGTTCCTTCTTCTCCTCGAAGTTATAGACTGCCACACGGTCGCCGTTGACAGCCACGAGATAGTATCCGTTGTCGCTCATCAGTATCTGAGTCGGTGTGAATGGAAGATCCATCTTGTCGATGAATACCATTTTGCGTGGATCGAAGATATAAAGGCCTGTATCGGTGGCAACCAATACTTTTCTTCCGTCGGCGGTATAAGTTATCGCTGAAGGCTGACCATATTTCTTGGTGTCGAAGTCTGCCAGTTTTTTACCGGCTTCCTGAGTAGATAGGAAGAGTGCGGTGTTCTTTCCTTTCTTGTCGGTCTCGATCACACCGAAGCTGATACCTGTAGGGTTTACCTGAAGTCCTTTGAGAGATTTCTTGGTGGTATAAAGGCGGTCGCCACGCATGGTAGCCGCTGCATTTTCCGAGAGGGGATAGACCACTGTGTTGTAAGTGGAAAGCTCTATAGGTGTAGCCTGTTGCTTGAATCTATAATCAGTCTTCTGAGGTGGAGTATGAGTTTGTTCTGCTTGTTGTGCAAAAATAGGGTTCACTATTGCGCAAGCAGGTACCATAAGGAGCGAAAAAGCAAGTACGCGTAGATTAATTGCCATATTGTCAAAGGTAAAATGGGTAAAGTTAGCGGTTATGAGGATGCGGCGCCATCGTGCCGCATCCTCAATTGTAAATAATTTGGAATATGGGTTTATTCAGTGACAGGATCGTTGATGTAAGAACGGATCTGGTCGCCATATTTACCGGCAAGCTGGCTGTCTTTGAGAGCGCCTTCGAGGGCCTGCTCACGTGCGATACGGGCCTTTGACTCATTGACGATGAAGAATGACTGTATCTCATATGTACCGTCGCCGTTATCCTTGATGATGGAGTAGCTGGGTTCAAGGGCATTTTTCACCTTCTGCTCTATGAGACGCTCATAGGCAGCATAGAATTTGTCAAACTCACCTTCGGAGTCAGCGGCATCTGCGAAATTATCGCTGACAACACGTCCTTTCACTGTGCTGCCTGCTTTTTGTGCATATTTGAGGGTGGCATTGTTGAGAGCCATCTGTTCGCCGAGATTCTTGGATTTTGTGCGTGTGGATATTCCGTAGAATACTGAGCCATCATCGCCATACTCATTGAGTTTGGCATAGTGCTTCACGAGCGCCACTTCCATTGTGCGGCTGCCCATGATCTCAAAGCCTTTCTTCTTATACTCCTTCATCTTCTCCTTAAGCTCCTTTTTCTGTGCTTTTTCTTCCATCTTGCTGTAGTTCTGCGCAAAAGTGGGAGTGATAAAGCAGAGAGCCAGAATAATACTGAAAATCTTTTTCATATCTGCTGATGTTTTTGAGGTTTTTTGCTTCTGATTTATATTATGGTTTCTTGAAGGGATGCAAGCAAATGCGGGTAAGATCCGTGCAAAAGAATCATGCAAGTCCATTTTCAGGAAAAATGGTTTATTCCGTCACGGTTAGGGAAACATCATCGGGAAATCACTGCCGACACTTCGGAAAGTAAAGACGCCAGCATGACTCACAATGCAAATTTAATAAAAATAACGCATGATGCAAAGTGTTTATTATCTGATTATGAAATAAACAATAAATATACTTTTAAAAATTGAGGGCGTATGTGAAGATGAAACTTTTTTTAAATAAGCCACGTTGTATTGCCACGTTCGGAGATTTTTATTAAATTTGGCAATTGAAGCCTCTACGGCTTTTCTATTACTTTATTTTTTATGAACATAAATGTGATATTACTGATGAAAAAGAACCTAACAGTAGGGCTGCCGTTATTATTGCTTTCAGGCAGCATGGCTGCGCTCCCGCCGGCCGACGACAATGTAAAGACCACTTTCCAGACCTCGCGTGCCTGGAGCCCCACAATCGATAACCGCGCCGATGCCGTGATGGTGTATGGCGTAGGCGGCAATCCAAGCGACCGCGACGGACGCTCTCATGAGTTTGAGGACAGGGTGAAGAGTTGGAAAGACAAAGGATATACCGTGCACTTCATGACGGGTATTGCCTGGGGAGGATACCAGGACTATTTCACGGGTAAATGGGACGGTAAGAATCATCTTGACGATGGCCAGGTGACCGAGAGGGGCGACACGATATGGCACGGCCATATGGTGCCATACATAGTGCCCTCGCGCGATTTCCTGACCTATATGAAAGAAAATCATATAAAGAGAGTGATCGATGCCGGGATTGACGCCATATTCCTTGAAGAACCGGAATTCTGGGCCCGTGCGGGCTACAGCGATTCTTTCAAGAGGGAATGGAAGGAATACTACGGCACTGACTGGCAGCCTCAGCATTCCTCACCGGAGGCTACTTATCTATCCAACAAATTGAAATATCATCTTTATTACCGTGCCCTGAACGATGTGTTCACCTATGCCAAGGAATACGGGAAGTCGTTGGGTCGTGATATAAAATGCTATGTGCCGACTCATTCCCTGGTGAATTATTCACAGTGGCAGATTGTGTCGCCGGAAGCGAGCCTCGCCACGCTTCCTTGTGTAGACGGCTATATCGCGCAGGTGTGGACGGGCACTTCCCGCGAACCCAATTTCTATGATGGGAAATACAAGGAACGTGTGTTTGAGACGGCTTTCCTTGAATACGGGTCGATGGAATCAATGACGGCTCCCACAGGACGCAAGATGTTTTTCCTCACCGATCCAATTGAAGACCGTGCGAAAGACTGGGATGACTATAAACGCAACTATCAGGCTACCTTTACCGCTCAGCTGCTTTATCCCGGAGTGGGCCACTATGAAGTAATGCCCTGGCCCGAGCGAATCTATGAAGGACTATATAAGGTGGGAGCCGGAAGTGATGAGAAAACCCGCATACCGCGTTTCTATTCCACTCAAATGCAGGTGATGATCAACGCTCTAAACAAAATGCCGGTGGTGGAGAATACGGTTGAAGGGAGCGACGGCATCGGTGTGCTCATGGGAAACTCGTTGATGTTCCAGCGTTTCCCACAGCATGATGGTTATGATGATCCCCAGCTTGCAAATTTCTATGGCATGGCGCTTCCGCTGGTGAAGAGGGGAGTACCGGTGAAGACGGTGCACATCGAGAACCTCGGGGTGCCTGCGACATTGGCAGATGTGGATGTGCTGGTGATGACTTATTCCAATATGAAGCCTCTTGATCCGGCGGCGCATAGCCATATCGCTGATTGGGTGAAGAAGGGTGGTAGGCTCATTTATGTAGGATCGGATAAGGATCCTTTCCAGAACGTGAGGGAATGGTGGTCGACCGGCGACAATAATTATACGGCCCCGTCGCAACATCTTTTCGGCCTGATGGGAATGCCGGCTGACGCAACTGAAGGAAGCTACAGTGTCGGAAAAGGTGAGGTGCAGGTGATGCGCAATGATCCGAAAGACCATATCGTAAATGAAGGGGGCGATGCTCGTTTCATTGAGGCAGTGGCAGAGGCTTATAAGTCAGGCCGTGGTTCGCGTGCAGCTAAGTTGAGTAAAGGTGAGCGTAAGTCTGTGTCGGGTAATGAGTCTCTTGAATATAAGAACAATTTCCTACTTCACCGTGGGCCATATGTGATAGCGGCTGTAATGGATGAAAGCGTTGATGATAAGCCATTGAATTTGACGGGTACGTTCATCGACCTCTTTGATCCATCGTTGCCGGTAGTAGGGGAGAAGACTGTTGCTCCCGGAAGTCAGACACTTCTTGTGGATGTAAACAAGGTTGCCGACAGGAAACGGCCACAGGTTATTGCAGCTTCTTTCCGCGAGAGCGATGAGGAAGTGGGTAAAGGAAGTTACTCTTTCATAGCTAAGAGTCCTGTTGAGACAGACGGCATAGCGAGGGTGCTTCTGCCCAAGAAACCGAAAAGCGTGACCGTAGACGGCGCAGAAACGTTTGATCCCTCGAAATGGGATTCAGTGTCATCCACTTACCTTGTGTCGTTTGACAATGTTCCGGAAGGTCATAAGGTGTCATTCAAATACTGATTAAAAAATGTTTAAGATCCGACCGGTGGAGCCGCAGAGGGATGCGGCGGCAATAGCCGATATCTACGCGTGGTATGTAAGGAATACTACTGCTACTTTTGAGCTGGTCCCTCCTGATGTGGACGAGATGCGCAGAAGACTTGAGGAAATCTCGGCCGCCTATCCGTGCTTTGTCTGTGAAGATGACGTAGCCTGTGAGGATG
>CAZUNU010000011.1:0-33822 GCA_964622105.1 uncultured Sangeribacter sp. | reverse complement strand
ATATATTAATTTACGGATATATTAATTTACGGATATATTAATTTACGGATATATTTATTTATGGATATATTTATTTATGGATAAATTTATTTATTCAAGAAATTTTTTTAACTTTGTAATGAAGTTGCTTAATAATTTAGCCAATACTTCATAAACCAGGGGATAAGCGCCTCTGTCTGTAATCCATAATCTCTGAACCTCTCAACTATGGCAGATATCCAGGCTATTCATGAAGCATTGAAATACAATTTCGGCTTTGATAAATTTAAGGGAAACCAGCAAGAAATCATCAACAGTCTTCTTGACGGTAACGATGTGTTTGTGCTGATGCCCACGGGTGGAGGTAAATCACTATGCTATCAGTTGCCGGCATTGATGTCGGAGGGTACAGCAATTGTGATTTCTCCTCTCATAGCCCTCATGAAGAACCAGGTTGACGCAATGCGTAATTATGGAGAAGACGACGGAATCGCTCATTTCCTGAACTCCTCTCTAAATAAGGCCATGATTGATCGCGTGAAGCAGGACGTGAAGTCCGGAAGAACAAAACTTCTGTACGTGGCGCCCGAATCCTTCACCAAGGAGGAGAATATGGCTTTCATGCGCCAGATGAACATCTCTTTCTACGCTGTAGACGAGGCTCACTGTATCTCTGAATGGGGACATGATTTCCGGCCGGAATACCGGAGGATCCGCACCATCATCAATGAAGTGGGTAGTCGACCTCTCATAGCCCTTACTGCTACGGCCACGCCCAAAGTGCAACATGATATCCAGAAGAATCTGGGAATGTTGGATGCCAAAGTGTTCAAGAGCAGTTTCAACCGTGCGAATCTTTTCTATGAGGTTCGTCCTAAAACCAAGGAAATAGACCGCGACATAATCCGTTTCATAAAAAACAATGAGGGAAAGTCGGGGATTATCTATTGTCTGAGCCGCAAGAGGGTGGAGGAGCTCGCTGAGACACTGCGACTCAATGACATCAGAGCGTTGCCTTATCATGCGGGAATGGATTCTGCCACCCGTTCCGATAATCAGGATGCATTCCTGCAGGAGAAAGTAGATGTAATAGTGGCAACGATTGCGTTTGGCATGGGCATAGACAAGCCCGATGTGAGATACGTGATCCACTATGACATCCCAAAAAGTCTGGAAGGATATTATCAGGAAACCGGTCGGGCCGGACGAGATGGAGGAGAAGGGAGATGTATAACCTATTATACAAATAAAGATTTACAGAAACTTGATAAACTGATGCAAAGCAAGACGGCTGCCGAGCAGGAGATAGGACGTCATCTACTCGTGGAGACCGCCAACTATGCCGAGTCATCGGTGTGTCGAAGAAAAATACTCTTACATTATTTCGGTGAGCAATATGACGCCGATAATTGCGGCAATTGCGACAATTGTATAAATCCAAAGAAACAAGTGGAAGCACAAGATGAACTTTGCGCCGTCATAGAGACGGTAATCGCACTTAAAGAGAAATTTAATCCTGACTATCTGGTTAATGTATTGACAGGCCGGGCCACAGATGAGGTCCGTTCCTATCATCACGATGAAATTGAGGAATTCGGATGTCTGCAAGGTACCGATGAGAAAACACTCGGCACAATAATCCGGCAAGCTACAATAGGCGGTTATCTCGAGAAAGACGTGGAGAACTATGGCATCATAAGGCTTACCCCCAAGGGTAAGAAATTCCTTAAGAAGCCGGTTTCGTTCAAGATTGTAGAAGACAACGACTTTTCCGAGATGGATATGGAACCTCAGTTCAAGGGCGGAGCTTCGTGTGCTGCAGATCCTGTATTGTATTCCATGCTTAAGGATCTTCGAAAGAAGATAGCCAAGAAGAGCGATCTTCCCCCATACGTCATTTTCCAAGACCCGAGTCTTGAGGCCATGGCCACAACATATCCCATTACTATCGATGAATTGGCCAATATTCCCGGCGTTGGTGCAGGAAAGGCCAAACGATATGGAAAGGATTTCGTAGATCTTATCAAGCTTCATGTTGAGGAGAATGAGATCGAACGCCCGGAAGACATAAGGGTGCGGTCCGTGGCAAACAAGAGCAAGCTCAAGATATCGATCATTCACAGCATCGACCGCAAGATAGATCTTGAAGAGCTGGCAGAAAGCAAAGGCCTCGAGTTTGATGAACTTATAGATGAGCTTGAAGCCATCGTAGAGGCCGGCACCAAGATAAACATCGACTATTTCTTGAATGAAATCATGGATGAAGACCATGAACTCGATATTATCGACTTCTTTAAAGAGAGCCAGGAAGATGACCTTGAGGGGGCCATTCAGGAGCTCGGCGATGAATTCACAGAGGAGGAGATACGCCTTGTGAGGGTGAAATTTCTTTCGGAAATGGGAAATTGATATTGAGAACTCTGTAATTCAGGATAATTTTCTTAGCGTCATTACGTTTAGAAATATAGGGGTGAACTCAACTCCTATGAAATTAAACTAATCTCTCACAGCAGATGAACAATAAATTCCTTGTCTTAGCCGGAGCATCGGCATTTGCATTTGCAATGCTGGCCAAAGATCCGGTGATTATGACAGTGAACGGAGAGGATGTCCTCAAATCGGAATTTGAATATCTCTATCATAAGAACAGCCAGCAGCAGCTAAGTCCTCAGCCGCTGGATGAATATGTGGAGATGTTCAAGCTCTACAAACTGAAGGTAGCCGATGCGAAAGCAGCCGGTATAGACACTTTGGCATCTTTCCGTAAAGAGATGGCGCAATACAAACGTGAGCTTGCACAGCCCTATCTCACCGATTCCTTATTCCTGAACAACCTTATTGAAGAAGCCGCCAGGCGTGGGGCTGAAGAAGTAGAGGTAAGCCATATCATGCTTGCCAAGACGCGCTCCGATAAGGAGAATCAAATGCTCAGAAATCGTCTTGACAGCATACGCAAGGAGATCTTGAACGGAGCAGATTTTGCAGAGATGGCAAAAAACTACTCTGCCGACAGAGGTTCCTCTTCAAGAGGCGGAAGTCTCGGATTCATCACCGCCAACCGTTATCCTTATGAGTTTGAGGTTGCCGCCTACCGGCTGCCTTCAGGTGAAGTATCTGAAATTGTTGAGTCTCCTGTGGGTTATCATCTCCTCAAGACAGGCTCTCGCCGTCCTTCCAAAGGAAAGGTGCATGCCTCCCACATCATGAAGATGGCTCAGAAAAATGCCACTCCCGAAGAAAGAGCGGCTGCCAAGTCTGCAATTGACAGCATTTATAATATAGTAAAGGCCAATCCTTCACTTTTTGCAGAAATAGCAAAAAAGGAATCTGACGACCGCGGAAGTGCAGTCAAGGGAGGCGAGCTGCCTTGGTTTGGTCCCGGTGAAATGGTGCCGGAATTTGAGACCGCGGCCTTCGCTTTGGCTGATGGAGAGATCAGCTCGCCGATAGAGACCCAATTTGGATGGCATATCATTTTAAAGGATGGCCATAAGGGTGCCCCTTCGGCTGATGAATTACGTACGGAGTTGCTTAAACGTTTCAATTCTCCGCAAGACGGACGTTGGGAAGTGATAAAGCGCCATAATACAGAACGATTAGCCGCAAAACATAAAGCAAGGATCAATCAGGATGCTGTTGCTTTGATTACTTCCGCAGCGTCCCAAGGTATAGATTCACTTTTCTTCGCGAAATTTCTTGAAACTCCCCAAGGAGATATGACTCTTATTGAGACAAGTACAAGAAAGGTGCCTGTGAAAGATTATCTCTCGAAATTCTCCAAATACCGCACTTCTGATCCGGAGGAAGCGGTGAGAACCATTGAGAAAGGAGTGGACTCATTCTTCTCAGATGAACTCAACAAAGAGGAGGAAGACTGGCTTTATGCAAATAATTCAGACTATCGCAATCTCCTGAACGAGTATCATGACGGTAGTCTTCTCTATGAGGTGAGCGTGCAGAAAGTGTGGGATAAGGCCGCCAAGGATAAGGCCGGTCTTGACAATTTCTTCGCATCGCATAAAGACAACTACAGCTGGGCAGTGCCGCATGTCAAGGGTATTTTGGTGCAGGCTCAGAATGATTCCGTAGCCGCTGCGGTCAAAGAACGGATGGATACTCTTCCTTCCGATTCCATAGTGATGAAGATCAGGAAGGAATTCAAAGGCAAAGCCACAGCTGAGCGTGTCCTCGTTGAGAAGGGTGCCAACGCGATGGTGGATAATATTCTTTTCGGAGGCCCTGCAGTGACACCGACTAACAACTATAGCGTTTACTTCCTCTATAGTCCGAGAGTTCTAAACTCTCCTGAGGAGGCAGCCGATGTCAAAGGTGCCGTCACGGGAGACTATCAGAATGAACTTGAAGCTCGTTGGGCTGAGGAACTCAAGGCAAAATATCCCGTAAAGATTAACCACAAGGAGCTTAAGAAAGTGAAATGATCCGCAGATCGTTCCAATGGGCTATAGTTGTCGCTACCTCATTAACCATAAGTTTGGGTGGTGGCTGCGGAAAGGGCACTGATCGGACTGATGAAAGCGACGTATTGCTCGTTCACGGAGATTCGGTTCTTAGGTTTCAGGATGTGGTGAAGCGTATCCCGGTAGGATTATCGCCAGAAGACAGTGCCTCGATGTTCCGGAGGATAGTGTCAAGCTGGATAGAAGGGATGGTTCTCACTGATGTAGCCCGTAGCAAATTGCCTGATCTGGATGAAATCGAGCAGAAGGTAAACGATTATAGAAATCGGCTTATCGTAATGTCTTATCTTTCGATGATGCAAAGCAATTCAGCCGAAAAGGCTGATGAAGAGAGTATACGCAAGTTTTATGAGACCAATAAATCCAATATGGTTTCGGAGCGTCCGTTGATAAAAGGAATTTTGCTTAAAGTTCCGGAATCAGTAGGAGGTCTGGAAGATATAAAACAGTGTGTCTTCACTGCCAGCGATCAGTCGCTTGATGAACTTGAACGAAAGTGGGCTGCGGAGGCCATAAAATATGATTATTTTAATCATAGCTGGGTGGATTTCCAGGTCATAGCCGAACAGATTCCATATCGGTTCTTTGATCCGGATGCATTCGTGGCATCAACTAAAAATTTCGAAACTACGAGCGGAGGTACCGTCTACCTGCTTCATATTTCGGATTATCTCTCCAGTGGCACCGAGATGCCCTATGAATTTGCCGCACCGCGAATAGCGGCAATGCTTGAAAAAGCAAAGATCTCGAAATATGAGACAGATCTTGTGAATGCACTCGTAAAACGTGCAATTTCTGAAGAGAAGCTCAAGGCAATCAACTATGACCCGGTGAATGGCCGGCTGCTTGATAAAGGAAAATTAAAAGAAGAAAAGACTCAGAGAGATGATAAATAAGAGAATGTTTATTCCTGCTCTTGCCCTTGCGGCCATGACTGGAATTTATGGATTCGCAGCCGGTCCGAATAAGAACGTGGTGGATGAGGTTGCCTGGATTGTTGGAGATGAAGCCATCTTCCGTTCTGATGTGGAGGAGATGTATCAGCAACTCCGTTCGGAGGGGGAACTCATACCCGGTGATCCTTACTGTGTATTGCCCGAACGTCTTGCAATTGAAAAACTATATCTTCACCAAGCCAAGATAGACACTATTGAAGTGCCGGAGAGTCAGGTCCACGCAAGTGTAGACCAACGTATAAACTATTTTATAGCCGGTCTTGGATCAAAAGAGAAAGTTGAGGAATATTTCCGTAAATCTATACCCCAGCTTAGGGAAAGCTTCCTTGAGATGACCCGAAACGGGGCCATTATCAACGAGGTTCAGCGTCAGTTGACCAAAGACGTCAAGGCCACTCCAAGCGAGGTGAGAAAATACTTTGACGCGTTGCCTACTGACAGTGTGCCCTATGTGCCTCTCAAAGTAGAAGCTCAGATAATCACTCTCAATCCAAATATTCCGCGTCAGGAGATAGAGGATGTAAAGGCACGTCTGAGAGATTATGCAGATCGCGTCAACAAAGGAGAATCCAACTTCTCTACATTGGCCATCATGTATAGCGAAGACGGCAGTTCCATGCAAGGAGGTGAGCTCGGCTTTCACGGACGTGGCGAATGGGTGCCTGAGTTCTCGAATGTAGCCTTTAATCTCAGCGATCCCAAGAAAGTTTCAAGAATCGTTGAGACGGAATATGGTTATCATATCATCCAGCTGATTGAGAAACGAGGCGACCAGGTCAATGTGCGTCATATTCTACTGACACCCAAAGTGAGTCAGAAGGATCTTGATGATGCCACCAATCGACTTGACTCCATCAGAAAAGAGATAGTGGCCGGTTCAATTCCTTTCGATGAGGCCGCAAGATTCATCTCCCAAGATAAAGACACCCGTCTCAACAAAGGCATCATGATGAATCAGACGCAGAACAGCATCAATGCCGGCAGCAGCCGCTTCGAGATGCAGGAGCTTCCACAGGAGATGGCCCGTAGAATTGAAAAGATGAAGGTCGGGGATATCAGCGAAGCTTTTGTGATGAAAGATCCCAAGAGAAATAAAGACATATCTGTAATTGTGAAACTCACTAACAGAATTGAGGGTCACAGGGCAAATCTTTCCGATGACTTCCATCTGATCAAGGGTATGTATGAGAATCATAAAAAGCAGCAGCTCCTTGATAACTGGATAGAGAAAAAGATCAAGGATACCTATGTCAGGATCGAAGACGGTTGGAACAACTGCGATTTCAAATACAAATGGGTTGATTCATCCAAATAATGGATGCTGGTGTCCGGCAGATTGATTCAATACTTTTATCATTATAAGGAAACAGAGACGAAATATCGTTCGAAAATACTGTAATATGAGGCACGACCTTCATAGACGCCCTAAAAGACTTGCCGTCGCCGTAGGAATGGTGACGGCAGGTTTTATTGTGAATATAGGTATGCAGGCTTATGCGCAGCAGATAAAGAAAAACGAGGCGCAGGAGAAAAAAAAGGAGGAGACGTTCACCCGTCCTGCTCCTACAAGACCTATACGTCCGGAGATTCCGGGTGCCAACCGATATCAGCAAGACAAAATATTTCTTGAGTATGCCGATTCTCTTTTCAAGGAGGATTCAAAATTAGATACTGTGCAAAAGCAGATAGTAAAAGGCAATGTCAAGTTCAGGCAGGCCGGTATGTGGATGTATTGCGACTCTGCTTATTATTATCCCGATCTGAATTCACTTGATGCCTTCGGCCATGTGAAGATGGAGCAGGGCGACACGCTATTTGTCTATGCCGATAAACTGTATTATGAGGGTAATGAACGCATGGCCCGTCTGAAGAATGGTCCATCAAATGCCAAAGTCAAACTGATAAACCGGGATGTAACGCTTACTACCGACAGTCTCGACTACAGCATTGCGATGGAACTCGGCTGGTATGAGAAATGGGGTACGATCGATGATAAGGTGAATACCCTTACTTCTCTCTATGGTGAATACTCTCCGGGAACCAAGAATGCTGATTTCTTCCATGATGTTGTGTTGGTAAATAATAAAGACGGTTTTACCATGCTCACCGACACCCTCCGTTATAATACTGATACGCATATTGCCCGTATTGAAAGCAAAACGGAGATTCAGGGTGAGAGCGATACAATTTTCACGACACGCGGAGTGTATAACACTGATGCCGGGAATGCGGAGCTTCTGAGTCGTTCGACAATTGTGCATCGTGACTCTAATAACAATATCACCACCCTTGAAGGCGACTCCATAATCTACGATAAGATAACCCGCATAAGCAGGGCCTACATGTTTCGCAGTCCGCTGAAGCATCCCATGCCTATGGTGCTGACGGATACTACTCATAAGACCACCTTGATAGGAGGTTATGGTCAGTATAACGACATGACAAAGGAGGCTTTTGCCACAATTTATCCTCTGCTCATGGAGTACTCGCAAGGCGATACTCTGTTCCTTCGGGCGGACACTATAAAGACTTTCATAGCTTCAGAGATGGTGAGAGGCACACGTCGTATCACAAAATCCGGATTCCCTGAGTTTAACGGAAAACCTATACTCATGGCTTCCGATGGAATTGTGAACCTGGATAATGATTTCTTTTCCGGAGAGTTTCCGCTTTTGAAAGCGGCTCTTGCCAGTCTTAATGCAAAGGCACCCCAAGAACCTCTAAAGAAGGAAGAGAAACTGCATGTGCCTGTGCCGCTTGATCCACGGCATGAACTTGAACAAGGCCTGAAGGAAGATGGGGTCGACAGTCTTCCGGATTCCCGTAACATTCCTCGTCCTGGCTCAGCTGAAGAGAATGGTAATGATATGCCAAAGGAGTACTCGGAAGCGGCAACTTCCGAAACAGCCCATACCGGCAATGCATCTACTGAAGCTGCACCTTCTGATACACTTCCTCTTGTGTTGAAAGAGTTCCATGTTGCCCAAGCATATCATCGGGCACGTTTCTTCAAGCAAGACATACAAGGTGTGGCAGACTCAATGATTTTTGTGGAGAAAGACTCTATGCTCTATCTGTTCCGCAAACCTGTAGTCTGGAGTGGAGAACGGCAAGTCACGGGTAACCGTATCGATGTCCATTTCAATGACTCCACTGCAGATTGGGCACTCCTGCCGGAATCAGGTATGCTTTCAGAACTCGTGGACGAAGATTTCTACAATCAGCTCGCAGGAAAGAAATTGCTTGCACGCTTCGCTAATCAGACATTGAAAGACCTCGATGTGTCCGGCAACGTAGAGATAATTTTTCTTCCCCAGGAGAGTGATTCCACCTACAACCGTATGGTGTCGGCAGAAAGCTCATATCTGACGTTGGAAATGAAAGACAACAAGATTGACCGACTCAAGATGTGGCCGGAGGTGAACGGTAAAGTCACTCCGCTCTTTATGGTAAAGAAATCGCAGCAGTATCTCCGCCAGTTCAGATGGTGGGGCAGTCTGCGTCCGGAGCGAGAGAGAATAGGGGGACGTTGGCATTGGGCCGACAATTTAGGAGAGGTTTCGGATGCATTGGATGCTTATCTCACGGCTCCTTCAGATTTCCCGGAACCGAAATCCTTCCCGGCTTCACGTCCGGCAAGCGCAGGAATAACTTTCCCGGAAAATCTCAATGCCATCAAGCAGGAATCTGAATTGCTGAATTCGGAAGATGAGGCTATCATGAAACTTGGCGAAAAGATTGAAGAGGCTGTAAGTAAAGAGGTGAAAGAAGAATCCGGAGAGAGCGTGGAGAAAGTTGAAGCCGGAGAGAAGGAGAAGAAAGAAGAAAGTTCGGAGAATTCTGAAAATTCAAGTAATGAAAAGACAGAAACTCCGGGAGTGAAAACGGTACAAACGACAAGCCATGAGTGATATCATAAAACTTTTGCCGGATTCTGTAGCTAATCAGATAGCGGCAGGTGAAGTGATCCAGCGACCGGCTTCAGTTGTAAAGGAATTGGTTGAGAACGCGGTTGATGCGGGCGCGACAGACATACGTATCTACATCAAGGATGCAGGAAGAACCCTGATTCAGGTTGTAGATAACGGTAAAGGCATGAGCGAGACGGATGCTCGTATGGCATTCGAACGCCACGCCACTTCCAAAATCCGTGAAGCAGGAGATCTTTTCTCTCTTCACACTATGGGATTCAGAGGAGAGGCACTTCCATCGATATGTGCAGTTTCGCAGGTAGAGTTGAAGACCCGTACCCCTGAAAGTCCGGTTGGCACACGTCTTGTCATCAACGGTTCTCATGTCGAGACGCAGGAGCCTGTTGTCTGCGATGCAGGGGCAAATATGATGGTAAAGAATATTTTCTTCAATGTGCCTGCGAGAAGGAAATTCCTGAAGAGCGATAATGTGGAGCTTTCAAACATAATGAGAGAATTCGAGCGCTTGGCTTTGGTGAATAACCATATAAGAATGAGCATCGATACCGGCAGCCGTGTTCTTGATCTGCGTGCCGGCACATTCAAACAGCGTATCGCGGATATCTGGAAAAATAACCTTGATTTGCATCTCATCCCGATAGAGGTGGAGACATCGTTGATTAAGATCAACGGTTATATATCACGTCCGGAGTTTGCCCGCAGACGAAATCCTCTTCAGTATTTTATTGTAAATGGAAGAAACATGCGTCATCCTTATTTCCATAAGGCCATCATGACATGTTTCGAACCGCTGATTGCGGCTGATACCCAGCCGTGTTATTTCCTGAAGTTTGAGGTTGATCCCGGAAGTATAGATGTGAATATCCATCCAACCAAGAGTGAGATCAAATTTGAATATGAACAGGAGATATGGCCAATTCTTCAGGCGTCAATAAAGGCGGCCTTGGGAAAATTCGGGGCTGTACCATCTATTGATTTCAACAGCGATGTGCTTCCGGTTGATCCATTGCCCTTGGGTGTGAATCCCGAAAGACCTACACTTGACATTCCGGAAGGTTATAATCCCTTTGCCATGGAGCGTTCAGACCGCCGGGAGTCGATAGCAGGTTATACGCCAAGCGACTTCAAACGGAAGGATACGGTTCCTCGGAACTGGGATTCTCTTTATGCAGATTTTGTAATCGGAACCCGGACAAGCTCAAAAGATAGCACTTCTTCGTTTGCTACCGGATCGGTCGGATTGACGGAGACAGAAAACTATGGTGGTCATGAGCACTTGAATCCGGAAGCAGGCATACCGATTGATAATTTAGTCGAGAGATTACCGGAGAATAATTCCGGTGATACAGAATCTTCACTCTTTCCCGAGGGTGGGAGTGCTGATCAGGTATCATTATGTGTGCAACATGCTTTGCGTTATATCATCACCTCATCCAGGGAAGGTCTTCTGATAATAGATCAGCACCGGGCGCATGTAAAGATTCTTTATGAGGAATTCATGCAAAAAATCGGAAAGGGAGAGACTGTAAGCAGAACGATGATGTTTCCCGAGCAGATCACGCTTGATCCCGAACATCAGGGTGTGCTCATAGAGATAGAACCGGAACTGGTGAAATTGGGCTTCAGGATGGAATATGAAGAGGAAGATCGTTGGAAAATCCTTGCCGTGCCGGCCCTCTTACCGGCCTCTGAGGTGAAAGATATCATTCTAAGGATTCTTGATTCAGTCGGAGACGGGGGAGTGAATTACGGCAACGAGTCAGAACCGCTTGAAAACGTTTCATCTCGATTAGCACTTATCATGGCAAGGGGTTCGGCTATACAATCAGGCCGAAAACTGACTGCTGATGAAATGGAACATCTCGTCGGAGAGTTGTTTTCTCTTCAGGATCCGCGTTATACTCCCAACGGTAATCCTGTATATTGTCTTTTGGATTCTCAGCGTCTCGAATCCATGTTCAGATAAGTCGGAAGATAAAATATGATAAATTCAGATTATAAGACATTAATAAACTAATTTTCATACGCATTATTACCTAATACTTAGTAGAAGATTATGAAACAGTTTATCAGACCTCTCATTGCTCTCCTTATGTTCGGAGGCATGAGTTTCGGCACTTTTGAAACAGCCGCTCAGTTCAATCTCGGAAAAGCGGTGAAGGCCGTAAGCAAAACAGCACAGGCTCTCACTCTTACTGATGAGCAGATGGCCGCTTACGTGAAGCAATCAGTTGATTGGATGGATAAGAACAATCCTGTTCTGCCTGAAGATAACGATTACGTTAAGCGTCTGCGTCGGTTGACAGAAAACGTGAAGGAAGCGGATGGAATACCTTTAAATTTCAAGGTATATGATGTGATCGACGTGAATGCATTTGCATGTCCGGATGGAAGCGTGCGTGTCTTCACTTCGCTGATGGACATTATGACAGATGACGAGCTCATGGGAGTGATCGGTCATGAAATCGGACATGTGTTGAAACGGCATTCAAAGAATGCCATGAAGCAGGAATTGCTTACAGGAGCCTTGAAAGATGCTGCAGGAGCGGCAAGCAACAAGATTGCTACTCTTACCGATTCACAGCTCGGTGCTATAAGCGAGAGTCTTCTCAATGCCAAGTATTCCCAGAAGCAAGAAACGGAAGCTGACGAGTGCGGCTATGATTTCCTCGTGGCTAACGGTCTTAACCCTTGGGGCATGGCAATGGCATTTGAAAAGCTTTCCGGTTCAGAGGGTGGTGCCAAAACATCTACCATACAGAAGATGTTTTCTTCGCATCCAGATACTCAGAAGCGAATCAAACGCATGAGTGAGCGAGCAACAAAAGATGGTTATACCAAACCGGTGACCGAGGAGACAAAATAAACTTAGCCATAAACAAAAAGAGAAGTTCAGATGTCTTTGATCAAAGACATCTGAACTTCTCTTTTTGGTCACACTTACGTTATATCGGATTTCAAGCTACTCCGATTAACTCTATCTCGAAGATTAGCGTGGATCCTCCGGGGATGCCCGGTTGATTCATTTTGCCGTATGCTTGTTCAGCCGGTATGTAAATTTCCCATTTGTCGCCGGGATGCATTTGCTGCAAAGCTATGATCCAACCCGGAATCAGATCCCGCAGACGGAAAGCCGGTGCAACTCCACCGCGACTGCTGTCGAACGTCTTCCCATTTATGGTCTTGCCCGTGTAATGGGCTATAATCACACTATTGCGCGTTGGTGAGGGTTTTGATGCGTCTCCTTTCTTTATCACTTTATAAAAAATGCCTTTATCCAGAGGCAATACCCCCTCTTCGGCAGATTTTTCTCTCAGCCACTCACGATTTTTTTCAATATATTCTTGTTTAGCCATATATTTCAGGTTTTCAAATTCAGATGATGGTATGGAATTATCAAATTCTGCTTATACAATTTTTCAAATTATGCCTATAGAATTGAGGAATATGAGGAAGATTGCCACCGGGCAGAGCCAGCGGAAAAAGAATAACAGTATTCTCACGCCTACTGAGGGATGAGCAGGGTCTTGTCCGAACTGTTCGGTGACAAACCTTTTCTTGACCATCCATCCCACAAACAGTGAACAGATCATTCCTCCGATAGGAAGACAAATATTTGATGAAAGGTAATCAAAGAGATTGAAGAAAGTCAATCCGAATATAGTAAGAGTGTCAAGAACTCCAAAACTCAAGGCACAAAGAAGTCCCCCACAAAGGGCTATTACAAAGTTTACTACCGTAGCTTTCTTCCGCGACATTCCTTTCTCTTCACAAAAGAATGTGATGCTTATCTCACTCATCGATACTGTAGAAGTGAGAGAAGCAAGAAATAGAAGAAGGAAGAAGAGGGTAGACCAAACAGCTCCACCTGGAAGCTGGGTGAAAATATATGGTAAAACCTCAAACACCAATGTTGGTCCGGCTTCAGGAGATAATCCAAAAGAGAATACTGCCGGAAAGATTATGACACCGGCGAGAATCGCTACAACAGAATCAAGCACAGCCGTCGTAATTGCGGTGCGTCCTAATTTTGTCTTATCCGAGAAATAGGAGGCATAGGTCATCATGCAGCCAAGTCCAAGACTCAGAGAGAAAAACGCCTGTCCCATGGCTCCCAATAATACCCCGGGGGTGATTTTTGAGAAATCCGGGTTGAACAGGAATTTCACACCTTCTCCGAAACCCGGAAGAGTGAAAGAATTGATGCAGAAAGCCACGAGCAGTATAAATAGCAAGGGCATTAAGACATTGCACGCTTTCTCAATACCTTTTGTGACACCACGTATGAGAATAAAGAAATTACAGAATAAGAATATCACAGTCCAGATAACCGGGCGCCAACCCGTTGTGAGATTAAGAAACTGACGATGGCCGATTTCAGAGTCAGTAAAGTCAAGATTTCCCATTGCGGATGCTATACAGTATTCAACTGTCCATCCGGCCACAACGGAATAGAAGCTCAAAATAAGTAATGAGGCAATAATGCCCAGATACCCGCTCAATTGCCATTTGCCACCGGGAGCCAGTTTGCGGTAAGCACCGAATACGTTGGATCTTGTGGTGCGTCCCATAAAAAACTCAGCGTAAAGCACCGGCACACCGATCAGGAATACAAAAGCCATGTAACAAATCAGGAATGCGCCGCCTCCGTGCACCCCTGCTTCGTAAGGGAAACGCCAGATATTGCCGAGACCCACGGCTGATCCTACGGTTGTGGCAACAGCGGCAAATTTAGTAGCGAAAACCGCTCTTTCAGAAGGTTGATTTTTCATCTGCAGAATTGAAAAAAGCCCTGAAGGGCTCCAGTTTGATATCAGTATTATATTTTATACCTGTATAGAACTATTCCAGGCGATCCGGCTACAAAATTAGTAATAATTATGATACATTTTCCGAATATCCGCTATAAATTAAATAAAAATACTTAACTTTGTAGAATCTTTTCTACCGACCTTACCTGACTGAAGAAGCAGGTGAGCAAATGTCTACAGGAGTAACTACAGGTAAAATGAAATAAAGGACATCATGGCACAATATAATTTTGACCAAGTGATTGACCGTCGTGGCAGCGGTGCAATAAAGTATGACCTTCTTGAAGAACGTTATGGCCGCCCGGATCTCATGGCAGCCTGGGTAGCGGACATGGATTTTGCTACTCCGGATTTTATCCTTGAGGATCTTCGTCACCGTCTTGAACATCCCATACTTGGCTACACAGCTGAGCCGGCGGATTATCGTCCGGCCATCATTGACTGGCAGAAATCGCTTCACGGATGGGAGATTCAACCTGAATGGCTTAGCTATATACCGGGTATAGTCAAAGGTATCGGAATGGTGATCAACGTGTTCACCAAGCCTGGAGACAATGTCGTGATCATGCCTCCCGTATATCATCCTTTCAGAATCACAACTGAAGAAAACGGCCGCAACGTTGTGAATGTGCCTCTGATCAGTGATGCGGAAGGAAGGCTCCATATGGATTACGATGCCCTTGAAAATCTTGATATCGATGGAGGAGTAATCCTGCTTTCCAATCCTCATAACCCCGGCGGACGAATGTGGACAAAAGAGGAATTGCAACGGTTTGCAGAGATCTGCAGGAAGAAGAACCTTATCGTAGTGTCAGATGAAATTCATGCTGATCTTGGCCTATGGGGTAACCGACACGTGCCTTTCGCTACAGTAAGTGAAGACGCACGGGAAAACAGCATAACTTTCGGTGCTCCTACGAAAACTTTCAACATACCAGGCATTGTTACCTCTTTCTCTGTGATTCCAAATAAAGAGATCAGGGAGAAGTTTTATCACTGGCTTTCTGCCAATGAATTTGGCGATGCTCCTTTATTCTCCCACATCGGTGCTATCTCAGCATATCGGAAGGGTGCGGTATGGCGTAAGGAGATGCTTGACTATGTAATGGGCAATATCAAGCTCGTTGAGGAATATTGCCGTAAAGAGATACCCGAGATTGTTCCCATTCGTCCGGACGCCTCATATCTCGTATGGCTTGATTGCCGTGCCCTCGGTCTTGATCAGAAGGAGCTGAATGATCTCTTTTTAAATAAAGCACATGTCGCCCTGAATGATGGTGAAATGTTTGGAAAAGAGGGTGTAGGCTTCATGCGTCTCAACGTAGCCCTGCCACGCATGGAATTGCAGAAGATACTTGATAATTTCCGCGATGCTGTAAAGAGCGTCAGAGATGAAAAGAAAAAGTTATCCGGAGTGAATCAATGATAACCGAAGGATGAGAATAATTGATATAATAGAAAACAGCAATAACCCTCTATTCTCTTTCGAGATACTCCCTCCGCTTAAAGGGAACAGTGTGTTTAAGGTATTTGACATCATTGACAAACTCAAACGGTTTGATCCCAAGTTTGTCAATATCACCTCACATCATAGTGAATACATATATAAGCCCCTTCCTGACGGCACCCACCGAAGGGTCAGTGTAGTAAAGCGTCCTGGAACAGTGGCTATTGCTGCAGCCATACAGAACCGATATGGCTTGATTCCTGTGCCACATCTGATTTGCAAGGGCTTCTCCAAGGAGGAGACTGAGTATGCTCTTCTTGATCTGAATTTCCTTGGCATCAATAATCTTCTTGTGTTAAGAGGCGACGTGAAGGGAGTGGAGAGTCCGATACCGGGAGCAAGTTATAATGATTATGCGAGCGATCTGCAGAATCAGGTTAATCTCTTCAATCAGGGAATAGGCCTTGACGATGTAAGGATAGAGGGCATACAGACGCCATTTTCTTACGGCATGGCATGTTATCCTGAGAAACATGAGGAGGCTCCTAATATGGAATCAGATCTGTATCACATGAAGCGTAAGGTAGAGAATGGTGCAGACTACTTCATAACCCAGCTCTTCTTCGACAATGACAAGTATTTCTCTTTTGTGGAGAAATGCCGGAAGGAGGGCATCACCGTGCCTATCCTTCCCGGTCTGAAGCCGATAACCAAAAAGAATCATCTGAGTATGTTGCCAAAGACCTTCCGAACCGATATACCGGAAGAATTGGCTGCAAGGATAAGGGAATGTAAATCGGATGCTGAGGTCAAGCAAGCAGGAATAGATTGGGGCATCCGTCAGGCACGTGAATTGCTTGAGAAAGGAGCACCGGGTATACACTTCTACACGATGAGTGCTTCCGACAGTGTTGTGGAAATAGCCAAAGGTGTTTTCTAAAAGGTAAAATCAAGTTGTGGATATAAAGGAATTAAAAGAATTGCTTGAAAAAAGGGTGCTTGTGCTCGATGGAGCCATGGGTACTATGATACAGCAGTTGCATCTGGAGGAAGAAGATTACAGAGGCGACCGTTGGAGGGATTATGGCTATCGGCTAAGCGGATGCAATGATCTTCTCTGTATCACCATGCCCGAAGCTATCAAGCAGATTCATAAATCTTATCTTGATGCCGGCGCTGACATTATCAGCACCAATACTTTTAATGCCAATGCGGTCTCCATGGCGGATTATGGCTTGCAAAATGAGCCGGGATTGATTCGTGAGATCAACCGCAAGGGTGCTTCGCTGGCCCGTGAGGTCGTGGAAGAGACACAGAGGACCGATAGTATTACTCGTGCTTTTGTTGCCGGCTCTATAGGTCCTACTAACCGCACAGCTTCAATGAGCCCGGATGTAAGTGATCCGGCGTTACGCAATATAACCTACGATCAGCTCTTTGATGCATATTGCGAGCAGATTGAGGGATTGATAGAAGGGGGAGTTGATATGCTCCTTTTTGAGACAGTGTTTGACACTCTTAATCTGAAGGCCGGATTGGCGGCTGCCAATCACGTCATGAAAGAGAGGGGCCGAATCATTCCTATACTTATTTCCGCAACGGTATCCGACAAGGCAGGACGTCTTTTATCCGGCCAGACTCTTAGGGCATTCATAACATCAGTAGAGGATTTCGATAATGTATTAAGCATAGGTCTCAACTGTAGTTTTGGTCCGGCTGACATCCTTCCATATATAAAGGAGTTAAGTAATTCTACCGCAAAACTTGTAAGTTGTCACCCAAACGCCGGTTTGCCAAATGCGCTTGGTGCCTATGATGAGACACCGGAAATGTTTGCTGCCCACATGCGTCAGATTCTTGAGGCAGGTGCGGTAAATATCGTCGGAGGATGTTGCGGCACCACTCCTACTCACATAGCTGCCTTGGCTAAAGAGGCTCACAAAGCCGTGCCTCGGAAGTTGCCACAGATTCCTCCGGCTTTGAGAGTATCCGGTCTGGAACAAGTGGTCATTACACCAGAAAATAATTTCGTAAATGTAGGAGAGCGGTGTAATGTTGCAGGTTCGAGAAAGTTTCTCCGTTTGATCAAGGAGAAAAATTATCAGGAGGCGCTGGAAATTGCTGTGAAACAAGTAGAGGATGGAGCGGTAATAATAGACGTCAATATGGACGATGCCATGCTCGACGCTAAGGAGGAGATGGTACATTTCCTAAGATATATCGCTTCTGATCCTGAAGTGGCGCGTGTCCCTGTTATGGTTGACTCATCAGACTGGAATGTAATAGAGAGTGCTCTGAAAAACCTACAGGGGAAAAGCATTGTCAACTCCATTTCACTTAAAGAGGGTGTGGATGTCTTCCTAAATCATGCCCGTAGAATAAAGGAACTTGGAGCTGCCGTGATAGTCATGGCTTTTGATGAGCAAGGTCAAGCCGACACCTATCAACGTAAGATAGATATATGCCGTAGGGCATACGATCTTCTCACTAAGGAATGTGGCTTCGATCCTCAGGACTTAATTTTTGATGTCAACATCATGGCTGTAGCCACCGGTATTGAAGAGCATAACCGCTACGGCATAGACTTCATAGATGCCGTTGGCTGGATAAAGAAAAATCTTCCCGGAGCGAGAACCAGCGGAGGAGTGAGCAATCTATCGTTCGCTTTCCGCGGAAAAAATGCTCTGAGAGAGGCCATGCATAGCGTCTTTCTTTATCATGCCATCCGTAACGGCCTTGACATGGCAATCCTCAACCCTGCCACAAGTGTGACTTTTGAAGACATCGAGCCCAGATTGCTCGAACTCATTGAAGACGTTGTTCTCGCCCGACGGCCTGAAGCTGCCGAAGAGCTCGCTGCATATGCAATGCAGGATAATGGGAAGCCGGCTTCCGGAGCACCATCGGAAGGAAGAGATTTGTCGAAAGGTGTTTCGGTGCGTCTTGAAGAAGCTTTGGTAAAGGGCAATTCAAGATGGTTGGCAGACGATATAGAGGAAGCTTTGAAAGGAGGCTTTTCAGCCGTCAATATTATCGAAGGACCTTTGATGAACGGCATGAACCGTGTGGGTGATCTGTTTGGCGAAGGAAAGATGTTTCTTCCACAGGTTGTGAAAAGCGCGAGGACAATGAAAGCCGCTGTCGACATTCTGGCCCCTTCGCTTGCTTCACAGCAGGATAAGTCGGAAGGGAAGCGAGGGAAGATAGTATTCGCTACCGTTAAGGGTGACGTTCACGATATTGGCAAGAACATCTGTTCCATAGTATTGGGTTGCAACAATTATGAGGTGATAGATTTAGGCGTGATGGTGGCGCCGGAAACTATCGTTGATGCCGTTAAAAGGGAACGACCCGATATTGTCTGCCTCTCGGGACTGATTACACCATCTCTTGCAGAGATGGTAAACGTAGCCAAAGCTCTAAAAGAGGCGGGTGAGAATCTTCCTATTCTTGTAGGAGGTGCCACCACTTCCAAACTGCACACGGCATTGAAGATTGCCTCTGTATATGATGGAGTGGTTGTGCATGTGTCGGATGCATCGCAGAATCCTTTGGTTGCCGGCAAACTTCTTGATGCTGAGAATTCCTCAGCTTTTATCAAGGCAACTTCGGAAGAATATATCCGTCTCGCACAGGATTATGCAGCTTCAAAGTCTTCCGTTGTGCCCATAGCGGAAGCACGGGAGAGAGGAAAGAAAAACAAATTGTCGGGAGTAGCACCAAAACCGGTAATCCCGATTGGTGAAACCGTGATTGTAGATTTACCCCTCGTTGAACTTGTGCCCTTGATCAACTGGAAAATGTTTTTCCATGCGTGGAGGCTTACAGGTAAGTATCTTGAGCATTTCCCTTACGATTTGTGTGATGGTTGCATATCAAGTTGGAAAGCTCAGATTTCCCAACTTCCTGCAGAAGAACAGGAGAAAGGCCTTGAGGCTCTCAAGCTTTATCGCGACGCTATCGAGTTGTTGGGTAGAGCCGGGGAATCACGAAGCTTTGATGGAAAAGGTTGTGTGACCTTCTATGAAGCCTATGTTGATGATAAGGATAATCTCATTATTTCTGATGATGTCATTATCCCGCTTCTGCGTCAGCAGAAAAGTGAAAGCGGTTTCAGAAGTCTGGCAGATTTCGTATCTGAGAGTAGGGAGGAGAATGATTATGTCGGCTTATTTACAGCCACGGCCGGTGAATCTCTGATTAGATTAACTGAGAAAGAGGATGATTATACCCGACTTCTCGCTCAGACTCTTTCAGACCGTCTTGCAGAGGCTGGTTCAGAATGGCTTCACGCTATGACCCGTCGCGATTTATGGGGATACGAGAAAGAGGAGAAATCAATCACGGATCTTCTTAAAGGAAATTATGACGGTATCCGTCCAGCTACGGGTTATCCGATGCTTCCTGATCAGCTTCTTAATCATAATTTTGCTGCTCTTCAGCCGTTAGATAAGATAGGTGTAAGCCTCACAGAGAATGGAGCTATGATTCCATCTTCCACTATAAGCGGAGTCTATATAGGGCGGAAAGAAGCTGATTATTTTGTGATAGGAGAAATTGGTGAGGATCAAATCTCGGATTATGCTCTGAGAAGAGGTCTTACAGAAGAAAGAATAAAAGAGATATTAAGACAGTGATGACAGATAACGCAAAACCGAAGCTAAAGGTAGCTATTCAGGGTGTGGCCGGATGTTTCCACGATGCGGCCGCGCGTCAATATTTCGAAGGACGCGAAATTGAAACAGTGCCGTGTGATTCGTTTCACTCACTGTTTGACAGCCTTTCAACCGACGCATCCATGATCGGAATAGTGGCGATTGAAAATACGATTGCAGGCAGTCTGCTTGCAAATCATGAGCTGCTTCGCCAGAGCAACCTCTCTATAGTGGGTGAACATTCAGTAAGAATAAGCCATGTTTTATGCGCATTGCCAGGAGAAACCATCGACACGATAACTGAAGTCAATTCGCATCCGATGGCTCTAATGCAATGTGAGCAGTATCTCCGCCGACACCCTAATATGAGAATGGTTGAGAAGTTTGATACTGCAGGTAGTGCCGAGGAGATAGCATCTCAGAATCTTGAGCACCATGCAGCCGTATGTGGTGAGCTCGCAGCCAATCTTTATGGATTGAATATCCTTGAAAAGGGAATAGAGACCAACAAGAGGAACTATACCCGTTTCCTGATTCTTGCTGATCCTTTGGTGGCGAGCGAGATGAAGCCCCGGGAGGAGATGCTCAACAAGGCGAGCATCGTTTTCACTTTGCCACACTCTCACGGTGCATTGTCGAAAGTTCTCACGATTCTTTCTTTCTATGACGTCAACCTCACCAAGATTCAGTCTTTGCCGATTATCGGCAGGGAATGGGAATACCGCTTCTATGTAGATCTGACCTATGATTCTTATGTGAGGTATCGTCAGTCAATAGAAGCTATAAGGCCTCTCACGAATGAATTCAGGATTCTTGGAGAATACGTGGAGAGAGTAGGAATAAACTAACAATTCAGGCGAGGACTTTCACGATGGCCGAGCCAAAAAGCATATTTTAACAATGAGTGAAATCAAAATACAACCCTCCAACAGGGTTAATGAAATAAAGGAATATTGGTTTGCCGGAAAGATGCGTGAGGTTGCACGCATGAATGCCGAAGGCCTTGACGTGGTTTCTTTAGGAGTCGGTGGCCCCGACAGGATGCCGGCTCTGGAGGTTGTGGAGACACTTTGTGATTCAGCACGCAAAGATGGCAATCATTCCTATCAGATAGCATCTGGTCTGCCTCAGCTTCGTCAGGCAATGAGCAGGTGGTATAAACGTCATTACAACGTAGACCTTGATCCCGATAGTGAAGTGCTACCTCTTATTGGTTCGAAAGAGGGTGTGCTCCACGTGAGTCTTGCCTTTGTTAACCCTGGAGATAAGGTGCTTGTACCCAATCCCGGCTACATCACTTATTCCGGAGTCAGCAAGATGCTCGGTGCGGAGATTATCAATTATGATCTTCTCGCCGACAAGGGTTGGCAACCTGATTTCGACCAGCTTGAGAAGGTTGCTTCAGAAGGAGGCATCAAATTGATGTGGGTGAATTATCCTAACATGCCTACAGGTGCCACCGCAGGCAAGGAATTGTTTGGGAAGCTTGTGGATTTCGGCCGTCGACATGGCATAGTGATAGTGCATGATAATCCTTACAGCTTTATCCTCAACGATAATCCCCAGAGTTTGCTTCAGGTAGAAGGTGCTAAAGAGATAGCCATAGAGCTCAATTCGCTCAGCAAGAGTCATAATATGGCCGGTTGGCGAATGGGTATGGTAGTTGCTAATCCCGATTTCACCGGCTGGATAAGGAAAATGAAGAGCAATATCGATTCCGGTCAGTTCAAACCTGTAATGGAAGCGGCTATAAAAGCTCTCGATATAGACGACAGCTGGTATACTGAGCTAAACAGTGTATATTGGTCGCGTAGAAAAGTTGCTGAGAAGATAATGGAAGCTATGGACTGCAAATTTGACCCTGCCCAGCGCGGTCTTTTCCTTTGGGGAAAGCTTCCTGAAGGAGAACAAGACAGCGCAGTCTTTGCTGACAAAATACTGAAAGAGGCGAGAGTGTTCATCGTGCCCGGCTTTATCTTCGGCAGTAATGGTGAGGGATACGTAAGACTTTCTCTTTGTGCTACAGAAGAGAGACTGGAAGAGGCGCTCCGTCGTATCAATAATCTGAAACATTAAATTACACTAAAATATGACATTGGAAGGACTACAACCGATAGTTGAGGGCCTGGGTATACCGGGCTCACCATTAGTTATGGCCGGCCCTTGCAGCGCTGAGACAGAGGAGCAGGTGCTCTCTACAGCCCGTCAGCTTGCATTGGGTGGCGTCAAGATCTTCAGAGCCGGAATCTGGAAACCCCGTACCAAACCGGGTGGCTTTGAAGGTGTAGGCAAAGAGGGCCTTGAATGGCTTAAGAGAGTAAAAGAGGAGACAGGTATGCTGGTGGCAACCGAGGTGGCTATGCGTCGCCACGTTGAGGAGGCTCTTGAGGCCGGTGTAGATATCCTTTGGATAGGTGCCCGCACATCTGCCAATCCTTTCGCCATGCAGGAGATTGCTGATGCTATCAAAGATTCCGGCAAAGATGTACCGGTATTGGTTAAGAACCCTGTAAACCCAGATCTCGAGCTCTGGATCGGAGCTTTGGAGCGCCTTTATAATGCCGGAGTAAGGAAGCTTGGTGCCATTCACCGTGGCTTCAGCTTCTACGGCAAGAGTATCTATCGTAATCCACCGCAGTGGCATATACCTATTGAGCTTCATCGTCGTATTCCCGAGTTGCCGATCATTGTCGACCCCAGCCATATGGGTGGCAAACGCGAACTTATCGGCCCGCTTTCTCAGCAGGCACTCGACATGAAGTTCAGTGGACTTATGATTGAGAGTCACTGTAGTCCTGATGAAGCTTGGAGCGACAAGAATCAGCAGCTAACTCCGGATATTCTCCGCATAGTCCTTGGTTCACTCGTAGTCAGGAATGCAGAACGCACCACTGAAAGCCTGCAGGCTCTTCGTCAGCAGATCGACAAGGTTGATACCGATCTGCTTGAACTCTATGCAAAACGTATGGAGATTGCCCGCCAGATTGGTCATTACAAGAAGGAGCACTCAATGCCTGTTGTGCAGGAAAGCCGTTACAACGACCTCATGAAGAGCCGTGTGGCTACAGCAGTCGACATGGGTTTGAGCGCAGATTTCATGAGAACAGTTCTTCAGGCCATCCACGAGGAGTCTGTTCGTCAGCAGATTGAGATTCTCAACAACTGATAAAACCCAATCTAAATATAGTCCGGGAGTTAGGAAGTGAGTACTCACTTCCTAACTCCCGTTTTTACATTCTACATGCAATGACAATCTCGATATTAGTGGTAGGAGTTAGTATTAATTCGGTTATTTTGTTCGGCCTGATTGGTCTTCCTTGGTGGGCCGATATACTCCGTTAACTTTATCTCGGCCAAAACGGTAACTTACTCCTAACAATACATACGCCGTATGAGCGTTGAATACCTGTCGGATAGTATAGTCCGTATAATGCTCTTTCGACCGGGTTTTGTTCCAACCGAAGATGTCGTTTGCTTTAAGTTGCAGATTGAGCCGATTGTTGAGTAAAGAATATCTGAGCGAAAGATTGAACAGCTGGAACGACTCATAGTTTATAAGATTCTGTTGCCATGGGAAGAAATGGGTAAACTGCGCTCCAAAGATTAACGTTTTCTGACGGTTAAGCATAATATTGGTAGATAGTTCAAGTTTCCCGGACCAATTTTCCATGTTGTTGATCTTGAAATCAGGCATATCACTTTTTGAGTATGAGCGGAATACCTCGCCACCGGCTTTGATTTCCCATCTTTCAAATAAATTTCTCTTATAATTGGCATAAAGTCCTGTTTTGTTTGTTGAAAGACAATTGTATGGCAAAGTGCTTATTACTCCATCTGCATCAAATCTTCTGACATAGCCGATCGCATCAGAAGCAAAAGATGTGTACAACACCACGTACAGACCACCAAGACCGTAGTAATTGATTTCTGCATTATTATAGATGGTTGGTTTAAGAGCAGGGTTACCGGCAGCGTATTCATCTGTTGTGGAATAGTATTTGAAAGGATTAAGTTCCCAAAGATTGGGACGCCCCATTCCCATTGAATAAGAGATGTTGAAAGAGCCAATGCCGTTTTTATTCCATGAAAGATTTACGGTTGGGAAAAGATGACCATAATTGTCACGGTCAACGTCAGATATTGCTTTTTGTTTGCCTTCACTCCATGTGTATTCATATCTCAATCCAATCTTACCCCAGAAGCCTGACCCAAAACCGCGGGAAGCTGTGAGATATGCAGCGGCGATTCGTTCTGTATAGTCAAACAAATTCAATTCGCTTTCTGGAGAAGAATTATTTCCATTAACATGCTTCAGATAGTTGTGGGAAGAATTGAATATGTCAGTATATGCCAAGCCGGTTTCCAATTGCATCCAAGAGTAGGGAAGTTTGAAGTCAGCTTTTCCACTATGAAATCGGTAATCTGTTTTTCCCTTCTCATCAATACCGGAAACTTCCGTTTCGTCATTGTATGAAGTCATGATGGCGGATAATGTGGGGCTATGTCGGTTAAAGTAATTGTAGGTCAACTGAAATGATTCTCCTTGGTTTCCGAAAGTCCAGTCGTAAAAGCCGGTTACAGTCAGGGAATTGTTAGGGCGAGATTTAGTTAGTGAATGAGAAGATGAGGCATAATCTGTGAATTTGGTGAAGTTGGTGCCGTGGCTTGAAGTATTCTCATAATTATAATTTGCAATAACCCCTAAATTCATATGCGGCGTGAATTTATAACGGAACATAGCATTGAATCCGGCATCAAAGAGATCTAACAGAGTGTGTGAGGAAGATAGGCGAGAGGTTCCGTCCGTAAACGAATATTCAATACTATTATCGTTAGTAGCATGGTAATTAGAGATATTTGCATCAAGCGATAAATCAACCTTACGTGTAGTATGACTGATGTTACCGCTGAAATATTCACTCAGTTTGTCGCCTTGATTCAGTGAGCCATATACACTGCCTCGTGTTCCGAGAGTTTCGTTACGTGTTATGATGGAAATATATACGGCGTTAGGTTCCACAGCGTATCGAGAAGGGGGAGTGGTCAGAAGCTCGATTTTCTCAATATCTTCTGCCCTTAAATTTTGCAAACGCATAGACATGGCTGATGCATCGAGTTCCATCAACACTCCATCGATGATATAGCGAACGGTTCCTTTACCAGCTACACTAATGGTGCCGTTGTTTACTGACACACGGGGAATACGATCGAGTATAGATATACCATCAAGACCTTTGGCGTAAGGGTCGTTTTTTACGATATATATGAGTTTGCCTTCCTGTTGTTTTACTACAGGCCGTTTGGCTACAACTACCACCTCGTTCAATTCAAGCTCCTTCTCCCAAGAATTTGTGACAGTGTCGCTGATTTCTTGTGCGAAAAGGGACGTAGGAAGCATAGCCACTCCTAAGAGCAGCTTCGTATAAGTATTCATAAATATTTGTTTATTTGTAACTTAAGTATAGTTAAAAACGTTGGTTTATTCCCAAAAATGTGGTTTATTTCCAAAATATGTTTGATAAAGAGGTTTGCTTGCCACTGAGACTATCAATACAGCAATCGTAGAGTACTCTCATAACCCTTGGGCATAGCTTGCTCCTCTTTTTCAAGGAAAAATGATGTAAAGACATCTTTTATCATTGTCTCCTGCATTTTATACGATTGAGAAGCACAAACGTGACATGCCAATGTTACTTTTTTAATTAACTGGTAAAACTTTTTGAGGGCATTAGAAATACGGACTGCCACTATTCAGGAGGCGCCCCTTGGTGTTAATCCGTTGGGCTGTTTTATCGGATCAACAATAAATAAAAAAGAGACTCCCTAATCGCGCGTGGGAGTCTCAAAATCCAGTTTAACGTGCACATAGGACGACTTAGCTCTTATGGACACGGCTTAATTGCAGTGCAAAGTTAAGCATTCTCTTTGATTTAGACAAATATTGGGTGAAAAAAGTTTTAAAAGTTTGTGTCAAGATTGGCGCAGGATTTAACAACTACTTGGGCTTTTGGACTCGCATCAAGTTTAAGAAGTTCTGTTCTAATCTCATTGATAACCTCATCTCTGTGACGTTTTGAAATGATGCCGAGAAAATATAGTATCACTTCTATTGCTCCTTTAATATTATGAGAGTCAGTATTGTCTACATTTGCTGGACGTTTATTTATACCATTCTTGATATTGAGGTTATAAAGACAGCCTCCATGGGCACAACGGTTTCTAACAAGGCGGATAGTTTCAAGATAGTTTAAGAATACCTTAATTGAGCATCCGTAAAATTCCGCGACCTCTTTTTTCAACTCATCATCTTTTATGGCTTCAAAAAGAAATACAATATTACCAAGGGTCATAAACTCCATTGTTTTCCACGCAGGAGCATACTTATCTTTCGCATGCTTTTTATGATGATCCTCAATTGCAGGATTTTTCTTTACGGCTGAATAAACCTCTCGGTCGAATTTTGAAATAAATCCACGTTTGACATAAGTCGGGTTACAAAACCACCAAGGATCCGAAATGAAGTGGAGAGACCCCATTAAAGTAAGTCGAGTACGAATGTTTATTTCTATGCGAGTTAGAGCTTTAGTCAATAGAAAGCGAAGTTGAGAGTCGAATACGTAGAGATCATGAACCTGCTTGAATGTAGTTCCGGGAACAAGTTCATGAGTTCGATTGGATTTTTGGGGATAAGTTTTCTCAAAGGGGAAAGAGAAGAATCCAAAGCGATAATATCCAACATCACCCAAGATTTCCTCAGCTTTAGGGATATTGTCAAACTCCATACCCCGTTTGCTGAGAAGCTGGATCTGTTCTTTTATGGTAAATGCTTTCTTTTCGACTGTTGTCATTGAAGTTTCGTTTTTGATAATACAAAGTTAATGATAAAATCTGAAAGTTACGTTATATTCCTTCATTCATTGACAAACTAAAACAAAAGCAATATGATAACATTTCGCGACCGATGTAAAGGGTATCGAATAGTCGTATTAGCAACTATCTTTAAAATATTAGCGCAAGATAAAGTATTACACTATCGGTAATGTGATCAAGCTTGACTTCTTCAGCTTATATTAATTGGAGAACCGTTGTTATTATATAGGTAATTTTACTTGAGTTTTGTTTGACTTGTGATTTGGAATGGTTAATTATTCTTGTTATCTTTGCGATAGGATCATCACATCAAACCAAGTAACTTAATTATAAATGAAGTTGATATAAATTATTTGAGAAATATGATAAGAAGAGGAAGTATTGTTTTGTTGCTTGTCGCTGCGTTCATGAGCGCCCATTCACAGACCATCAGTCTGCCCGTGCCGGATAAAACAGGAGGGTTACCGGTTAACCAAGCGCTTTCCGAGCGACGGTCTATACGTAGTTTTGATTCTTCAAAGGAGATAGATACCCAGGCAGTGGCTGATCTCCTATGGGCAGCATGCGGTATAAATCGTGCGGAAAACAACATGCGTACCAATCCCACTGCCAGAAATTTCCAAGAAATAGATGCCTATTGGTTTGATAGAAACGGCGTCTACCGATATGACTACATAAACAATATGCTTATTGAGGTTGTAAAAGGTGATCATAGAAGTCTAATAGCAGGTGCTGACTTCAAACAGGATTTTGTGATGGATGCCCCGGCCTCCATCGTGCTTGTGGCCGATACTACAAAAGCGGGATTGACAGCGTCACTCATTGATGCTGGTATAGCCTGTGAGAATATAAATCTGTTTTGTGCGGGCAACGGACTCGCAACAGTACCCCGGATGACCATGGACGTAAACGGCATTCAGAAGCTTCTTAACCTCCCCGACACATCTCTCCCCGTCTTGAATAATCCCATCGGTTACGGTAAGTAATTAGTATTTGTGGTTGCGGGAATGAGGGAAATGGATTATATTTGTGGTGTGATACGAGATGAAAAACTTTGAAAACTTACCTGAATTATGAAAAAAAGTATAATGGCCGGGCTCTTGGGTCTTTCCACTTTATGCGCTGGAGCTACCGATCTCTTTTTCTATTCTCCCGAAAACGGTGAGGGTGGGTTAAGGATCGCGGTGAAAGAGGGTGACGCTCCGTGGCGATTGCTTGGTAATGGTTTTGATTTTGTGAAATCAGATTTCGGTCCGTGGGGTTCGCATAAGAAGATGTGGCAACCCGAATTGTTTCCGACTTCCGACGGAGGCTGGGCCCTACTCTTCAGGGCCGACGATAAAGGAGAGGTGATAGGTCTGGCTCAAAGCGAGGATCTCATCAATTGGAAACCTCAGAAATATTATCTGCCTTCAGATACTTCCAAGCTAACTTTCCGCACGAATGTCGGTTTCAAGCCAACGGAGATAGAAGTAGATGGCAAGCGCTTGAGCGGCAACGTGATGAGAAGCGATAGAGCTACAATAGAACGACTTGAAAGATACGTGGCAGAACGTAACCGTCTTTGGCAATTGTATTCAGAGCATTGCGATGGCGATAAGGAACGTTTTGCCAATCTTAAGCCTCTTAAAGCTTCGATAACAGCAAATGGCACAAGCAAAGCTATTTCCCCTTTGCTTATGGGCATCTTCTTTGAGGATATCAACTATGCAGCAGACGGAGGATTGTATGGAGAACTTATTCAGAATCGTGATTTTGAATATGATCCCTCAGAGAGTGGAACAAAGGGCTGGGGACCTTCATATGCCTGGAGCGTCATCGGTGACAAAATCGACTTCTCGATTGCAACCGATGATCCAATACATCCCAATAATCCTCATTATGCACGTCTTGACGTGAAGGGAGGTATAGCTACTCTTGTGAATAACGGTGGAAATGCCTTTGTCAACTCTGGTTATGATGGCATCAGCGTGACTAAAGACGAGCCTTACAGACTGCGTTTTAAGGCCAGGGTCAATAAGAAAATGCCTATGGAGGTGGCATTGGTGTCAGAGGCTACCGGTAAGAAACTTGCCACAGCTAAATTGACCTTGAAGTCTTCGCGTGACTGGCAAGACTATGAGGTGATGCTGACACCCAATGAACATTGCGCAAAGGCAAATTTGCAGATTGTTCCGAAAAACAATGGCGTGCTCGACATGGATATGATCAGTCTTTTCCCTGTTAATACATTTAATGGAAGGGAGAATGGCCTGCGAAAAGATTTGGCTGAATCACTTGCAGCCTTGAAGCCGAGGTTCGTGCGTTTCCCCGGCGGTTGCGTCGCACATGGCAACGGACTTGACAACATGTATGACTGGAAAGGGAGTATAGGTAAACTTGAAGAAAGAAAGCCTCTCTACAATTTATGGGGGTATCATCAGACACGCGGACTCGGCTATCACGAATACTTTCAATTTTGTGAGGATATCGGAGCTGAACCATTGCCGGTTCTGGCAGCGGCGGTGCCTTGTCAGAATTCCGGCAGAGCATCACATTATAGCCATGATACGCTCACCACGTATGGTCAGCAGGAAGGTTTGCCGATGGAGGAATTAGACAGCTATATTCAGGATGTGCTCGATCTTATTGAGTATGCCAATGGGCCGGCCACTTCCGAATGGGGACGAAAAAGAGCAGAGGCGGGTCATCCGGAGCCCTTCAATCTAAAATATATCGGCATAGGCAACGAAGACATGATAACAGAAGTGTTTGAGGAGCGCTTCAAGAAGATAAACTCGGCTGTAAAGAAAGCTCATCCTGAAATTACGGTTGTAGGCACAGTTGGACCTTTCTATGAAGGTTCGGATTATGCCGAGGGATGGCGTCTGGCGAAGGAGGAAAATGTTGATATGGTTGACGAGCATTACTATGTTGATCCCGCATGGCTCATCTATAACCAAGATTATTACGACAACTATGACCGGAATGGCACGAAAGTATATCTTGGTGAATGGGCAGCACATCTGCCGGGAAGGCCATCCAATATGGAAACCGCATTGGCAGAGGCTCTCTATCTGACAGCCGTAGAACGCAACGGCGATGTAGTGAGCATGAGTTCTTACGCACCTTTGCTTGCCAAGGATGATCACACCCAGTGGAAACCGGATCTGATCTACTTTAATAATACCGAAGTAAGACCAACGACCGACTATCACACCATGAGGCTCTATGGCGAGAACTCCGGATCAAAATATCTTAATTCGGATCTACACGTAAACACTTTGGATGAGAAAGCCAAGGTGAGAATCGGAGCTTCCATAGTGGAAGATGAAACCACGGGTGATGTAATAGTCAAAATGGTGAATCTTTTGCCTGTAGAAACAGAGATGGAGGTAGATCTTACGAAATATTATCCGCAAAGCCAAGGGGCTATGCAAGCCATCGGGACAGTCATGAGTGGAAATCCGGCAGATGACAAGCCCTCTCTCAAGACAGAAAGGATAAACGTAGCTTCTCCGCATTTCAACGTTCCGCTTTCACCTTATTCCTTCACTGTGCTTCGACTTAAGAAATAACTGTGATTTGTCTCAGATATAACGAGAGTATCTTTGCGCAAGTCCGGGGCTTACTGGCCCTTTGGAAAGGCCCAAAATCTTTTATTTCAATGCGTCGATATTTCTTCGAAGGGCTGTAGCGCAATAAGAGATCAGAGACTTATTTTCTTCACCGTTTGTAGACTTGATTACATCAACCAATGCTTCGGCAAATGGTAGATAACGAAGGAGCCGGAAACAAAGGATGTCGGCTTCTTCAGTTGTCTGAACAGAACGTGCGAGTTCCACAGCTTCGTTTAGCGTGATACAATCTTTTGGAAAAAGATAACATGCAAGCAAGCGTGATTCTCGCACGTTCTTGTCATTCCAAAGCTGCTGAGCTATGACCTTATCCTGATTTAATGACCGGGCAATTTGTGCCAACTGCGGAAGCTGAAGGCCGAAAATGACATGGTAAGGCATTCCGGAGTTCCTCAGGGCTTCTGCCACTATGCCGTTGCGGTAAACCATGAATTGATGCTTTATGGCACGCATATTTTCATTACTTGTTTGTTCGAAGTTGGGTGTTGAATCTTGATCCATATCTTGTTCTAAATTAAAGAAGGAATAAACATTCAATGAAGATTTAGAAAATTATTTACAAAAATAGTTATTTATAAGATACGGTTCAAAATTTATTTTTACTTTTGCAGTTTCTTTAAAGATCATAATTAACTTGGTTACACTATGAAGATAATTTGTCTGGACGCTGAATTTACAGAGAATGAGGAACTACTCGAGCTTTCAGTGTTTGATTTAACCGGGAAAGAGATTTACCATCAATTTTATAAGCCTGAAAAGATCACGTCATGGAGAACTGATATACATCACATCACTCCGGAGATGGTGGCCAACGAGTTGCCATTTTCCAAAAGGAGGGAAGAGGTTCAGAGACTGCTTGATTCATCTTTTGCCTTGACCGGCTTTGCAGTTGGAAATGATCTGCGGGTTCTGGCGCGTTCCGGAATCATCGGTATGGAGACAAAACGAGTTATTGATGTAAAGGACATGTATTGGTATCTGCGGGGAATAAAGGAGGAGATGAATCCATTTTCTGTACCCTCACTGTTGGTATGTTCAAATGCTTTAGGTCTGGAATTCAGTGAAGATGAAGCTCACTCCGCATCTGCGGATACAGAAGCCACTTTACGCTGCTTTAATCTGCTTTTTGAAGAGTTTAAGAATGCAGAGGGAGAGGGTATGCTCGACGAAGATATAGTGGATATGTTAACTGTAAAGATTGACAGAGCGAGAGCTAAGTTTGTGGAGGAATCGGCAAAGGGATTTGTTAAGGTTTACAAGCAAGGCGACACCTATAAGATCAAGTATAGCCACGTCAGGGATGCCGATCCGAAGGGTGCGATAGCAGAGATTGAGGTAGCAGACCGTTACAAAGCTGAATATGAGATTAAAAAAATGCTAAAAAAGAAGGAACTTCCTGATAAATGGGGTATATATAAACTGACTCCGAAGCTTTTGGAAGAGGTGAAGCGTTATCGCAACACTTATGATGCCGAAGAGTCGGCTTGGTGCAAGAAGGTTATCAGGAATCTCTCGCGACTTACTTTATAAATGATCCCATATTAATAATCATGGCTTAGGAGGTATAATCTTTGCATCGGTCACAATGATATTGTATTTGAAACTAATGAGGGCTTCTACGTGTTTTACAATTAAAGATAAACAAAATTATAAAAATTGAATGAAATGACACGCGAAGAACTTATTTCAGCTATCACTCATGCAGTGACTCAATACGTAGATGCACCGGAATATTTTGATGCAAACCCTCAGTTACGTATCAATCCGGCAACGTTGGATGTTGTGGCTATCAACGGTCGTGATGAACTTGAGGGTATTGCCGACAATGTCGAGGCCATTGAAGATGAGGCAGCAGCCCAGGGTGATGAGACCGAGGATGCTACCGACTGGCAAGCTTCCCAGGATCCGGAGTTTTATTCCATCAAGGAATATGTGATCACTGATGCGACAGGTAAAATGAAACCCGATAAAAAGGCGATTGAAAAATTAGCTGCGAATTACATTTAAATAAAGTCTTTAGTTAAATAAAGTCTTTAGTACCCCATGATCTTCTGCTATTAAGGAAGATTGTGGGGTTTCTTTGTTTAATCCTATAGTAAGAATAAAACGAATAATTAACAGTACATATAGAATTATAAAAAACTGGTAACCATAATAAGGAGTGGGCGCCTGGCTGCTGCGTTCACTTGTCGGAGAATTAGTTTAACCACCGATGTGGGTGCAACAGACCGAGGCCACTACCTCCTGTAATAAGGGTTGAAAATGGTTATTAATGACCATTGCAGGGTATGTAATAAGTTAGTAACTTTGCAAAGCTTATTAACAAGCGTAGTAGGTATATACTAAGTAATGGAAAAATGAAGAATAGACTCTTTACTGCATTCTTTGCTTTCTTGATGTGTCAGATAATGAATGGCCAGACACTCGAGAAGATGAACTGGTTTAACGAACCGGATAACTGGAAAATCAGTGGCAATACACTCACAATGGATGTTACGCCCAACAGTGACTATTGGAGAATTTCTCACTATGGCTTCACTGTTGACGACGCTCCTTTCTATTATGCTGAATATGGAGGTGAGTTTGAAGCTAAGGTAAAAATATCAGGTGACTATAAGGTAAGGTTCGATCAGGCTGGAATGATGATTCGCCTCGATCATGAGAACTACATCAAGACAGGCATAGAATACGTAGACGGTAAATATAATCTTAGTACTGTTGTAACTCACAAGACCTCTGATTGGAGCGTTATCGCTCTTGACCGTCCGGTAGATTTTATCTGGATTAAAGCTGTGAGACGCCTTGATGCTATTGAAATTTTCTACTCTTTTGACGATAAAGAGTATCATATGATGCGTAATGCCTGGATAGAGGCTAACCATCCGGTAAAGATTGGTATGTTTGCCGCATGTCCCGATGGCAATGGCTTCAAAGCTACCTTCTCTGATTTTAAAGTAACGCATCTTCCTGATAAGGTAAGAAGCGAATGGCTGAAGAATAATGCAGAGTAAGCTCTCTCTGTTTTTCAAATCGAAAATTAGAAGTAGAGGTTACATAATCGTACAACACACTCATTA
>CAZUNU010000010.1:20175-34339 GCA_964622105.1 uncultured Sangeribacter sp. | reverse complement strand
TATGGGCACTCGGATTATATCCTTATTGTCGGAGGTGCGTCGTACGGTCAGAGTGGCATTGGCACCCACCATGAGACGGCTGGAGGAAAGCTCAGCCAACATGGCTGAGATAGTGGTTGTGGTTTCAGTGTCTTCCACGGTGTCGGGAGTAGTGATCTGTCCGTATCTCACGCCCCAAGGTGTGTAAGTCACCATAGGGCCGTCAGAAATTACGTCGTTGTTCCATGCAAGCCATGCATCGGGTATGGTGATTGACACCTGAAAGTCATCCGGATTAATGGCTCCGCCGTCGTAGCGCTGAAGAAGAACACGTATGTCTTTCGTATCCTTCATCAAGGGTATTGTCACTGTCTTTAAAGTATTTTTGTTGGGCTCTACGGTAAAAGTCTCATGCAATACCATTCCGTGATACAGCCCCGGAAGATGGGAACTGCTTAAAGTCTTATCCTCTGCTTCGATAGTCTTAAGCTTAACCTCCAGCTCCTCTTTAGACGACGGTGTATAAGTTGCCAGATTGAAGTCATCATTATTTTTAAGACCACACCAAGAGACAAAGTCGTAAGTGCCCTCTGCGAGTGGAGTGTCAAGAGCGAAATCCGGCTCGGCAAGTGCTTCTCCTGATGCTGATTCACTCCATACGAGGGTTCCGTTTGTGTCGAATGCCCATATGTTCACCGACTTCACCTCTTTCGGAAAAGCATCGGCAAACTTAATGTTGTAGTCATATATGAAGCGAACACGCAATAGGGCCGTACACTCGGGGAGATCGTCGTTGATCAGCGAGCAGCCCGACACAGCCATTGCGCAACCTGCCATGACAGCAGATATGATGAGGATATTGCTTAATTTCTTTAAAAACATGACAGTGGTTTTTTTATGAGCCGGAGGGAACAGCTTCCCTCCGGCTTTTTACTCCACATGGAGATTTATATGTTAGCCAGTTAAGCCATATTTCAGATAGCTCTATGGGCTTCTCGCAAGCCTTAGAGCTTAACTGTCTGCGTAGGCACTACAGCCCATTTGAGGATATTCACTCTATAAGCTACAAAGTAGTCTTTTGTATCTGACGGGGGTACAATCGGACTGTCGTGTCCACCTATACCTGTTGCGAGACCTGTAATTTCGGATACAGATAAGTCGTAACTATGATTACGCACCATGCCAAAGTCGCCTATACGTACAATATTCCAGTCGATTGCGGTATTATCCTTCTGAGAGTTGCCTCCACGATACCAGCCATAATGTTTTACAGGAATATTGAAATAAGCTGAACCGGTTTCATATTTATTGCAGAATCCGACTTGTTGCATGAGTGCCTGATTAGCCGCTGTCAGACTGATCTGATTTTCAGCATCTCCGATACTTTGATAGCCATCTGCAGTGGCGATAAAAATTCCATCTGTATCTGCATCCTCTATGAACTGCAGTGTACGATAGCGTTCAGCTATTTTCATCCCGTCTTTAACCTCAGTTGAAGGAGCCTCCACTTCAAGTACAGCTACAAGTTTCTTCAAATCCACTTCATCAGTTATATCATAGGGAAGATATCCTCCATCCACTTGCTTAAACAATATTGAAGTTTGTTCAAGAAAACGGCGTAACATACTCTCTCCACCATTGACAATAGACTTACCTTCATCGCCTGCAGCCTCGAAATAAACAAGAGGTTTGCCAGCAGAACCGGTAAGATAGGTAAAGAATGTAGTACCTTCATCAAGATCCACGTTGTTAAGATTTAAGGTATAGTCACCAACTAAGATAACTGAAGGCACTGCGGCAGCCGGATTTTTAGAATTAAGGCCACGAGCTCCTACTGTAGTCTCATGGAAATAATGGGGATCAGAGTCATCGGCACCATATCCCGCAGGAGTTGACCCCTTAGTCAGTTCATTGTAAGAATAGTAATGTTGATTCAGATTACCTTCAAGTTCTTCCGTCACATCAGAAGATACTTCGGGATATTTTGAGGTAAAATAGGCAGGAGACATAGCCCAATATGAACGATGAAAAGCGGGAGTATTCCATACCCAGGCATTTCCTGCACTCAATTCGTCGCTATAGGTTGGTTCGCCATTATTGGATCCAATTGACAGAGCATTTATGCGAGAGTTAAGTTCACCGAAAGTGTAGTTATCTGCCAGTGGCTTATTATCACTTGCCTCCTTACGGAAAGACTTTACAATGTAGGTCTCTGTGCATGCAGCATTGACTACCCATTTTTTTGCATTAAATGACAATTTAACAGGTATTTCTGCAGGATCATTTATCATTGAGGTTGCGGTTTCATAATCATCAGCTTTAGTATTTGTGAATTTTAACTTTGACGCATAACGTTCCACATAAATGTCAACAACGTTTTTGTTTGCCTCTAAGGCTGCTTGAGCTTCAGCTTGAGTATTATAGAGCTTGTTCTCTACTGAAACTGCTATTTGTGGTTCTCCTGCGGGATTATCATTATCAGGATAATAGACAGAATTCGACATAGCGAAAAGCTTATCTGTCGTTCCAGTATAAAGGATGTCTCGGGTATTGGTCTGTATCACATCAAGTCGATTCTGAAGAGAGGCAGGGGTAATCGGATTAATGTAACAAACTACTTGAGTGGGATCACTTTCTCCCTTGTACACAGCTACCGGTACAGTTGACTGATAATACTTTTCAACTGATCCATTTCCGTCTGTAACAGTTGTAGGATCCGGCAGTGTTACTTTGACGATTTCACCAACCAAGTTTCCATTGGCATCATAGAATACAAAGTAAGCATCCTTAACCCTACTTTCGCCAGTACCTGCATCAAAAACCGGATCTCCCTCCGCACGGGTTTCATAACCTGACACATCACCACGTATGTTCATGTTTACATAGACAGTCTTGTCGACATCTGACACCTGATTATCTGGGCCTGTGGGGAGATCGTCTGATTTACAGGCGGTGAAGAGAAGGCCTACGGCCATCGCTCCATAAAGATAAGTTTTCTTCATAAATAAATATTGAGGTTTAATTGTATATGGATTCAAATTGTGTACGCTTCAACCGGTAATGGCAAATGAAATCAGTTGGGCGCCTTTTCAGAGTTGCCGGAGATATTTCCGCCGGAATTGCCGGATATACGGGCATTATGCTTTATGATCTCATCAAGCTGGCTTATGGCCTCCGGAGCATTGGCTACCTTCAGGCGGCCGGCCTGCTGAAGCAATGTGCGTGCCTGCTCATAATCGCCACGCATACCTGCCAACACTCCGCGGGCATAGATTACATCAGCACTGTCGCCTGCTTTGCGGAGGTAAGCCTCGGCATTCTCATACGCCCCCTGCTGCATCGCTGCATTGGCAGCATTGAGATTAGCCACCTCGTCATCAGGATACATGCGTGCCGCTGTCTCGAAAATGTAGTTGTATTCCGGGCTTCCGGTCGGTACGTTCTGAGCGGCAAGGAAGAATTCACTGAGACTGAGATTCTGTGGGCGTGTATAGACAAGTTGAAGAATCTCTTTCGGGTCGGAGTAGTTGCGGATAACGTAATTGATCGTATAGTCGGTATGTCGCAGCGCCGGATACACCTCCTGGAGAAGGAATGCATATTGCTTCGGGAAATCGCGACGCAATGCGGCATCTTTGGCATCGGGAGCAAGATTGCTGTCGATCAAATCAAGGATAGCCTGGCGGTTTTCAAGTCCACTTGTGAGCATGAACTCACGCAGTCCCTCCCAGTCTTCCGGTTCGAAAGAAGTGCTTATCACAGATTCCGGGAAGTGGTAGAGTCCTTGTACATAGTTCTTGAGTGCTTCCGTACGTCCTTTGGCAAGTCGCACATTATTGTTATACGGACCCTCCGGGGAAGCATAGCCTTTCAGTGTGATTTTCCGGACGGTGATATCGGGATCCTGACGCACTGAGTCAATTGTGGCACGTATTACGGCAAGTTCCCGAGGATTCGACCGATAGTCGGGGTAGATTTCTGTGCGGTTGACCGGAAAGTCAATAAATGCCCGGCCGTATATCTCCCTGCGTTTCACAGTATCATCAGCTGAGAGCAAAGGTGCGATATATTGAAGAGGAGCGGTAAATTTACGTGGTACAAAGTCGAGGACGGTAAGAGGGGTATCGGTGATCAGGGTGTCTTGACCGCAGCAGCCACATTCAAGACGCTCAAGCGACATATGAGCCGTCTCCATCCAAGGCTGCCAGGCTACATTGGCGGCATAATTGATCTTTCCACCACGATAAATGGGCACCTTCACACCGTTACGCAGGGCTTGATAGTAGCGGTTTCTTCCTCCTACCATCACAGAAGGAAGACGTAAGATATTGACCGTTCCATCAGATGTGGTGTCAGTCAGTACTGGGGTGAGCCATGACTCACGGTTGCTCTTTTTTCCCAAGCCCTCGCCATCAATGATCATGTTCACAAGAAGACGATCGGTAGAACGGTCAACCTTAAGGCCCGTCACCCGGTTGATGTCTTCGGAAGACGCAAATGTCGATACTGCAAAGACAAAAGCAGTAAGCAAGGATAAGATTCTCTTGTTCATGAATGCTTCTCTTCGTATTAGAAAATGTATGTTGAGGTATTAGAAAACGTATACAAGATTAAGAGCCAACTTAGTGGGTCCTACATAGTTGTGGACTCGGTTATGAGCCAGACGGGTGCCACACTCGGCACAGGGGTAGACGTCGTAACGGGTGTAGACCCAGCCTACACCCAATTCTGCCTCGAGGTTCCAGTGTCGCCCGAGCACCCATGAATAACCGTATGCCACCCCGATACCGCCATACCAGCCCTGGTGACGGGTGTGTTTCAATTCTCCGAAGTCTGTACCGAGAAATTTAAAGTTGCCAAAATCAATATTGCCGAAATTATATTGGCCACCAAGAATATGTGCTCCGACGAAGTGACCCACTATAGCATCGCAGAACCAATAACGCACTTCGGGCTGCACGAGCCAGTGCTTCCATTTGTGACCTTTGATCTCCCATGCGTTGAGATTTCCTGACAGATCTACTGACCAGCGTGGAGCCGTCCGGATTTCTACTCCGACATTTACGGAAGCTGTGGCATCGTAAATAAGATTGGATTTTAAGGCAAATTGCTCCGCTTTGGCTCGTGTAGGGATACACAGAAACGCTCCCGACAGAATTGCCGCGAGGATAAATAGGTTACTACGTAAATAATTGTATATTAAGCAATTACTGCATGGGGGGGGTAAATCGTACCCTCTCCTTCAAGATTCTAATGCTGTGGATGAGACTGATGGTAATAGCAGTCATATGTGGTTGATTATAAATAAAAATGTGGCGTCTTTTAGTAGTAATGAGCAAAATTATATCTTTTATTTATACTTTGCAAATTATTTTTAAATTTTTTAACGTTCAAGCCATTATTTTTAGGCACTACGTTCACATTCATCCATAAACTTGTATCAATCAATGTTAACAGAGAGTTAGGGAGTCATATATTTGCAGTTTTGGGAAGGGGCGTCATAGTTTGGCTACGGGGTAAACATTTGGTGAGGGGTAGTGGTTAGGTTTATGGGGGATAGACAGGAAGCAATACGATTCTGTAGGGGATGGATGGGCCGGAAGTAATGTGATTCAGTTATGGTGAAGATTTTGGAAAGACGGAAAGCGCAGCATAAGTTTGGAAACAGACCGGATAACGGCACTGTGGAACACTGCGTCATGAACAGTGATATTTTAGGTGCAAACAAGGAATTCTCGATCTATCTGCCCGCAGGGTATGAGGAGAGCCAACGGCATTACCCGGTGGTCTACCTTTTTCATCCGGGAGGGGGTACGCATGAAACATGGATTAGCCTGGGCCAGCTTCCTCAGATTGCGGATGATGCGGTTCGCTCGGGTATGATCACACCGATGATAATAGTGCTTCCTGACGGGAGTGGCGAGGGTGACTTTCATCTTGGCAAACATATGGGTTTCTTCTCTGTGCCCGGTTGGGATTATGAAGCTTACTTCCACAAGGAACTGATACCCCTGATTGATTCCTCTTACCGCACTCTGGGGGATAAGGCGCATCGTGCCGTGGCCGGGGTATCCATGGGCGGAGAGGCCGCGATAGCGTATGGCCAGAAGTATCCGCAATACTATGGCTCGGCATGTGTCGTCAGCGGTATGTTAGGGCATACGGAGAGAAGCAAACTCGCGCAATCTGACAAGGATTACGGCGATTCGCTCGCTGCCAACAACCCCTCCATCTTTGTGGAGAATGCCACACCCGACGCTGTGGAGAGGCTGAAGAGCGTGAGATGGTATGCTGACTGCGGCGACAATGATTACGTATATGAGGGCAACATCCAGTTCTTCATGGCGATGAAAGCCAAAGAAGTGGCCTTAGACTACAGGATGCGTAGCGGCGTCCATGGATGGTATTATTGGATTACGGGTTTTGCCCCTGTGCTGCAGTTCATTTCCGCCGGTTTCTCGGCACCGCAATAAATCCTGCCATTTCCGGCACCGCGATAAATCCCGACAAGAAATCTAATAATTGGACGGGTGGAAACGTTTTCTATAAGAATATCACGTCAAATATCCTATGAGTACAACGGAGACTACGAAGGAGAAACTGTGGAACATCAACTATTGCAAGGCAATGGTGGGGAATTTCATGCTCTTCTTCTCTTTCTATATCCTCACTCCTCTGCTTCCAATCTATCTCGACGCCCAGTTCAAGGCCGATAAGGATGTGATGGGACTTGTGCTGTCGGGCTATGTGGTGGCGGCTCTCATCGTGCGCCCCTTCAGCGGGTTTATTGTCGACACATTCGACCGCAAGCGCGTGCTGGCCATATGCTTCTTCTGCTTCTTCATCCTCTTCACCGGATATATAGGTGCGGGCACATTGCTGATGTTTGCCATAGTACGCACGCTCCATGGCTTTCCCTTCGGAGCAGTGACGGTGGCCAATTCCACGGTGGCCATCGACGCCCTGCCTTCGTCGCGCCGAAACGAGGGGATAGGTTTCTACGGACTGAGCAACAATCTCGCCATGGCTTTCGCACCCTCGATAGGCATCTGGATATATCAGGCTACCGACAACTTCACACTCCTCTTCTGGATAGCCCTCGTGACAGCCCTCACCGGCTTCGTCACAGTCTCCACGATCAAGACACGCAAACGTGAGGCCGTGCGCCGCAAACAGCCCATCAGCCTTGACCGCTTCTTCCTCACGCGTGCCTGGCTGCTCGCGCTCAACATCGTTTGTTTCGGTCTATGCTGGGGAATAATGTCGAACTATGTAGCCATCTACGGCAAGGAGGTGCTTGGCATTACCGACGGCACGGGTATATTCTTCATGATCCTTTCGATCGGCCTATTCCTATCGCGCATACAAGGCTCGAAGGCGCTTGCCAAGGGGAAAATCGTGGAGAACGCCGCGGTGGGGGTGGTGCTCTCGCTGGCCGGATTCTTCCTTTTCGCCTTGATTGAGGAGGGGTGGGCCTATTACGTCTCGGCCGCACTGATCGGTCTGGGCAACGGCCATATGTATCCGGCTTTCCTCAACATGTTTATAAAACTTGCCCGCAACGAACAGCGAGGCACAGCCAATTCCTCCATCCTCACGGCCTGGGATGTGGGTATGGGGCTCGGCATCATCACCGGCGGTTTCCTTCTGGAATACATCTCCTATGCGGCCGCTTTCTGGGGAGCAGCCATAGTGCAGGGCGCAGGCACGTTTCTATTCTTCTTCTTCACGCGCCGTTTCTTCAGTGAGCGGCGCCTTGACTGACCAACCCGGCGTGTATGGGTCCGGATGTTGCGACCTGATCCTGATGTTACAACCTAATACTGATAAATCAGCTTTTCTACGGGGGATATTACGTCTGCAAACGTAGATTTTACATGTATGAATCCCCTTGTGTCAGGTTTTATATAATTTTGCCTACGTAAAAATCCATCAAAACTCACCTGACTCATTATGATAATAAGGAAACTGATATTGAGCTTCGCCGCCGCGTCGCTTGTGCTTATGGGAGCATGTGCGGCACAGGCAAAGGCGGATAAAGATGCACCTGAGACAGCTACAGTACATAACCCGATGATGTGGGCCGATGCTCCGGATCCGGACGTGATCCGGGTAGGCGACGATTTCTATATGGTCACCACCACTATGCACCTCATGCCGGGCGCCCCTGTGATGCATTCAAGGGATCTTGTAAACTGGGAGACGATCGGCTACGTGTTTGACCGTCTTGAGGATTCACCCTCCTACGACCTTGAAGGGGGCACCGTCTACGGACGTGGACAATGGGCCACCTCACTGAAATATCACGACGGCAAATTCTATGCGCTTTTCTCGCCTAACGACCAGCCTTTCAAATCTTACATATACCGCGCCGAGCGCCCTGACGGGAAATGGGAACTTTTGGGGCGCACGGATCATTTTCATGATTCATCGCTTCTCTTTGACGACGACGGCAAGGTCTACGTTTTCTATAACGGCGGACCGATCAAAGTGCGCGAGCTGAATCCGGATCTCTCAGGAGTGAAGCCCGGAGGCCTTGACAAAGTGGTGATAATGCCGGATTCTACCGAGACGGGCATACATGAAGGGAGCCGCGTGATCAAGCATGACGGAAAGTATTATGCCTTCGTGATCTCCTGGCCTGCCGGAAAAGGACGCCGTCAGCTATGCTACAGGGCCGACAATGTGGAGGGACCGTATGAGAAGATGGTGGTGCTTGAATCTGACCCGCAAGGATTCAACGGAGTGGGTCAGGGATGTCTGGTAGATGACCCGGATGGCAACTGGTGGGGCGTGATTTTCCAAGACCGCAATGCCGTAGGGCGCATACTTACACTTAATCCCTGCCGCTGGGAGGATGGCTGGCCCATGCTCGGCGATTCGCTCCGCCACGTGCCCGCAGAGTTTGAGAAGAAGGTATATGTTTCGGATAAAAACGCTGTGGCAGAGTCGGATGATTTCAGCGAAGGCAAGAAGTCGATCCTTTGGCAGTGGAATCACAACCCTGTAGACTCGGCATGGTCGCTCGATGCCAGGGAGGGTTATCTGCGCCTCACTACCCCGCGTGTGGTGCCCAATCTTTTCATGGCTCCCAATACGATTTCACAGCGGATGACGGGTCCGAAATCAGAGGCGGCTGTGAAAATGGATATAGCCAATATGAAGCCGGGCGATGTGGCCGGGTTTGCCGCTTTCAACGGCGATACGGGGGCGCTGTCGGTGGTATGCGATGATGAGGGAAAGAAATGGCTCACCGTAACTGAGGAATCGATGCAGCTGGGTAAGCAGCATGAGGTGACGGGTGTAGACGTGCGCGAGACCGGACGCGTGGCCTTGGCCGGAGAGGACATATGGCTGAAGATCAAGGGCGATTTCACCCCCGGTCAGGATATGGCTACCTTCTTCTATTCCACGGATGGCAAAGACTGGAAGGAGCTGGGCAAGCCGTTTAAAATGACCTACGACTACCGCCGCTTCTTCATGGGCAGCCGATTCGCGATATTCAATTACGCCACCCGCACCCCAGGGGGCTGGATAGATGTAGACAGTTTCCAAATTTTATAGTTCTTCTCGCCCAAATGTCGTAATTTTTGTATAATTTTGCTATTTGAACTGCCGGATCAGGATTCCACGTGCGAACAAGACAAATTCCTTATCCGGCGAAGGGTTCAGATAAGCTTGAAATACAAATAATTATACCACTATCAATGGCAGAACAACAGCATTTCACGGGCTTGACCGACGCTCAGGTGGCGGAAAGCCGCAGCAAGTATGGAGTGAATATACTCACTCCTCCCGAGAAGGATCCGCTCTGGAAACAGTTTCTGGAGAAATTCAGCGATCCTCTCATCATCATCCTCTTGATAGCCGGTGCCCTTTCGATAGGCATCTCCTGCTATGAATACTGGGGTCTCGGAAAGGATGCCGGCGTATTCTTCGAGCCTCTCGGCATTTTCATAGCCATTCTTCTTGCCACGGGTCTTGCGTTCATTTTCGAGCTGAAAGCCGATAAGGAATTTGCGCTTCTCAACCAGGTGAACGACGATGAGGCCGTGCAGGTGATCCGCAACGGTAACCCCGTGCAGGTGCCGAGAAAGGACGTGGTGGTTGGCGATATCGTCATCCTCAACACAGGCGAGGAGGTTCCGGCCGACGGCGAGCTTTTGGAAGCCGTTTCACTCAATATAGACGAGTCAACCCTCACGGGTGAGCCTATCTGCCATAAGACCACTGATCCGGCTCTGTTTGACAAGGAATCAACCTTCCCCTCCAATCATGCCATGCGTGGCACGAAGGTGATGGAGGGCCACGGCGTGATGAAGGTGTTTGCCGTGGGCGACAAGACTGAGAACGGCAAGGTGTTTGAGGCCGCTCAGATCGACGACAGCGTGAAGACTCCGCTCAACGAGCAGCTTGACGGCCTCGGCGATCTCATCACCAAGATCTCTTACGCTTTTGCCGGGCTGATCATCGTGGGAAGAATCATCATGTATTTCGTGAGCAACTCTTTCGAATGGGTTGAGTTCATAGCCTATCTGCTCCAGACACTCATGATAGCCGTGACGCTGGTGGTTGTGGCTGTGCCGGAGGGCTTGCCGATGGCTGTGACTCTCTCTTTGGCTTACTCGATGCGCCGTATGCTCAAGACCAACAACCTTGTGCGCAAGATGCATGCCTGCGAGACAATGGGCGCCACTACCGTGATCTGCACCGACAAGACCGGTACGCTCACCCAGAACCAGATGCAGATCTACAAGACCAATTTCTTCGGCAATCCGTCGGATGAGGTGCTCTACGAGGGCATAGCCGTCAACTCCACGGCCCAGCTCGATCTCTCGGGCGATAAACCTCAGGTGCTCGGCAACCCCACAGAGGGTGCGCTTCTTCTCTGGCTGCGTGAGCGTGGCGCCGATTATGTAAAGCTACGCGAATCGGTAGGACGTCTTGAAGAACTGCCCTTCACGACCGAGCGCAAGTATATGGCCACAGTGGTGAAGTCGGCCACCGGGAAGAATATCCTTTACGTTAAAGGTGCACCGGAGATTGTGTTCGGCATGTGTAAGGACACTGCCGGAGTGACCAGGAAGGAGATCGACGCACAGCTTCTTGAGTATCAGAACATGGCGATGCGTACTCTCGGTTTTGCTTATCAGGAGCTTAAGGATGGCGACGTCACCATAAAGGATGGCAAGGTTGCGGCAGATAACCTTACGTTCCTCGGAATCGTGGCCATATCCGACCCTGTGCGTGCAGACGTACCCGCCGCTGTCAAGGAGGTGACCGATGCAGGCATCAAGGTGAAGATCGTGACCGGCGATACTCCGGGCACAGCCAAGGAGATCGGACGCCAGGTGGGCATCTGGAATGACGCAGTCGATACTGACCGCAACATTATAACCGGTGTTGAGTTTGAGGCTCTTTCGGATGATGAACTCAAGAAGCGCGTGGGCGACCTCAAGATTATCGCCCGTGCTCGCCCGATGGATAAGAAGCGTCTTGTGGAGACTCTTCAAGGCAACAACGAGGTAGTGGCTGTGACAGGCGACGGCACCAACGACGCCCCGGCTCTGAAGGCTGCTCATGTGGGTCTTTCGATGGGCGACGGTACATCTGTGGCGAAGGAGGCTTCCGACATCACTATCGTAGACAATTCTTTCTCTTCAATCGGCCGGGCTGTGATGTGGGGACGTTCGCTCTTCCAGAATATCCAGCGCTTCATCCTCTTCCAGATGACTGTGAACGTGGCAGCATGTTTCATCGTGCTTGCCGGCGCTTTCATGGGTACGGAATCACCGTTGACTGTCACCCAGATGCTTTGGGTAAACCTTATCATGGATACTTTTGCGGCCATGGCGCTTGCATCGCTTCCGCCGTCGGAGAGCGTGATGAAGGAGAAGCCGCGTTCGCGTGAGGCCTTCATCATCAACAAGCCCATGTGGCAGTCGATTGTAGGAGTGGGTGGCTTGTTCTTCCTGATTCTGTTAGGCATTCTCTATATCTTCGAGAATTATTCTGTGGACTCGATGACACAACTCTTCTCTTTCATTCCGCAGACACAGGGCGAGGGCAACCTTACGCCGTATGAGCTTTCGATGTTCTTCACGCTCTTTGTGTTCCTTCAGTTCTGGAACATGTTTAATGCGCGTGCGTTTGAGACAGGTCGTTCGGCCTTCCATTTCAAGAATTGCGGCGGCTTCGTGCTGATAGCGTTGGTGATCCTTGGTGGCCAGATTCTGATCGTGAGCTTCGGCGGGCAGTTCTTCAATGTGACTCCCCTCCGCATCACCGACTGGCTGATCATCATCGGCTCCACTTCCTTCGTTCTCTGGATCGGCGAGTTCATACGCCTCTTCAAGAAGTAAAAATTTTTTCGTTCGGTAGCGGCCGGTACTTTTCAAAAAGTAAACAACCGGATAACTTCCGGCACTAATAAACCCAACGGGGAGATTATCCAATCATGGATAATCTCCCCGTTGCCATATCCATAGGGCCAGGTATTCGTTTAGGTCATCTGATTCATGCGTAGGAGAGTTTCCGGGAGCAATCGGTTCTTCATCACTACCCATACACCTTACGTCATGAGTTCCCTACTTGAGAGCGCCGGAGAAGCTGTGGGTTATTTTCTGGCGTGACGGGGAAGGAAGATATTTCTGATCATCTCGGGGGTGAGCTGCTTGTTGGCGGCAGGCATCAGAGAGCGTGTGATGTCAGAATAAGTGTAATCCCAAGTCTCTGGCTTTGATGATCCTCTCTTTGTTGATTCGCTCTTTATGGAACCGTTGGGATTAAGAACGTAGGAGATGGATGAAGAATAACGGCCTTCCTCATCCTCGACTACCATCGACACAGGCAGATTAGCAGGGCCGTTGCCAACTAAGCCAACGCTATAGAAATAGGGAATGATGGCTTCAGACTCATCAGCGATAGCCATAGGGAACTGACGGAATTTGTTAGTCTGTGTGCCGTATTCAATCTTAGCTTGGGCCTCATGATGCTCTTTCTCACCATTCTTAGTGTAGTCTTCAGAAGATTTGATAGCAGTAAGGTTATTGTTGCTCCAGGTAAGCGTCATAATGCTTGTGCCTTTTGTTTCATAGCTCTGCTGCCCTGCTTTAAAAGACGAAGACTCAGTAGCTTTAATAGATTTGAGTACATCATTCTCATATGAACAGGTGAGTGTTCCGCTTCCTTTTGCCTGCACAGTGATGCCATCTTCAGTGAATTTGTAATTCCAGGTGCTGGAAAGCTCTGTGATGAAGCCCTTTCCATTGAATTTGATGTTCATCTTGCCCATCTCATCGCCCCCAATGAAGGTACCCTTTGAATAGTCGATTGTCATGATTCCATCGTCTTCGATATTGAATACGGTGGGACGACCTTTTGAGTCGTAGGTGATTGTGCAGTCGCCTACACCTGTGACGCGAGTACCGTCGATGTCGGAAACCTCTGATTTGTTAGGAGAGTCGGGTGCGTCGTTGTCATCGCTGCCACAAGAAGTTACCACCGGAGCGCAAAATGCTGCGAGCGCAAGGATGGCGGTTAATTTTAAAGATTTCATCTTAAAACTGATTAATTGATTTGGTTAAATTGATATTTGGTTAAAACAAGTCTGATTGTGCCGAAAGAGGTTGATTTGAGGAATCCTGAAGACTCGGGTTATGAAAGAATCCGAATGGCAATAGTCCATTCAAATCAATAAAGTTGTAGCAAATCAAAAAATGAATTAAAATTTACTTTTCAATTTGCAAAATTATAAGTAATCTCCTTAATATACAAAAAATTACAATAAAAAAACAGTTTCAAGAAAATTAATTTTGCAAGCGCATTTGTATATTGCTGATTGATAACAATTTACGGAGATGCAAAATTTTTAAATTATGCACCTCCGTAACTAATTGATAATCAACCGATGATTTTTTCAATTGCAAAATATTTTTGTTTTAAAGAATAATTTTGCATCTGCTTGTGTATTTGATTGATTTACAGCATTATGCGGAGGTGTAAAATTTTCAATTTTATGCACGTTGTAACTTATTGATAATCAATAAGTAATTTTCTCTACTGCAAAATAATTTTGACTTGTACGTACATATATGTAACATCGGGATATACATATTTGTAACATGCGGAGGGGATTTATATTAAGTTAAAAGAGAAGGATTATGTATGCCGATGCTTCTTAATC
>CAZUNU010000010.1:16356-20075 GCA_964622105.1 uncultured Sangeribacter sp. | reverse complement strand
GTTGGTTATTAATTCGTTGGTTATTCCCACGTTGGTAATTACCTCCAGGTTATTACTCTGCGGGGGCAGCGATGGCAGCGTTGAAGGCTTCGAGCACCTCTTCGTCGCTATGGCTGCGGGCAAGGATCTTGCCGTCAGGGCCGATCAGGATGAGGGTAGGGATGCCTTTCACTGCATAGATGTCGGTGGGCACTTTCTGTGCATCGAGAATGATCTGCCAGGGAAGCGGATTATCCTTCAGCCATTTCTCTGTCTCGGCGGGATCTTCCCATACTGCAACGCCAACAATGTCGAGACCTTTAGCGTTGAGGTCGGCATAGTTCTCTTTCAAGCCTTTGATGGCACGCTTGCAAGGACCACACCAGCTTGCCCAGAAGTCAACGAGAGTGTAACGGTCAGGTTTGATATAGTCACTGAGTTTCACTGACTTACCATTGCTCTCGATTGTGAAGTCGGTATAAGGCTGACCTACCGATGTGGCTTTCAGTTTCTCATTATCCTCCCGGGCTGTCTTCACACGCTTTGAATCGGCGAGATAGGGAGCCACGTTGACGAGAGAGTCAACTATTTCGGAGTTGCTACTGATCACGTTGGTGACGATGAAATAGCCGAATGCATTGTCGATGTTATCGGTCATGGCGTCGTTGGTGATCTTGTCTGAAAGATTGCTGATGGAATCCACAAACTGCTGATACTCCGGTGTGCCACGTTCGGGAGCTTTCTCGACATCGATAGAGGCGTATACGGAGTTGATAGAGTCGGTATATGCTTTATACTTCTGTCCCATGCTGCCGGAAGCGGTGTTATCGGCTACGTTGAAAGTGTTCTCTCCAGCCTCTGGGAAGATGAGACGTCGCTCAGAACCGTAATACAAAACAGCTACGGGAGCAGAAGATCCTTTGACGTTGAACACCACCTGATTGCCCATAACAAGAGCACTGTCGATGAGAGCATCGCTGTTGGGATTGCGCGAAGAGGTGAGAGCGTCATAGTCGTAGAGGTAGGCATAGGCGCTGTCGAGATTCTCGAGATTGGTGACCGTAAGGGTGTAGTCAACCGGCACGAAGACAGAAGCTTCGCTGTCTTTTGCGTTTTTGTTGCCTGCGCAGGATGCGGCCAATAATCCGCAAAGCGCGAGGGCTGAAAGTGAGGATAGTCTCATGATTGTATAGTATTAATAATTACACTAATATCTTGATAAATAGGTCTGAAGGATACCTGATTAACAGATAGACAGCTTCGGATAGAAAGACACGTGGTGGGTTGAGGTCTACATTCAGAGGAGGCCGTTGCCAAGCTTGATGATGTCTACCATCACAGGTTTCAGGCCGCCGATAAAGCATTCCACTGCAATCACCATAAGGATGAGACCCATAAGGCGCATCATCACGTTGTTGCCCGTCTCTCCCATGATTGGCACGAGCTTCGTGGAGAAGCGGAGAATGAAGTAAGAGAGTATGTAGATCAGGGTGATGCTGATGAGCAAGGTGACCTTCATTGCCAGATCATTTGCATTCTCCATAAGCATGATGCCGTTGGCGATGGCACCGGGGCCACAGAGCATTGGGATGGCGAGAGGGGTGATTGAGATATCGTCGGCATATACTTTCATCTCCTCATCGCTCAGCTTCGTGTTGGAGTATTTTGCCTGAAGCATGTCGTAGCCGATCTTGAGGATGATGAATCCGGCGGCGATACGGAATCCGTTGGCAGAAATACCGAAGAGGGTAAAGAGTATCTGGCCGCCTATGGTAAAGAGTATGAGTATTATAAATGAAATTACTGTAGCACGGCGCAGAATTCGGCCGCGCTCGGAGTCGTCGAGACCTTTGGTCATCGATAAGAATACCGGCATCGTACCCAAAGGATTTGTAAGCGTGAAGAACGATGTCAGGCACATGAATGCGAACGGCAAGAGCTGATCCATGGTGTGTAGGTTAAGGTTGATGGTTTATAGTTTATAGTTTATGGTTTATGGGGAAGGGTTTATGGTTTATGGGGGAGGGTTTTGGTGATTTTGGGTTTGTGGGTGAGGGGATATAGTTTATGGTTCAGGGGTTGGGGGTGGAGGTGACGAAAGTTTCTTCAATTACGTGTGGGAAGTGCTCGTATTCGAGAGCGTGTACCTTGGTGGCTACATCGTCGGGAGTATCCTGAGAGGTGACGGGACACTTAGCCTGAAATACGATGCGTCCGCCGTCGCAATTCTCATCCACCATGTGTATCGTGATGCCTGATTCGGTCTCTCCGGCGGCCACAACGGCCTCGTGCACATGGCTACCATACATGCCCTTGCCTCCATATTTAGGCAGAAGCGAGGGATGGATGTTGATGATTTTCTCCGGATAAAGGCTGATAAGGAAATCGGGAATCATGAGCAGGAAACCGGCCAGCACGATGAAATCTATCCCGTTGTCGCGCAATAGTCCTGTCATGAATTCCTCATCCCGGAAATCATGCTTAGGCACCACTATAGCCGGCACCCCGAGCTTCTCGGCTCTTTCAAGCACCTTCGCATCCTTACGGTTGCTGACCACGAGCACCACTTCGGCCCCATGCTCACCGCTTTGGAAATAGCGGATGATGTTTTCTGCGTTCGAGCCGTTTCCGGAGGCAAAAACGGCTATTCTCTTTTTATTCATGATATGTAGAGTTAGTATGAATGAAGTGGGTTGTCTTCCGATGCAAAATTAGTCTTTTTTCTCGGAAAATAAAAAAGCCGTCTTCAAAAAGAGACGGCTTTTTTATAAGAAGTCACTAAGAAGTTTATTTTGACGAAACCGGAGTTGATTTAGAGGCGGCAATCCTGGCATCTTCCTTGGCTTTGCCATAATTGGCGAGCACCACACCTCCGATTATTATGGCGAGTGAGACGGGCTGATACCAGTGGAAGGAGTCGATCTTGAAGATTATCGACACAATGCACGTGATCACCGGCACGAGATACTGATAGAGGGAGAAAAGCCCGCTGCCTATCATCTTGATCGAGGGGGGAGTGACGATATAACAGTACACAGTCGGGAAGAGGATTATGAAGAGCAGGAGCGCCACAGGAAGCCATTCGGTGTGGGTAAGTATCTTCATGTCGGTGGAAAGGGTGAAGATGAGTGGCAGGGAGATTATGGAGGTGAAGAGGAATATCCATTTCATAAGGTTGACTGTGCCGTAGCGTTTTGAAGGGCCTTCGATTATCACCAGATAAGAAGCGTAGGTGATGGCGCAGATCACTGCGAAAAGGTCACCGATCAGGCGTCCGCTGTCAAGATTTCCGCCGGCGAGGATCACCATTATAGCACCTCCGAATGCAATTATCAACCCTAAGATCTCGATCTTACCCACTTTCATATGCTTGAATATGGCGTTTATGAGCACCACGAGCATGGGTTGGAACGTAAGGATTATGGCGATGTCGATGGCTGAGGCAGTATTGAATGCCAGAGAGAAGACATAGACGAAGCCCACCATCATCAGGCCTGCCCACCAAAGCAGTTTCCAGTCGGAATGTTGGATTTTCTCACGTTTTACAAACAATGATATGAGCCAAATGATAATGGTGGCACCGAATATGCGTGAGAGTGCCACTCCGGAAGCTGAGATCCAGTCGGGAATAAGGGTTTTGTTGGCCGGTTCGTTAAGACCCCAGCAGAAAGCCGCCGAAAATGCAAGCAGATTTCCCCAGAGTATAGTTGATAGTTTTGATTTCTTTTTGTTGGTCTGAG
>CAZUNU010000010.1:0-16256 GCA_964622105.1 uncultured Sangeribacter sp. | reverse complement strand
GTGGTGAGACATCCGTTTTTCACCGGTCCCGGGACGTTGCCAAATGCCATTATGGAACTGTTGCCCATATTTATGAGTGCATCGGTTATACCTTTATTCTCCAGGTAAGTCCGGATCCGATCGAGAGCATATCCCTTTATGAATCCTGAGAGATCCAGAATGATATCCTCACGGTCGCGACTGAATTTCCTTCCCTCTTTAAGATGGATGTTTTTCAGAAACCCCGGTTCATATAAGGGGGAAGAGACCGATATATCGAATAAGCCCTGTGTGAGTGAGTTGTAGCGTATACACATGGAGAGCATCTCAGATAATGTTTCGCTTATCTCGATCTCTTCTCCTGCCGGAAAATGATTCAGATGCCAGATTTCGCTCTCCGGGTCGAAACGGTTGCCCGCTTTCTCCAGCTCTGAGACAATGGTCTGTATGCCGTCGGCCATCCCAAGCAGATCCTTCTCAGCAAAGCGGTTGCTCTTGAGAAGGATGTCTACCCGGGTATGCATGGCCTGAAACCATACGTAGATCACTGTGGCACCGTCAGGGAGGACCCTGGAGAGATGTGGCATCACCAATAACTTTAAAGTTCCTTGATTTTCACATTCTTAAACCAGACTTCATCGCCGTGGTCCTGCAGCAGGATGTAGCCCTTCTTATAGTTGCCGAAGTTTGGCCAGTCGCGGTATTTGCTGTATGCCACCAAGGCATTGAACATCTGGTTGTCGCGATCGTATTCCAAGAGCTTTTCACCATTGAGCCAGTGCTCCACATGGTTGCCCTTGACGATCACAACAGCTGTGTTGAATTTATTCATGTCAAACGGTTTGTCGTCAGGAGCAGGTATGAGGTCATAAAGAGACCCGAGTTTTCTGTTGCCCTTTACCCCTAATTTGGCATCGGGATGGCGGAGATCGTCGAGAATCTGAAATTCACAGCCGATAGCCGATCCTTCTCCTTTGTTGAGGGTAGGGTCAACGAAATATTTGATGCCGCTGTTGGCTCCTTCCGTGATCTTGAAGTCTACGGAAAGGATGAAGTCTTTGTAGGTGTCGGTAGTGACGATATCACCACCGTTGGTAGATTCCCCACCGTCGGCCCTCAACACTTTCAGAATGCCGTCTTCAATCACCCATCCCTTCTCAGGAAATCCGTCGAGTTTGGCCCCACGCCAGCCGCTGCTGTCCTTACCGTTGAAGAGAAGTTTCCAGCCCTGTTTGATTTCCTCTTTTGAGAGTGTGTTGTCAGGGGTATTGCCCGTTTTTGCCGGAACGCCCGGCTGTGCCCACGCTGATGCAGCACAGATCAGAGAGACTATGAAGGCAAATGTCTTTTTCATATGTGAATTTGTCTAAATTTGGATTTGTTTATAAGGTTAATAGGAGTGTTGGCAGGAATTACACCATCTTGTAGAAGTCTTCCCAGCCTTTGCGGGGTGGCATGCCTGAGAGCAGTGCGTTAGCGAAGGCATTATTGGTGAATTGCTTGGTGCGGGCGTCGAAATAGAGCTTGTCGTTGAGGCGCTGTGCTATCACGCCGAGACAGAACACCTGGCTCAGGACGCCGTTTATCTCGAATGGGGAGCGGGTTTTCTCCGTACCCAGACAGGCACGCAGGAAGTTGACATAATGGTTTGAAGGGCTTTCAGGCACTTCCGGCAGACTGCTCTTTATGTCGTTGGCATTGGCAGAGGGGAGAATGGAGAGGGTTGAGCCATGGCTGCTGCCTTTGAAAGTGAGGTCTCTACCGTAGATGATTTTGCCCGGATTAAGCTGGCTTACGGGTGTGTTGCCCTGATTGGTGGAGGGGACATCAGGATTATACTCCGACGCTCCGTAGTTGGAGGGAATCGGAGGGAGATTATCGAGGCCGTCATACCAGGTCACGTCGCAAGGAGGCATACCGGCACGTGCCGGGAAACGGAATTTTATCGTAGATGAATAAGGGAAGAAATAGCTGTTATGACCGTTGGCATACTCCATGCTTATCTCATACGGCAAGCCTAATTCCAGAAATTCGTGGGCTGTGTCGAGCAGGTGGGCTCCCCAGTCGCCGAGGGCACCCATTCCGTAGTCATACCAACAGCGCCAGTTGCCCTGATGATATTTGTCGGAGAAGCCGTGGTATGCGCAGGGGCCGGTCCATGTATCCCAGTCTATGTCTGCCGGCATAGGCTCTCCACCCGGCATCTGTATGATTTTGGAGTCGTAGTTATGCCAGCGACGCGAGTTGTTCATATGAGCCGTTATTGCGGTCACGTCTTTGATGATGCCTGCATCCTTCCATGCCTTGAACTGGAAATAGTTGCCCTCTGAGTGACCTTGGTTACCTACCTGAGTGGCTATTTCCGGATGACGGCGTGCCATCTCCATCATGAGTTCTCCTTCGAGGAAAGTCCGGCACATCGGTTTCTCAAGATAGATGTGTTTGCCGTTAGCCATGGCGAGCATGGCGATAGGAAAGTGCATATGGTCGGGGGTGGATATGCACACAGCATCGAAATCGCCGGAGGCTTTGTCGAACATATCACGGAAATCGCGGAAACGTCTGGCCCCGGGATACATGTTCATTACTTTCTGAGTGTGACTTGCACCCATGTCGATGTCACACAGCGCTGTGACTTCCACCATTCCGGTGCGTGCAAACTCATCAATATTCTGTTCTCCACGGTTGCCTATGCCGATATAAGCGATCTTCACTTTATCTTTTGCGGCCGTATTTTTCCCCTTGGCAGGATTTGCGGCGGCAATAGTGTTGCCGATGCCCCCGAGAGCCATCGTGACGGCCGAAGCCCCCATAGTCTTAAGAAAATCCCTTCTGCTTATCATGAGTTATAGTTGGTTTGTAGTGTTGACTTTTTTATGACTGACCATCCGGCGCACACCATAGGCGGCTATACGCACGAGCACACTCAACGCATAAATGAAGAGTGTGAATATGAGCACATAGAAGAAAGATGTGTAGATCTCCTTGATCGAGCCGTTGAAACGGTGTATAGCCCAGATATTCAATAGGTTTGCGATGATGAATGCTCCTGCGAGATACCAAAGCTCCCGTTTCTGTCGCCGAGTGTCGATGATTATGTCTTTCATGGAAAACAATTTTTAATTTCAAGAGATTACTGATTGACGCTTAGTCCCGTAGGGAGCATAATCAATTTTGTATTCCTCCGGGAAACGCATTATCTCGCCACGTTCTATGGCTTCGTGTCCCCAAAGGCAGAGGAGGCTTGCATAATAACCCTCTTCGGCTATACGCTCAGGCTGTTTGTCTGTGATCACGGCTTCCACGAAAGCTTCTGTAAGCAGAGATGTGCCGTCGCCTTTAGGGCGTTCACCAAGTATAAAGTTACCTTTGTTAGCGTTGGCTGTCTCGGGAGCCCAGCTTGTGCCGGCGAAAGGAATCTCGTCAAAGAGAGCGTGTTCCCAGGAGTTGATCATCTGCAGGAAAGCCGGGGCCGGGGCGATCTCCTCAAAGAAATATTTTCCGTTTTCGGGTTCCACAGTTCCCAGATTACCCATAATCTTCTCTTCAAGTCCGTAGAATTTGTTAGAGATGACTGAGCCGTAGGTGATTGTTTCACCTGAGTCGTAGCCGTATATGCAGTGTATATTATCGTGCACTTCACGCCCGTCTTTCCAGAAAGTTATGCCGCCATGCCCCATCACCTTATCCGGGAGTTTCCCAAGAGCCCAGGTTCCTACCTGCAGCTGATGGCATCCTAATTCCGACATAAGTCCGCGCGATGATTCCTTATACAGTCGCCAGTTGATGAACTTCTCGAGATCAGGCGAGGGCACTTCGCGTCGCCAGTCGCCGTTGCGGTTCCAAAATGCCTCTACAGCCGACACTTTACCGAACACACCTTTATGCACCAGGTTCATGGCCTGAATATATCGTGGATCAAACAGGCGTTGTTGTCCTGAGAAGAATATCAGTCCCGTGTCGCGATGCCGGTTATACATATTGAAACATTGCTCCATAGTGTAGCCTATGGTCTTCTCGCAATACACATGCTTTCCGGCATCGAAGGCATCCATCACTATGTCGTAATGGGTGTGTAATGGAGTTGCGACTATTACAGCATCTACGTTTTTGTCTTCGAGGAGGGCACGATGGTCACGGTAAACCTTCGCTTTAGGCGCTATCTTCATGGCGCTGTTTAGAGAGGGCTCGTAGACATCCGCGAGAGCCGTGATCTCCGCTTTGGGATTCTGGCTTATGAAGCTCATCAGGAATTGTCCTCTGGAGCCCGGTCCTATAATTCCGAGGCGGCACCGGTCTTTCTTAGTATTCCCGACTTCAGAGAAAGTGGAGAGCCAAGGGCTCGTAGCGGCCAGAAGGCCCGCACCTGCCAGTCCGAGGTTTCGCAGAAATTCACGTCTGCTTATTGCGTTTTCCTTATTAGATTCCTTTTGTTTCATGAATGATGCTGATGTTTCGGTTGATGGAATCAACTCTCTTTGCCGGACAGCATGCTTTCCATTGAGCTTCCGGCAAGAGAGAAGAATAATTTGTCAAGAAACTGAAGTTACGCAAAGGTATGATTTATGCCCAAGGAAAATGTCTTTAATAGTGTCAATATAGTATATGAGGCTGCCATGAGATGGAATTAGCCTTAATTGGCAAAATAATTCAATGCCCATCTGAAAACTGCCGGCAGTTTTCAGATGGGCATTGAATCAGGTATAGTATGACGTTACATCGCGTCACTCCTCCCAGCGTAGCACGGCGCCGTTACGGCGTGCCGGGTCGGAGCCGGTATAGTCCATCGAGTAGGGGCTGCCCGTAGTGGGGCTCTTTCCGATGTAGCGGTGGTTGCGCATCGACATCAGCATGAATTCCTTGTTAAGATAGTCTTGCCACATGAATTCCTCAGCCATTGCAATGTCGTTTGTGAGGCGCACATCGCCCGGCAAGCCGAGACCCGACACGAATACGTAGCGTCCGTCGCCGGCCTGGAGAATGACCTTACCGTTGCCGCGGTCTATCACCTTGAAGCGAGTCTCAGCCGTGTCGGCATCCTTTGAGGTGTCGTGCATGAGCCCGTGTGGCGTGGCATGCATCGGAAGCCCGGTTGCCACGTTGATTATCCTGAACGATTTCCCGAAAGGTATATAGCCTGTGCGGTCGGCATTAGGCTCCTCCACCGTGAAATTGTCAAACTCGGCGTAGCCACCGTTCTTTCCATTCTTGTTGAAAGCGAAGAGAGCCATTCGCGAGCCTTGGAAAGTGATGAGCTGATAGCTCAGGATCATATCTTCGCCAAGGTCGGAGAAGTTGGTGCCGTCGGTTGAATATGCGTAGCGTCCCTTGTCGTTGTCGAAGTCGCCGTTGAAGCGCAGCCATATCTTGCCGTCGGTGAGTTGCACGGGGAGGTCGATCGTGTCGTTGCTCACCTGTTCGAAACGGCGCAGGATCAGATTGTCGTTCTCCTTCACGATTCCGGCCCATGAACAAGGCACGTTGATGTTGCCGAGTCCGCATACATCGCCGTTTTTCATATGTCTTGTGTCGAGTTCCACAGTAGTTACAGACACCGGGCCGATGGCACGCTGTGTGAGTGAATTGCGTGCCCACATCAGCTGGTCGGCCGGCATTGTGTTGAGGCGGAGCTTTCCGTTCTTGAGGCTCCACATGCGGTCGTCGGGATTATGGTTCCATTGCCAGATGCGACCCAGGGTCTTGCCGTCGAAATTCTCACTGCGCTCATAGGGAGCATGGATAGGCTCCGTGTCGCGGGCGGCAGTGTTCGGCTTAAGCCATGTGCGCGGGGCACGTCCGAGGTTTCCTTCGAGTCCGAGAATCGGCCAGCCGTCTTTCCATGTTACGGGAGCGAGGGTGACTGTGCGTCCTATGGAATGGAAATCCATCATCAGGAGGGCCCACCATTGTCCGTCGGGAGTTGAGACGATGCCACCCTGATGTATGTTTGAGGCGGCTGTCTTGTCATGGTCTGCCGGCTCGATGCTCACGGGATGCCCGTCAGGCATGATGCGTCCTTTGATCTGAGTCATCGGCGCCGGGTGATAGCCGAAAGTCTCGTCGGCAGTGATCACGCATGTCTCATAAGGACCCCATATACTCTCCGAGCGAGAGCAGAGGGTGCGGCCGTTCGGTTTGTAATCAGTGGATATAAGGTAATATTTTCCGTTGATCTTATACATGTGGTGACCTTCTCCTACCGCACTTCCGGATGGTATGATCACACGTTCCGTACCCTCCACCGGGCCGCTCATGTCGGGTTTCAGCTCGGTGCACTTCACTTCGCCATAGCCGTGAATGGCATAGACCTTGCCGTCGTCATCGAAGAGCACCCCGAGGTCGTAGATATCCCCTTTCATATTTATATGATGCCATGGGCCTTCGATTTTCTCGCTCGTATAGCATTGCAGGCCTTTTCCGTTGACATTGCTGTAGAGATAGAACTTGCCGTTGTTATGCCTGATGCAGGGGGCCCAAATTCCTTGTCCATATATCTCCTTGCCGTTTTTCAGCGAGAAAGCATCGTCGTCGAAGTCGAAACGGTCGAAGCAATATGATACGTTCTCCCAGTTCACGAGGTCTTTGGAGTGAAGGATCACAAGACCGGGGACGGTGTGCATCGTTGTGCCGGCCAGATAATAGTCTTCGCCAACGCGGATCACATCAGGATCGGAAAACTCATCATAAGTGAGGGGGTTGGTATAAGTGCCGTTGCCGTTATCGGCGCTCCAAGAAATATTTTTAGCCATGCCGGAGAGGAACATGGCTAAAAATATAAGTGTAATATCGATTCTTTTCATGTCAGGGATGTCTATTCAGGTCAGATCGATTTCTTTCCCCAGTAGGTTGTGCCTGCGAGTCCGGCGAATACGATGGTTGCACGGCGTTCTGAGTTCTCCCAGTCACATTCACGCTTCAGATATAGAGTGACGTTTCCGGCCTTTAGAGTGCCTGCGGCCGCATCGTAGCTCCAGTCAGCGCCATCCCAAGTTCCGCCGTTGATCTTATGGTCGGCTGTAAGGGTCATGGCCACCGATTCCTTCATCTGTGCGTAAGAATAGGCGAGGTCGATCAGCTCCCATGTGCCGATCAGCTCCTCCTCTTCGATGGGGAGCTGAGGCACTGCACCATAACGCTCGGGGAGCACGAGGGGCCATCCGTCAGACGTCCATACGATGGAGCGCACATGGCCGAGCATGAGTGCGTTGCTGGCGTCATTGCCGTTCACACCGGCCGGGAAACGGGCCTGCGATGCGTAGAACCAGTTGCCTTCGCCATCGTCAAATACCGTGCAGTGGGAAAAGCCTACCCAGCCGTTGGAATTGGCGAAACGGTAAGGATGAGTCACTACTGGCAGCGCGTCGCCTCCATTCTCGGAGATGTTTGTGCCGTTCATATCGAGATACGGGCCGTCGATATTCTTTGATCTTGCCACGCGGGTATTGTAAGGCACGTCGAGGCCGTCGTAAGCGAGGAAAAGATAGTAGTAGCCATCTTTATACACCACTTCCGGACCCTCCGATCCCTGCCAGCGGTTGCCCATCTGGCGGGTTGCGATCAGTTTGCCGTAGGCGGCTATGTAGGCGGCCGTTCCCCAGGGGTTGCCCAGCTCTGCGGCCACTTTTCCAGTCTCAGGATTGAGCTTCACGGCTGCGATGCCGCTATGCCATGAGCCATATATCATCCAATGTTCGCCGCTTCCTGTGATGATCACGGAGGGGTCGATGGCATTGAATTTATAGTAGCAATTGCCCCAGTCGGTAGGCGATACGTGGAAGTCGAGACCTTTGTCGGAAGCGTTGGTGATAACGTAGCCCTTGTCAACCCAGCTGCTGTTGTCGGCAGGGTCGGAGGTCTCCATGAGGCCGATGAACGCACGCTCACCCCAGGTATTGTCGCCGTCGATATAACCGGGCACTACCAGAGAATAGTACATGCGGTAGAGATCATCACGCACCTTCACAACGCTCGGAGCCCAGTAGCCGAAAGCATCCTCTGCAGGATAAGCGGCTGCGAGGCCCATGCCTTCACGAATCTCGTTGAGCTTGGGCACCACCCACTCAGGAAGCGATGGCATTGTGCCACCAAGATATTCCCAGTTGATCAGATCTTTGGAGCGACGACCGTGGAAGTGTCCTCCGGCTGTATGTGCGTTGCCGTAAGAAGCATCAGTCTGATACATGTAGTAATATCCGTCGGCCGCTTTCACCACAGAGGGGTCGTGGACGTTGGCAAGGTTCCACTGCGAACGGTTGCCCCAGCCGGCGAGATCCACGTAGTAGTCGGGATAGGAAGGTCCGCGGTAATGGGCGAGCTGCTCGGCAAGGGAGCCTTCGCCTGTGGTGAATGTCACGTCTTTAGAATAGATTACCTCACCGTTATACTCGTTCATGAACGCACGGAGGTGATATTCCTTGGCAGGCGCGAGATCCATGATGGTGACCTTGATGGTGTCGCCTGAGATTGTGCCCTTATACACACTGCCGTAGATTGTGGGATTCGGAGCTTCCGAAATGACGTAGCCGGCAGAGGTGTAGCGTGCGTCGCTCTTCATATGGAAAAGAGTGGCGAAAGATGCGTAGGTGCCTCCGCAGTCTACCGTGGCGGGATTCTCGATGACTATTCCCTGTCCGTCGGGATAAGAGATCTTGTCATCGTCCGAGCATGCTCCGCAAAGGAGCATGCCGGCTGTGAGGACAGTTGAAAAATATATTGACTTTTTCATTTGTTTCCGTAGATTGAGAGTTAGGAAGTGGAGATTACCAACCCGGAGTCTGGGGCAGTTTTGTCTTGATCTGCTCCTGATAGGGGATCGGGAAGAAATAATTCTTCGGGGCATTGAAGACGCGGCGGTTATAGGTCTCGGCCGGACCGTAGACGTAAACTGTAGCCTGGTCGGGATGCACGGTCACGCCGTAGAGGTTGTAGACCTGCTTGTAGCGCGGGAGATTCATCTCAGAAGCGGCAGTCTGGCCCTCGAAGAGTTTCCAGCGGCGCTCGTCGAAATAACGGTGGTCTTCGAAGCAGAGCTCTATGCGGCGCTCGTTCTGGATACGCTCGCGGAGTTCAGCCTGGCTCATGCCGGCATAAGCTGGCATTCCCACACGTGCACGCACCTGGTTGACATACTGGTAAGCCTCATTTGTGCGTCCGGCCTCATTAAGAGCCTCTGCGGCATTGAGAAGCACCTCGCCATAACGGAAGATCGGGCACGCCTTCGGGTTGTTGGTAGGATTGTTCCAGGAAATGTTGGAGACGTATTTCTTCACGTAGTAGCCGGTCTTTGTTCCGCCGTGCAGAGCCTGATAGTCGTCGCCGGAGCCGAAGGTTATATCTACGGCACGCTCCTCGTTGTTGAGTGCATCGCCCCAGATCGTGCCATGGTGGAAGATGGTCTGCTCAAGACGCGGGTCGCGGTTGGCATAAGGATTCTGAGGATCGTAGGAGGGATCCTTGTCGATGGGGAGGCCGTTGATTGTCTCGTAAGCATCCACAAAGTTCTGAGTCGGGTTATTGCGTCCGTTGGCTGTCTCCTTACCCGAGAATCCGCAAGGGGTGAACGAAGCCTCGATAGTGCGCTGGTTCCATACGGAGCGGCTGAGGATATACTCGTTGTTGTGGATAGGGTTGGTGACGAAGCAGTCGTAATAATTCTGCAAGGGGTCGTTGGAATCCGTGGTGTGCAGACGATAGGGATTGCTCTGGCGGCTGTTCTTCTCGAAGAAATCGAGACATGCCTGGGCAGCCTCATTCCACCATTGCTGGTTGCCGTCGGGGTTGTTGAGTTTTGATGCACGGTAGACAAGCGCACGGGCCTTGAGGGCATAGGCGGCAGCACCGTTCACGCGTCCCCAGTTCTCCTCCTCGTTGGCATAGCGGAAGGGGAGGTCGTCCTTATATTTGTCACATTCATCAGCAATCCATTTGAGGGCGTCGGCACATTTTGTGCGCTCCGGGATAGCCATGCCGGGTGAGAGGATAATAGGCTGTCCGTTCTCATCGTCGCCGACGATGGGGATATCGCCAAACCATGCGGCCAGATCCATGTGGAAGATTGCGCGGAGCACTCTTGACTCTGCAATCCAGCGGTCGTAGAGGCGGTTGTTGTCGCCAGCTTTCTCGCTGTTGCCGATCACGGAGGGCTTGGCATGGAGCATAAACTGATTGCAGGCGCGGATAGCCTTGTAGTAGCTTGTCCAGAATCCGGAAGCATACGCATGGTTGCTCGAAGAGAATCCGTCGGCAAGGAGCACGTGATAGTTATTGCCCCAATAGCATATGGCGTTGTCGGTCATGCAGTCGCGCGATGCGTTGTCGGCTCCGTTGATGGCTCCGAAAGCATCGGGAAGATATGTATAGAGCTTTGCAAGGAAGCCGCGGGTCATGTCGTAATCATCGAATACGTTGTCGGCCTGCTGTGTGAGGTCAACCTCCTTGTCGAGATAATCGCTGCAGGAGGCGCCCCCGAATACGAGGGCAGCCGCTGCGGCTATTGATAATATTTTTGATTTCATGTCGGTGTGTCAGGATTAGAAGGTTACGTGAACTCCGAAGCTGAAGGTGCGTGTCTTAGGATACCACCAGCAGTAAGACATCGGTTTTTCGGGATCCATGCCTTTGGGCAGGTGGCTCCAGTTGGCGATGTTGTAGGCGTTGAAATAGAATCGGCACTGGCTCATATGAATCTTGGAGATGATATGAGTGGGGAGTGAATATCCGAACTCGATGTTGCGGAGGCTGAGATAGTCGCCGTTCATGATCCAGATGTCGTTCTCGTAGCTGCCGGTGTCGCGGTTGGAGTCGATATCATTGAAGCTTCCGTAGACGGGGCGCGGATACTTCGCGTTAATGTTACGCGGATCCGTGGGGTCGTCGTTATAGTAGCCCCATGCGTTCACCACCTCGTGTGTGCCCATGTTCGACCAACCGGAGAATGAAGCAGCCGGAGATACGAATACCGAGCGGTTGAGGTAGGCTGTGAGCACTGTGCGGAGATCGAATCCTGCATAAGCCACGTTGATGGCGAGCGAGGGAGTGAGCTCAGGCATGATTGTGTAGCCCATGGGTTTCTTGTCATGCTCATCGATAAGACGGTCGCCGTTGAGGTCTTTGAATACGGCTGTACCGAGAGGCTGGTTTCCTTTTGAGGCGGAGTTATACGGATATTTCTCCGGATGATCAATAGCATCCTGATGGCTTGTGGCCACGAGATTGGGATCTGAAGCCCACTGCACGAACTGATACTGGTTCCAGCCACCGACTGTGCCGTTGAATGGACCCTCATAAAGTTCCCGAACGGTAGTGTATTCGAAAATAGGACGTCCGGTCTTGCGCTGCCAAGGCTCCAGTGGTTCAGTCTCGTCCATTTCAGTGATCTTGTTGCGGTTCCAGGAGAGCTGACCCTCTACGGAGTATGACACTTTACCGATACGGTTTGCGTGACCGATCACAAGCTCCATACCCCTTGACTCAACTTTACCGAAAGAGTCTTTCGCATAGCTGATGCCGAGGATGTCGGGAATTGTGGAGCGGTTGATGAGGATGTTGGAGCGCCATTCCTTGAAGAGGTCGAGCGAACCATACAGGCGGCGATGCCAGAAATCCCAGTCGAGACCGAGATTGACCATCTTCGAGATCTCCCAACGGCTGTTGGGGTTGCCGGCAATTGACTCCATATATCCGGGCACCCATGTATTGTTGAAGCCGAATCCGTAGCCGTTGTCTTGTGAGTATATCGACTGGTAGGGATAGCGTCCGGCGCCTGTGTCGCTCTGGCCGGCCTTACCGTAGGAGGCACGGATCTTCAGCAGATCGATGTTAGGATTGCGGAGGAAACTTTCGTTAGACATTACCCAGCCTGCCGACACGCCCCAGAATGTATCCCAACGGTTATCGGGATCGAAGTTATCGTTACCCATTCTTGAGATGTTGCCCGATACGATGTAACGGTTGTCGAATACGTATGTAGCCTGACCGTTGTAAGAGAGAAAACGATCGGAGGAATACATAGAATTGTCAACACTGGCTTCCCTCACGTTAAGGCGTTGCTGATAGGTCCGGATAAATGCATTTGCGTCAACATGGTGCTTGCCGAAATCACGGTTGTATTTGAATCCGAATCTGGCATTGAGAGTCCATGAGTTGGCACGTTCATGAGTAACAGGGTTCGTCAGTTCTGAATAGGTTGATTCCTGTTTAAGGGTGAAATCCTCGATGGTCTGGGCGTTGGTGTTGGTGTAGTCGTAAGAATAAGCGTTGATGCTGTTGGTCTGGGTTGCCTGGAACACATCGAAAGCATCGAAACTCACAACGAGATTGGCTTCAAGGCCCTTGGTGATGAAATCGAGATAACCGTTCACTTCAGCTGTGGAGTAAAGTGAGCGACGGCGGTTCTTCTCCTGACCTGCTGAACCGAGCAGAAGAGCCGGATTCTGTGCAGTATTGGAGGAGTAGAAGTAGCCCTGAGGAGTATAGACAGGTTCCATGGGATTGCCTTCAACCGCACCGAATGTCGTAAGATTAAATACGGGTGTAGTTGGCTGGTTGATCTGGTCGATACGTCCGCCAAGGTCAAGGCCTACACGCAGATATTTGTTGACGTTGATGTCAAGATTGGAGCGAAGATTGAATCGGTCGAGCTTGTGCTGCATCGTATAGCGGTCCATCATATCGGTCCACTTGCTGTTCCACATACCCTCCTGGCGGAGATAAGAGAACGATACGTAGTAGCGTGTGCGGTTGTTACCTCCGGAAATCTGGAGATTCGTCTTTATGATGGGAGCTGTCTCGCGATAGAGCTGGTCAAACCAGTTGGTGTTGAAGTAGCGGTATTTATCCATTCCGTCAAGAGTCTCGCCGTTGCATACGCGGCGATATTTCTCTATCTGCTCCGCGGAGTAGAGGGGCTCAAGGCCGGAAAGATAGCGCACCTGGTTGCGGGTGAGCGCCATGTTGTAGGAGTCCTGGGTCTCCATCCTGTTGGAGAGGGTCTGGAAGCCAACCTCCTGTGTGAAATTGATATGGGTCTTTCCAGCCTCACCGCGCTTGGTAGTGACGAGGATGACGCCGTTTGCACCGCGCATGCCGTATAGGGCTGTGGCGGCCGCATCCTTGAGCACAGTCACGCTTTCGATAGGGAAGGCATCGAGGAATGAGAGATCGCGCTCAACGTCGTCGACGATGATGAGGGGATTACGTGCATTCTGGTTCATGGTTCGGATACCGCGCACGTACATCTGAGTCTCTGTCCAGCCCGGTTCCGACGACCATTCATAGGTCTCTACGCCTGGAAGCAGTGAGTTGAAGGTGTTCTGGAGCACGGTTACGGGGTAGCGCTGGAGCTCCTCGCCTGTAACCACTGAACGTGAATCGGTGAGATATTTCTTCTGTTGTTTATTGAAAGCCACCGGCACGATATGGGAGTAAGGATCATTATCGGGGGTGAGCACTATGGTGATAGGCTCCGAGAAATCCTCCACTGTGTAGATTGCAGTGAGATAGCCGGTGCATGTGGCGTTCACTTCATCGTCATATGATGCATCCTTGATAGTGAACTCGCCGTTTTCGTCGGTGAATACCATCTTGCTCTGCTCGGCAAGGTTGACCATCGCACCCGGCACGGGCTTGCCCTCCGGATCCACAACTTTCCCTTTGAGGGTGTTGCCGCCCCCGGCAGCGAGGGCTGACAAGCCGCATCCTGCCATGAGCACCACGGTGAGGGTCTTGCGGGTCTTGTCGGATATGTGTTTTATGATGTTGTCCATTGTAGTCAGTTTTTGAATAATTACCAGCCGGGATTGTTTTCTATACCGGTTTTCCATACCTCACTCTCCGGAATGGGATAGAGATACATCTTTTGTTCGAACACGCGCTGCTGGGCTATCTTGCGGGTCACGGTTCCGTCCATAGCCACGTTTATGCCATAGATGGGGCGGGAGAGAGCCTCGACAGCCACATTCCAGCGGCGCACGTCCCATGAGCGGTGCTCCTCGAAGGCGAACTCAACCGTGCGCTCCTTATGGATGAAGTTGCGCATGGCCTCTTTTGAGGCAAGGTCGGTGCGGTCGGCAACGTTGCCTGTGATTCCGGCACGGTGGCGAACGGCATCAAGCATGTCGAACACTTCCTGACAGGGACCCTGGACTTCGTTCACAGCCTCGGCATAGTTCATGAGTATCTCGGCGTAGCGCATGATTGTCCAGAGGCGTTTAGCCGAACCGCCATGGTTGCTGGAGAGGATGGTAGCCGGGATGTATTTACGCATGTAGTAGCCGGTGGGAGTGGCGTTGGCGTTGCCTGTAGGATTATCAGCCATACCGGGGCGAACGTCGATCTTGCTGTCTTCGCGCATCGTGCCCCAGGGAGTGCCCTGATAGAGGACGGTAGCCTGAAGACGCGGGTCGCGGTTGGCCCACATGTCGGCGTCGCTGTATCCGCTGGCGGCGTTGATGGCCGGAGTGGAGGCACCTGCACCATAAACCGGAGCGCCGGTGGCGTCATACTGTGCGAAGGGAGATGAACCGTCGATCATGTCATACATGTCCACGAGGTTCTGCGAGGGACAGTTGCCGCCGCTTCCACCTTCGCCCACGGGGGTGTCGGTAGAGATGTCGCCCCAAGCGATGTTGTTGTCGTTGCGGAAGAAGATAGTCTCGTTGTTCTTGTCGCTGTAGGTGGTGTAGAGCACTGCGTTGCCGTAGTTCTCAACCGGAGAGATATTCTCGAAAGCGAAGAGACCGAAATTCTGGCCATAATCGTCGATGAACGACTTGGCAGCGTCGGCGGCTTCCTGCCATGTGATTCCGCTTTCGGCGGCATAGCGCGGTGAGGCCATGTAGAGCTTGATGCGCGATGCGAGTGCGCGGGCCACGGGTTGGGAGAGACGCCCGGCACGCTGGGCAGCCCAGGCATCGGCATAGTTGAGAAGATCCGGCTCACATTCGGCAAGTTCCTTGAGGATGAAATCCACAACATATTCCTTCACTGAAGGACGAGCGGTGTAAGGAGTGATCATATCCTCGGAGGGATCGAGCACTTTGGTGACGATCGGAAGCGGACCGAAGCGGAGGAACATCTCCCAGTAGAAGTAGGCGCGGAAGAGGCGGGCCTCGGCTGTGTAGGTGCGCACGTAGACGGCATGTTCCTCATCGGTGTTGCGCGGGTTCTTCGGCACGATGTTGATATTCTCCAGCACCATGTTGCACTTGCGGATTCCGCGGTAGCGGCTTTCCCAGGTGTCGTAGAGTTCGGAATTACCTCCGGCACCGTAGTAGTTGCCGATGTTGAATGTAGTGCGTGCGCCTCCTGTGGCAAACGATGTCTCGGCGAGATCCGTAGCGGCATCGAGCCAGGAGTTGTTTATGCGCTTCGCACCGTGGCGCAGGAAGTTGTAGGTGTCGAAGTGAAACTCCTCAAGGAGGTTCCAGTCGGCGAGCACCTTCTCCTTTGTAAGCTCGTTGGAAGGCTGCTTCTCAAGGAAGTCGCTGCACGAAGAGAGGGATGCGGCAGACGCGAGGAGCAATGCGAGCGATATATATTTTACTGATTTCTTCATTGGTAGGAAGTTAGGTTAGAATTGGATGTTGACGCCGAAGTTCACGGTGCGGCAGATGGGATACTTGTTGGAGCCGTTGCTCTCAGGATCGACGAGGCCGTCGAGGTGATCCCATGTCACAAGGTTGTTGGCGTTGACGAAGAAGCGGCACTGCGTCATGTAGGCATGCTTGATCCATTTCTCCGGGAGAGAGTAGGAAAGCTCGATGTTCTTCAGACGGAAGAATGAACCGTTTTTCAGGAAGAATGAGTTCTGACGCTGGTTATGGTTGCCGTAGTTGTCATAGTGGAGCAGGGGATACTTCGCGTTGGCGAGGTTCTGCGCCTCTGAGAGAGCGGGATTCCAACGGTCGAGGTGATGCTCCTTGACTTTGCCACCGGCCACGAAAGCATACATTGCCTCGGCATCGTAGAAGCGGCTCACGTGGTCGACTCCCTGGAACATTATGCTCAGTCCGATTCCTTTCCAGTTTGCTCCGAGGTTGATTGCGTAGGAGTTTTCAGGCACATCGGAATAACCGATGAATGTCTCGTCGCGCTCGTCGATGAAACCGTCTTTGTTCATATCGCGATATTTGAGGTCGCCGGCCTGCACATTTCCGAAAGTGGAGATAGGGAGGTTGCCTCCGTCGATGTCAGCCTGGGTGATGAAGCCGTCGGCCACGAGACCGAAGTACTGGCCGATGGGATGACCCTCGCGCTTGCGGTAGTCGGTCTTGAGAGCG
>CAZUNU010000009.1:0-36486 GCA_964622105.1 uncultured Sangeribacter sp. | reverse complement strand
CACATACCCTAAACACAGTAAGCATTAAAATGTCATGAATTTTTCCTCAGATGTTCAAGTCGCTCCCACATCTTCGCTTCCTGTGGATTGTCACAGGGACTCCAAAATCTACTCTCTTTAAGCTCATCCGGAAGGTATTGTTGATCCGCATAATTATCTTTATAGTCATGCGCATACTTATAGCCTGCATGATAGCCCAGATCTTTCATCAACTGAGTCGGGGCATTCCTCAGGTGAAGTGGAACAGGAAGATTCCCGGTCCTATTCACAGCCTCCAAAGCTGCATCAATTGCCATATATGCTGAATTACTCTTGGGAGAGTTCGCAAGATAAATGGCACATTCCGACAATATGATTCGACCTTCCGGCCATCCAATCTTTTTTAACGCATCAAATGTCGCATTAGCAAGCAACAAGGCATTTGGATTGGCTAATCCAATATCTTCAGAAGCAAGTATTACGAGGCGACGGGCAATAAATTCAGGATCCTCACCACCTTTTACCATTCTTGCAAGCCAATAGACCGCAGCATCCGGATCAGAACCTCTGATTGATTTAATAAAGGCCGAAATAATGTCGTAGTGCAATTCTCCGTTCCGATCATATGCCAAAGGATTTTCCTGAAGCCGTTCAACGACTGTGTCATCATCGATCACTACTGTTTCGCCAACCGGAGTGGATTGCTCAACAAGATCCAGAATATTCAATAGTTTACGTGCGTCTCCTCCTGCAAACCGGAATAATGCTCCTGTCTGATCAATCCTTACATCTCTCTTTGAAAGAATATCATCATTATTAATCGCATTTTCCAGAAGTGTCTGCATATCCTCAATATCCAAGGGACGTAATGTATACACCTGAGCACGTGAGAGCAAAGGACGGATCACTTCAAACGACGGATTTTCTGTGGTGGCACCAATTAGGGTAACAATCCCTTGTTCAACAGCCCCTAATAAGGAATCCTGTTGAGCCTTGTTAAATCTATGGATTTCATCAATAAATAAGATGGGCCGAGCCTTCGCAAAGAGGCAACCAGCTTCCATCTTGCATTTCTCGATGACATCCCTTACATCTTTAACGCCGGAAGTGACTGCACTCAGTGTATGGAAAGAAGTATCCACTTCCTTTGCAATAATCTTAGCTAAAGTAGTTTTACCAACTCCGGGAGGTCCCCAAAGAATAAATGAATTCACCCTCCCGGATTCAATCATTTTTCTGATTATTCCGGTTTCGCCTACGAGATGCCGCTGACCGATATATCCGTCCAGAGAGGTAGGTCGCAATCTTTCAGCCAAAGGTATATTATTATTTTGCATCTAATTCTTTTTTAATAAAATCAAGATCGATTTCTTCCAGTGAATGCACCAAAAGATCTGAATAAGGAGCAAGAACTTCTTCTGGCAGGGTGCCAATCACACCAATAACATAAGCCCCTGCATTCTTTCCGGCCTTAACACCTTGTAAAGAATCTTCAAGCACTACGCATTTTTTTATATCCTTTTCTATCATTGAAGCGCCCTTCAAATAGCCTTCAGGATCAGGTTTAGATCTGGTAATAAGGTCTGCAGTTATAATATGGTTGAAAAAGCTCCTGATATCAGGGAGTTCTTCATCGAGATGGCGCATTTTGTCATCATTGCTACTTGTTACCATAACGGCCGGAATGTTCTCTCTTTGTAATTTTTCAAGCAATTGCTTTGCTCCCGGGAGATAAGCATATTTCATTTGGCCCTCCAAAGAATACAGCCGGTCAACCACTTTGTTTCTTATCTCAGGATCCCGATAGTAATCATCAAGTATTTTTTCTAAAGTGCATCCCTTTATTTTGACCTCAAGATTACTTACACCTGTTGGATATTCCTTGTTGACAGTGGCCCATATTCTTGAATATTCCGATTCGCTATCTATCAATACGCCATCAAGATCAAAAAGAAATCCGTAGTTACCTTTATTATTCATAATATTTAGATTTATAAATTTTACAAACGGTTTTAAAAAAATTAATTAAGAAATAAATCCATTTTTCTATTTCAGCTTTTGGAACAGAAATCTGTTAACTTAAACTAATTTATACTATACAACAATTAAGGTTCCAAAAAACCAATAATTCAAATAGAAGAGGAAAAACCGATAAAATTATTACAAAATTAGGAAAAAAAACAAGATTCAGTTATATTTGCAAATTGAAATTTAACGAATAAATGCATGATTCAGGATATAACTTTAAGAATCAGCCCGAAGAAAAGTTCAATTCCGGGAATGCTTAAAACAGAGATAGCCAATGCTCTTGGAATAGGTAAATCTGAAATTAACGATTTCAAGATCATACGCCGTTCTATTGATGCACGGCGTAAAAATGTTATAGTTAATCTCAGTGTCCGAGTTGCTACCGGAGATGATCTTAAGGTGAGTCCTATTGAAAAAATCAAGGAATTTTTACCTGTTTACCCCAATGCCGATGACATTATAATTGTAGGTGCAGGTCCTGCCGGATTATTCGCAGCCTTGAAAGCCATAGAACTTGGATTGCGACCTATAGTGCTTGAAAGAGGTAAAGATGTGGATGCCCGTAGGCTCGATCTTGCCAAAATAAGCAGAGAAAATAAAATAGACCCGGATTCAAATTATTGTTTTGGAGAAGGGGGTGCCGGGGCTTACAGCGATGGAAAGCTTTTTACCAGGAGCAAGAAGAGAGGTAATGTTGAAGAAATTCTGCAACTTCTTCATCAACATGGCGCCTCAGCAGATATTCTCATTGATTCTCATCCCCATATTGGAAGCGACCGGTTGCCAATAGTAATAAAAAACATTCGCCAAACTATACTTGATGCCGGGGGCATAGTCAAATTCTCAAAGAAGGTAGTCGAATTAATCATTGAGGAGGGAGAGGCCAAAGGTGTAATCACATCTGACGGAGAAAAATACCTTGGACCGGTCGTTTTGGCTACCGGTCATTCTGCACGTGATGTTTATCGGATGCTGAAATCACAGGATGTTAAATTGGAGGCCAAAGGGATAGCTGTAGGAGTGAGATTGGAGCATCCACAAAAAATAATTGATATATTACAATATCATACACCTGAAGGAAGAGGACAATATCTTCCTGCCGCTGAATACAGCTACGTTACTCAAGTGGATGGACGAGGAGTCTATTCTTTCTGCATGTGTCCCGGCGGGGTGATAGTACCTTCTATGACAAACGAAGGAGAATGCGTGGTTAATGGTATGTCAGCCTCGGCAAGGGCAAGCCAATGGGCTAATTCTGCGATGGTCGTTGAACTGCATCCTGGGGACATAAGCGGATTTTCAGACCAACAGGAACTTGAGATGATGTATCTTCAGGAATCTCTTGAAAGAAAGTTTTATGAGTCTACAGGATCAAGCATTTTAGCGCCTGCTCAGCGAATGGAGGATTTTACCAACGGAAAAGAGTCGGAATCTCTTCCAAGAAGCTCATATGCGCCGGGCATCATTTCTTCTCGTATTGATAAACTACTTCCACCTGAAATTTCAGAAAGACTGAAGCAGGGTTTCAAGGATTTTGACAGAAAATGTAAAGGCTTTCTCACTAATGATGCGATTCTTGTAGGGCTTGAATCCAGAACATCAAGTCCGGTGAGAATACCCAGAGATAATGAGACATTAGGCCATGTGGAAATAAAGAATCTCTATCCAGCTGGTGAAGGTGCGGGATACGCAGGTGGCATAGTATCTGCTGCTATCGATGGACAACGATGTATAGAGTCTTATGTTAAAGCAAAAAATTCATAAATGGCAACAATTATAAATATAGAAACATCATCACGCATATGCAGTGTGGCATTGTCTAAAGATGGAGTGATCGAAATGGAACTCGAAGATGACAAAGGAATGTCGCATGCGGAACGCCTCGCTCCATTCGTAGAGAAATGCATAGAGGAGAGTAATAGAAAAGGCTGGCCGATTGATGCCATCTCCATCAGCTTAGGGCCGGGCTCATATACAGGATTACGAATCGGCTTGTCTCTTGCAAAGGGATTGGCATTTAGTCTTGGAGTACCGTTGATTGGCCTTTCCACTCTTCAAGTTCTGGCGGTTAAAGCCATGTTCAGGAATATTTTGTGGGAAGGAGATGAGACAATAGTCTGCATGGTTGATGCGAGAAGAATGGAAGTTTTTGGTGGCGCCTTTGATTTTTCTTTGAAAGAGGTGGTCAAGGAAGCTCCATATATCCTCACCGAGCAATCATTCTCAGAGCTTTATCCTAAAAGAAAAGTAATATTTATTGGTGACGGGTCGGAAAAATTCAAAAGCCTGTATCAAGGCACTAATGCGGAATGGCTTGGCAATCTTTACCCCCATGCACGAGATATGATAGCCCTGTCGGAGAAGTATTTCCGAGAAGGAAGATTCATTGATGTTGCGTATTCTGTGCCTAATTACCTCAAGGAATATCAGACTACGGTACCAAAAAACAGTGTTTTATCATAAAGAAAAGTAAAAATGAACATACCATATAATGTGAGTGAACCACAATTGATCTTACCTGAATATGGCCGAAATATTCAGAAGCTGATTGATCATTGTGTCATGATTGAAGACCGGGAAGAAAGAACTAAATGTGCCTATGCTATAGCTGATGTCATGGCTCAGCTTTTTCCATCAGTTGTAGGAGAAGGAGGCAACCGGCAGAAAATTTGGGATCATATCAACATAATGAGCCGCTTTGAGCTTGATATTGATTTTCCATACGACGTGGTGACAGCCGATCAACTCAAACCGTCACATGCCAAGATTCCTTATAATAATACCCTAACACGTTACAGATTTTATGGCAATAATCTGCAAAGTATGATAAGAAGTGTTGCCGATATGGAGAATTGTGTTGAGAAAGACCAGCTGATTTTTCTTCTGGCGAATCAAATGAAAAAACTTCTTTTGATTAATAATCCCGAGAACGCCACGGATCAGAGAGTCTTCGAGGATATTGCAAATATATCGGAAGGAAAGATTTTGATTGATGCTTCGAATTATCGACTCAATGAATATGTCGATAATTCCACCGTCAAGGGCAAGAAAAAGAAAAATAAATAATTGAACGGTATGGCATCATTTATTGTAGAAGGAGGACATTCCTTATCGGGCTCCATTTCTCCTCAAGGTGCGAAAAATGAGGCACTCCAGGTTATTTGTGCCACACTTTTAACACCTGAAAAAGTTACGATTTCAAATATACCTGATATTGCAGATGTAAGAAATCTTATCCATCTGCTTGAGGAAATGGGAGTCACAACCGACCATATTTCTGAAAACACCGTCAGCTTTGAGGCCAAAGATCTCGATATGGATTACTTGAGTTCTGAAAAATTCATAAAGGTTGCTCAAAGCCTTCGCGGTTCTGTAATGATAATCGGCCCATTGCTCGCGAGATATGGCAAAGCTCTTATTCCAAAACCGGGTGGTGACAAAATAGGCAGAAGAAGACTGGATACACACTTCTTAGGTCTGTGTAAGTTAGGCGCTACTTTCCAGTATGTTAAGGATAAGTCAAGCTACCTCATTGAGGCTCCGGAAAATGGTCTCAAAGGCACTTATATGCTTCTTGATGAGGCTTCAGTGACGGGTACGGCCAATATCATAATGGCTGCTGTTCTCGCAAAAGGTGAAACAGTGGTCTACAACGCAGCTTGCGAACCATATATTCAGCAACTGTGCCATATGTTGGTAAGAATGGGGGCCAAGATTGAAGGCATAGGGTCCAATTTGCTCACCATAACGGGAGTAGAGTTTCTTCATGGCACAACTCATAAGATGCTACCTGATATGATAGAAGTGGGAAGCTTTATTGGGGTAGCCGCTATGACAGCTTCAGATATCACTCTGAAAAATGTAAGTGTAAGGGATTTAGGCATTATACCGGATGCTTTTCAGCGTCTTGGAATTAATCTTGAGATAGAGGGAGATGACATAAAAATCAATCAGAAAGAAATCTACGAGATCGACCAATTTATCGATGGATCAATAATGACCTTCTCCGATGCACCATGGCCGGGTCTCTCTCCTGATTTGCTCAGTATCTTTTTGGTTGTTGCAACACAGGCTAAAGGTAGTGTGTTGATACATCAGAAGATGTTTGAGAGTAGACTTTTCTTTGTTGATAAACTGATAGATATGGGAGCCAAGATTATCTTATGCGATCCGCATAGAGCAGTGGTGATCGGTTCCGGAAAATTCCATTCGCTTCATGGTGCCAATATGGTCTCTCCTGATATAAGGGCGGGCATTGCCATGCTGATTGCGGCATTAGGAGCAAAAGGCACAAGCAAGATTCAAAATATCAATCAAATAGATAGGGGATATGAAAATATTGACCGAAGATTGAACCGTCTTGGTGCCAAAATCATTAGAATAGAAGAATAGACTTGAAAATTAGTCTTTTCGGTTTTGGAATGAACGGAGATAAGTCTTGATAAGAATTCTTAAACCTTTTCATTATTCATCAATCAAATTAAAAGATTCAATCAGGTAATCTTATATTGCAACCTGGGAATCATAATTCTATTCATAAAATATGATTGAGCATAGCAATATTTCAGCGATAGGAAAGTTCCAAAGGACGCACGCATTGAAAGGAGAACTTAATGCAATCCTTGATGTTGATCCTTTATTTCTTGAGGAAAGCAATGCGGCAGTGGTTGAGATGGATGGCATCCTGGTGCCTTTTTATGTATCTTCCATAAGACCGAAAGGTGCCACCTCATATCTGATTAGGATTGATGGGATTGATTCTGAAGACGAAGCAAAGAAATTTGTCAATAAAATCATATATGCCCTAAGATCTGAACTTGCATCTTTTCTTGATTTAGATGAAAGTGAGATAATGGAAGATGAAGATTTGATTGGCTACCACATATTTGAGGTGGAAAATAATAAAGAGATCGGTAAAATAATAGGGATTGATTCATCTACAAGCAATCTTCTTTTCATAGTGGAATCATCTGACGGTGGCGAAATTTTCGTTCCGGCGGCTGAAGAATTTATCCTCAGCATTGATGATGAAAAGAAAAAAATTGAAATGAATCTTCCCCTTGGGCTTCTTGATTTGAACTAAATTATTAATGACTATGGACGACCAGCAGTACAAATTTGACGAAGACGACGCCGTAAAATTCATACGTGAATCGTTGCCTCAGGATGTCTCGGAAAAATATGATGATGATGAAATCCTTTGCATAATTGACATTATCTGGGACTATTATGAAAGGAAAGGCTTCCTCTCATTGAATCTTGATGAGACAGAAGAAGAAGTTCTTGACGTGGACGACCTTACAAAATATGTTAAGAAAGAAGTCAAGAATGATCAGGATCTGATAATGGATCCAAAAGACGTGGAACTCATAGTGAAAGCAGAACTCAATTATGAAGAATCGCTTGAAGACTTTATCTAAAAGGCTTTTGGGTGGAATTGCGTGGCTGCTTCTGTTTTCATGCACATTTTCCCAAACAGCCTTGGCTGAAAATCAAACGGGTAGTACCAATAAACGAATCGAGAGTCTTGATGACCTCGATTTCATTGAAATGATCAATTCTGTTGACGTATCCAAATTTTCGGATCTTATACAGAAATTTCAAACAAAAGAAGGTAAAACCAAATTGCTCAACGGGAAATATAATCCCAAGGGTGAATGTACCGTGGAAGCATACAGGAACAAGGAGGTACTACTCATTACTATTCCGGCCCATCTGTTGTTTAGCCCTAATGATACAGATCTGAAAAAAGGAGCTGCTGAGTATTTAGCTCCTATAAGACGTTACCTCAAGGAACCCGACATGTACCGTGTGATGCTTGTAATGCACACCGATAATACGGGTAGCGAGCACTATAGGGAAAGATTGACAGCCGATCGGGTTAACTCAGTGTTTGATTGGTTTGACAATTCAGGATCAGATACCAGATATCTTTTCTCTTATGCCTTGAGCGATGACATGCCATTACGTCCTAACGACTCTATGGATAATAGGGATATGAACCGTAGGCTTGAAATCTATCTTGTGCCTGGTGAAGCTATGCTTGAACAAGCAAAAAAAGGAAGAATATCTTTCTGATTTAAGGACTCAGACATAAAAAAATCTCCTGTCAGAGTGACTCTGACAGGAGATTTTTTTATTTTAGTCCATTCTGTCACGATAATCCTCATATGAGAACTCTCTTAACAATATAGGTTTTCCTGAAGAGGGTTGAAACCATATGGAAGGGTGTTGAATGCCATTAAACATATTCGTCTTTACAGTTGTATAATGATTCATGTCTTGCAAGGTGAGCCGATCGCCCGGCTTTAATGGTTTTGCAAACCGCCAGTCGCCAACGAAATCTCCACTCAAACATGAATTACCCCCAAGTCTATAGGCTTGTCCCTCTTGGCTATCATCCGGTAAAGCTTCAGCAATATTGGGTTTGTAAGGCATCTCAAGGCAATCCGGCATGTGGCAAGCAAACGAGGCATCGATAATGCCTGTCCTGATACCTGAATCTTCGACCACATCAAGCACTTCCGTGATCAGATCGCCGGTTTGCCAAGTGAAAGCGCTACCCGGCTCCATGATCAATTCAAGATTTGGATATTTTTCATGCCAACTCTTGAGAAGCCTAACCAAATGCTCAACATCGTAACCTTTTCGGGTCATAAGATGGCCGCCACCCATGTTGAGCCATTTGAGCTGAGGAAGCCAATGTCCGAATTGCTCTTCTAATGCCTCCAGAACCTTTTCAAGATCATAACTTGAGGATTCACACAGCGCATGAAAATGAAATCCCTCAAGGCCTTCTGGTAAAGTCTCGGGCAATACATCAGGGGAGATTCCAAACCTGCTCCCGGGCACACAAGGATTGTAAATATCTGTTTCGATTACACTGCAATGAGGATTGACTCTAATTCCACATGATACACGCTTTCCTCCATTACCTTCATTGAATTTCTTTACTGCAGGATAAAATTTTTCAAATTGGTTTAATGAATTAAACGTGATGTGTGAGCTCCCCTTAAGAAAATCTCCGAAGGTTTTATCAGTATATACCGGGCAGTATGTGTGAACATCTTGTCCGAGATAGTCAAGTGATAATTTCATTTCGTTTAGCGAACTGGCTGTAGAGGAGTTTACGTATTCCTTAATAATAGGAAAAGTCTTCCATAATGCATTGGCTTTAAAAGCCATGATTATTTTTACATCGGCTCTCTCGCTCACTTCTTTAATAAGGGCAAGATTATGCCTCAACCGATCCTCATATACGATATAATAGGGTGTATCCATTCTTTATTTATCAATGTATTATTTTAAACTTTGCAAACTTCAGTAGTAGCTTCTTTATACCCACCACTCCGAAGTCAACCGTTATCATATCTTCTCCGGATATCTGCGACAACTGTGTTATAGTGCCCTTACCGAATCTTTCGTGCTGGATTACCGTGCCAATCTTAACTTCATCCGAGGTATGGAGCGGCTGAATTCCTCTTCCAACGCCTCCGGAATTAGAAGTTAGTTTTCCAGCAGTATTGGCACGGCCATTGTCTCCGATCTGAGTATATTTACGGGAAAAAGAAGAAGGTATTGTAGAACCAAATGACTTACCTGCCGAAGAAGGGATAGAAGACTTGATTCCAGACATCTGATAATCGATCTCTTCATCATCACCCATTGTATTCGACATTTTTATTTTCAGGAATCTTGTATCAATGTCACCTAAAAATCTTGATGGTTTCGTCATTATAGTCTGCCCGTTCCTAAACCGCGTACTCGCATAGGTTAATGTACAAGTGGACTTGGCACGTGTAATGGCTACATACAATAATCTTCGTTCCTCCTCAATCTGGGCTAAAGAATCCTGACTCAGTAGAGAAGGGAAAAGATCTTCCTCAATTCCCACTACAAAAATATGTTTGAATTCCAATCCCTTGGCGGCGTGGACCGTCATCAAAGTTACTTTCGGAAGATCATCCTGATCGTTCTTGTCTTGATCTGTAGCAAGCATCACTTCCGATAGAAAAGCTCGCATCGATGTATCCTCCTCACCGGACTGTTCACGTAATTCCACGAAATCTTTTAATCCACCGAGAATTTCCGATAAGTTCTCTTGCCGGCTGATACTTTCAGGAGTTGAATCGTGGGCAAGGGCCGTGAGAACTCCAGTACGATTGTATATCAACTGGCCGAGTTCAAATGCATTAGAACCTTTTGCATTATCTTCTACAAACGCATTTATGAGCTCGGTAAATCTCTGTAGTTTACCAATAGTGCCTTTATTGAAACCGACAGCCGCGAGATCCTGCTCTTTCAGAACGCGCCATAAACTGAGTTTCTTTTCTGAAGCATAAGCCTGCAATTTCTTGAGAGTGGTTTCTCCTATACCTCGGGCCGGATAGTTTATAATTCTCCGTAAAGCCTCGTCGTCATCCGGGTTAATACTCAATCGGAAATAGGCTATCATATCTTTTACCTCTTTTCTTTGGTAAAAGGATACGCCACCATAAATACGATAGGATATATTTCGTTTTCTCAGTGACTCCTCAAGAAGTCGTGACTGCGCGTTTGTACGGTAAAGAATTGCGTAGTCTTCAAGGCTATCATGGAACGTAAGTTGGGAACGACTAATAAGATTTGCAACCATAAAAGCTTCCTCGAGATCGCTGTATGTCTTAATAATATTGATGCGTTCACCTTTTTCATTCTCACTGTAGACTACTTTATGCATTTGCCGCGTATTTTTATCGATAAGACTCCCGGCCGCGTCGATGATGTTTTGAGTAGATCTATAGTTTCGTTCAAGCTTGAAAATACGAAGACCCGGATACCGATTTTCAAGATTCAGGATATTATTAATATCGGCACCTCTGAAAGAGTAAATGCTTTGAGCATCATCACCCACAACGCATAATCTCTTTTTGTCATTGGTAATCTGTGATATTACCAGGTGTTGTGCAAAATTGGTATCCTGATACTCATCAACCAGAATATATTGAAAGAATTCCTGATAATGTCTTTTTATGTCAGGGTGGTCTCTAAGGAGAATATTCATGTATACGAGAATATCATCAAAATCCATGGCGTTGGCTCGCTTGCAACGTTCCGTATACATTGCATATATCTCTCCAGTCATAGGGCGCTTCGCTCTCCGGTCAGCATCGTAGAAATCTTTATCAGTCTTATATCTTTCCGGTGTGATTAATGCGTTTTTTGCATTAGAAATAACTGATGCAACTGTAGCCGGTTTATATTGCTTTTCATCAAGACCAAGCTCTTTAATGATTATCTTTATCAATGATCTTGAATCAGCAGTATCATAGATAGTAAAGCCGGGTTGAAAACCGATTTCTTCAGCATGATTCCTTAGTATGCGTAAGAAAATAGAATGGAAAGTACCCATCCATAATTTCTTTGCTACATTGAATCCAACGATTGAAGTGATTCGCTCTTTCATTTCCCTGGCAGCCTTATTGGTAAACGTAAGAGCTAATATACGATATGGTTCATAACCGTTTCTTAAGAGATCGACGATTTTATAGGTAAGAACTCTTGTTTTTCCAGAACCGGCTCCTGCAATCACCAAAGAGGGACCATCCTTATATTCCACCGCGTCTCTTTGCTGTTGATTTAAAAGATCAAGATAATTATAATTCGGATTAGATTCCATCAATTATTTTATTCAAGATTTTACCCTGCTGTTTCGTTAAAGAAGGGTATATTTTTTAGAAAGAAATAGGATTTGGATGAGTAATCAATCCGGCAACAATATAGGCTGATTCCGTTAGTCACCACAAGATAATCTGCTTTGAGTATTAGGTTATATCTTACTATCTGATCAAATGTATCTTGCGAGATATGAACATCAGGTGCCTTGTATTCTATCACCATCTTGATTGTTCCTTCCGGATTAAATACTACTGTATCACATCGTCGCTTCAATCCGTTTAAATCAATCCCTATTTCATTTGCGATAAGAGATGCCGGATAACTCAAGGAATTCTGAAGCCAACTTACAAACTGCTGCCTCACATATTCCTCAGGTGTCAGCACGAGGTATTTCTTTCTAAGAGGGTCAAATATTTTAAGAAATCCTTTATCCTTTTTGAGGATAATTTTTTGTAAAGGAAAGTTCAGGCGAGGTAGGTCGCCTGAACTAATTATCGACTGAGCCAAATTATTTCTTTGTTATCAAATTTTCTGAAGAATAATATGGATCAAAGATTGAATTCAAGAGATCTGCAAGACGTAATCCCCCTCTGAGGAATTGAGTTTCTATCACCGGTGTCCAGTCCGCTATATAATCATAACTAATGTTAGTATTTTCCGGAGTACGATCGTAGACTTCTTTTGCAATTTCATACGTCTCTTTACCCCATTTTTCCGGAGTACCTTCCTTTAATATCTCTTTTATCTCTTGATCAGATAATCTGTCAATCTGCTGTTGCCATTCAGTGAATGTCCACTTGTGAGCCGATTCCGGTAGAGAAGAATCCCACACAGAGTGTAAATTGTTATCCTTGCCAAAATATTTTATCTTGTGCCTGTTTCCACCGAGGTCGGATGCACGCCCCATATGCATTGGTTGGTGAATATCTCCAAGGATATGAACCACAATTTTCAATGCCAGTTGTTTATCTTCCTTCGAGGCAACAGGATCCTCAAGTATTCCTACTTGTTCGTAAATAGCCCGGACAATATCACCTGTTTCTAACAGATGAGCATTTTCAAAGGTCTCATGTGGATCTATATTTTTATAATGCCACGTCTTGCTGTAAGCATACTCCGGAGTATGTGAAGCATTATCCAGCCAATTGGCATAATAGACTATCGACTTTCCGTCAAGCATTTCATCTATGACTGCTTTAGTTATAGGCGTCAGGTGGTTTTCAGCAATAAAAGCTGTAGTATCATGGCCCTTTTGCCCCCACGCAAAACCCATAAGAGAAGTAAACGAGAAAAGGCCCGAAACTAATAAAGACTTATAATTCATACTATTTCCCTATTAATTATCTACAAATTTACAAATTATTTTTTAAACACACACAAAATATCACCAATCAAAATTACTACAATTCATAATGTGTAAGTTTAAACTACTGATAAATCTACCGGAATTTATTATTCTATTATTATCAAAGGTTAGTCCTAAAGCAGTGTTAATAATTATAACAGATATCCTTTCCCCGGTTAACAATATAACTTAAAAGCTGATTTACAAACAATCTGAGATTGTAGGGTGCTATGAGAAGTCATATGGAAAGAATAGCTCTGTTCTATGGAATCAAAAAATTTGAATTATGAAAGATGAAAAATATAAATTTTAAAAATTATATACTATCTTTGCAATATTACTTAGTAGGCATTTACAATTATCTGCAATTCCCATGAAGTTCTAACACATGGTGAATTCAGTGTAGACAGACTGGAGCCTTGCAGATGACGAAATAAAAAATATTGTTATGGACATCAATTCTTCCGACATTAAACAAAAGATGATGAAATTATGGAAAGATACTTTCCATGATTCTGACGCATATATTTCTCTGGTATTCGAGAACTACTACAATCCTGAATTTATAGAATATCATGAGGAAAAAGGCCAGGTAATTTCAGCTTTACTTGGCATACCTTATGAATTCAGCAATGGAACCGAAAAAATATCGGGAATGTATCTGTGCGGATTAGCAACTAAAGAGGATTTCAGACATAAGGGGATAATGTCGGAACTGATCAAAAAAATCAGTGATAAAGCTCGTGATAAAGGTTTCGTAATATCATTCTTGATTCCTGCTTCTGACATGTTAAGAATCTACTATCAAAGTAAGGGATATGTCAATGCCATATATCGCGTTGAAGAAAGATATACTGAGGTTCATGACTTTTATAAAGATTGTCTTTATGCAATTAATAAAGATGATGAGAAAGTTCAGGACTATCGCTTCAAGTATTTAGAAGAATTATCAGTTTCACGTCTTGAAGAAAATGATGAAAAATCATTAGAAAAGATCAAAGATTATATACAAAAAAAAGAACAAGAGAGTAAGAATTATCTCTACATATGTCACACAAAAAAAGATATAGACGCTATCGTAAAAGACAACAGGATTTCAAGCGGAGAGATATATTACATTGTATCAAAAAATGACGAAATGAAGGGAGTCGCTTTCATCACTTTTGATGAAAGGAAAAGAATAATTATACCTAAGATATTTTTTGATGACAGTTGCGCATACTTCAAAATATTAGATACTATAAAAAAGGTTCATTCAGAATCTCCAATGAGTATATGGAGATATCCGGAAGAAATAGATCGCTACGCACTATGGGATAAAGTATATGGTGCGCCCAATCCTAATGGATTAGCGAGTGGATCATATGGAGTGGCCGAAAGGGTTTTCGACGTAAGTATGCATTCTCAACCATATGGCATGATCAAGATTTTGAATATTCTGGAGATTTTAAAATTCATTGCCAAGGATAGATCTGTTCAGAAATTTTCAATTCTCGTAAAAGAGGATAATTTCTCTAAAGAAGGGATACTCTACAAAGTAGAGGCTAACAATATCACCAGCAAGAATGTTGACGATACACAAATCAAACACTATAATTCTTCAAAAGACGTGACTGTTTTGTCATATCGAGATCTGCTTGAAATACTTTTAAGAAAAAAAGATAGTAGCAGCTTAATCATGGAAGCTTTCGGATTGCCGAGGATTAGTTTCAACATGGCATTGATGCTTGACTGATTAATCTTCAAAAGTGATACTTTTGAGAAAAATAAATAGATTAAAAAAAATAAATATTTCATTTGTACATTAGAAAAGTAATTTTCCCTCAAAAATAATTATTTGAATTGATACGTCAGGGTATGGCAAAATACCCTGACGTATTAATTTATAGGAAGTTACTTCAATATTACAGAAATTAACCGGGTTGAGAATTAAAAATATTCTTCTGCATTGACTATTCCACGTATGAAATTTAAAAATTTAAATACCAAAAATGAGCAATACACTAACAAGAACCTTAAGAGAAGAGTAGGGCAGTCTAACTAAAATTTGCATTTTCGAAATTGTCCTAATTGAAACCTCAGATTTAGACAGATAAGATAAATCTACAAAATTAAATTGAAAATTAAATAACAAATTCGAATTTGCATTTATTTATTACAATTCCATATAACAAATTTATAGCAACACGGGGTGATAATCAATTATACTACAAATTCGAAATGAAATTGTAAACAATTATAATCAATTAAAAATATTAAATTGCACCTCATAAAAATCGTTTTAACATTTATTAGAATTAATCTCAAAAATCTATTAAACAATCTATTAAATTAAATAAATCATATATTATCTTAGAATCTTATCATCTTATTTAATAAGTTGGCATAATTCAACTTTATTTATCGTTTCACAGGGTATTTATTAGGTTAATACGAACAACTACTCAATAAAAATATGAATATATATTATCATATAAATTTAAGAATGCAAACTTAAAGTTTACAATTTTACAATTTACAAAATGCAATATTTTTACGATTATAAAATTTGCATTTATTGAATATTATTCGTAAATTTGCAAAATAAAATTTGTATTTCTTAATGGACATGAGTGAGGATAATATCGCAATTCGTCTAAAATTCCTGATCTCTGAATTGGGTATTAACAGTTCTGTATTCGCAGATAAATGTGGTATTTCCCGTGCTACCTTGTCTCAACTTCTTACAGGGAGAAATAAAAAGGTTAATGATATTCTAATTTCGCAAATTCATAAAGCATATCCCAATTTATCAATCATGTGGCTTCTTTTTAATGAAGGAAGCATGTGGAATAACTCATCAGGCTACGACTCTTCTAAAGATTCTACAGAGCTACCATCTGATTTACCAGGCAATCCAATATCTGAGCAAGATAATACGAGCGGCCTGGCATCATCTATAGAAACTACCTCTGTAAGCCGGAAAAATCCTTCTGAAAATTTAAATTTTCAAGGGGGAGCAGAGGCTTTTGATCAAAACTCTAAAGAAACAGGCCTTAAATCAACCGAAAATACACTTAAAGGAACTATCGATCAGGAAATTAACAGTCGAATAAAAACTGCAGCTTTAATGAATGAAATAGAAATTTTGCGATCCAAAATCAAAAAAGTGGTACAAATTACCATTTACTATGATGATTCTACCTTTGAATCATTCTTTCCAAAGTAAAGGACCAGTCTTTTTTAGCCTAATGGGTCCAGAAAGAAATAAAGGGGACATTCCCGCACTGGTATTGAAAATGTGTATGTCTAATTAACTTTCGTCTGATCGGCTTATATGAAGTAGACATAATGCCTCTGTTCCGTTATGATATGGGCACAGAAAATTTGATCGATTAAGTATTGTAAATCTTTCACAGTTTTAGAGAATGTTCTTCACTTTGTATCGGAAGCAGAAATAAAAAATTACACAATAAGCAGTTTCATAGAAACGTTATATATTGATAAGATTACATTGTGAAAACGACCCTCTGTAAGGGAATACAACATTGGTCTTATCAATAACAATATGATTACAGTATCCAATTTCTTAAAATTCTCAAGATTTATAATTTCAGGGTTGTTCTCTCTCTTTTGTACGGGAACTATCAATGCATCTCAATTAGATGTTATAGGAGGATCATATCCACCCATGATAATCAATCCGGATAAATCTACCGGTCTTGCAGAGGTTATAGTAGTTCATGATCTTGATAATGTAAGTTTGAAATATAGAACTGTTTCTCCTCAGAAAGTCAAAGTATATACCTATTCAAACCTCGGAGCTGCCTACAGTACACCGGTTGAAACTTTATCTTATGATGGAGAAAGTATCGTGATTAATAATCCTCTTGGAGATACAGGATATATTTTCTCGATTAATGATTCAAACGAGTATTATTGGATAGTAGATTATTCTAAACATTTGTTCATTCCGGAAGCTTTAAATATTGCAGGTGGAGATGGATGTTATGAGACTACGCTTGATTTTATTGGTAAGGGAGGAATTATTCCATTTTATTCTATCAACGGACGTCAGGAAACTCTTTCAAGAGACTTGGAATTAACTTATAATTCACTCGAATTTGATGATTCCTCTAAGCAGTTTGTTGAAAAAGAATTCAAAAAAAATATCTCATATGTTAATGAAAAAATATCTATTATTCCAGCTGTAACTTGTCAAACTGAATGTGAGTTAAGTGGAGATAGATTCTTAAAATATTGGAATAAGGAAATCTCAATAAAAAGCGATATAATTACCCCTATTGCGACATCGGTAGTGACTCAAGCAATAACTGATGATGAAGGAGAAAATGGCTCTGAAGCCTCAAATGAAATTTCTGCCAACACAGAAGGACTTGGAGGTTCTGCCCCTGCTACTATTTCATTTCTATCTTACATATCGGATGCAGTGATTCACTGTGAATGGCAAATGGCAAAAGATGAATCATTCGAAGATATCTTATACAGATTTACTCAGCAAGATCTCACTTATACATTTACCTCAGAAGGCACCGTATTTGTCAGATTTATCGGAAGTAATGCCGATGGATCATGTGAATCCTTTGGCGACACTTACACTGTGAGTATAGGAGCATCTCAACTTCTCATTCCAAATGCATTTTCTCCAAATGATGATGGTATAAATGATGAATGGAAAGTCAGTTTTAAATCTCTGATAGACTTTAAATGCTGGATTTTCGATCGACAAGGTCATGAATTGTATTTCTTTGACGATCCGAAATCGGGTTGGGACGGAAAGTATAAAGGGAAACCGGTTAATCCTGGTGTTTATTATTACGTAATAAATGCTACTGGTTCTGATGGTAAAAAATATAAGAAATCAGGAGATATAAATATACTAAAATCGAAAGGTCAATTCTCTTCAAATCCCCAAGATTGAAAGACGACAACTTTAATCATATTATACGCTCTTTTCGTAATCAATCCTATCCAAAACAAATCTGAAAAATTAATAAAACAATGCAAATATCAAACCAACAATCGCAAGCCGTAGAAGTATACGGTGCGCGTGTACATAATTTAAAAAATATCGATGTTACGGTACCACATAATTCACTTACTGTAGTGACTGGGTTAAGTGGATGTGGAAAATCATCATTGGCGTTCGATACTATTTTTGCAGAAGGCCAGCGGCGATATATTGAAACTTTTTCTGCTTATGCACGTAATATGCTTGGATCATTAGAGAGACCGGATGTTGATAAAATTACCGGACTCAGTCCCGTCATAAGCATCGAACAAAAAACGGTTAATAAAAATCCAAGAAGTACCATCGGCACCACCACAGAAATCTACGATTTTTTTCGATTACTCTATGCACGCTTAGGGGAAGCCAGGAGTTATATTTCGGGAAAGCCTATGGTGAAGTATTCCAAGGATAAAATTATTACTCTTTTACTTCAAAAATATAACGATAGGAAAATACAGATTTTAGCACCACTGATTAAGAACAGAAAGGGTCATTACAAGGAGCTTTTCGAAAATCTTAGAAAAAAAGGATATCTTTATGTAAGAGTTGATGGCGATATTAAGGAGCTGACCTATGGAATGAAACTTGATAGATATCGCAACCACTCCATAGAGCTTGTGATTGATAGATTAAGAGTCAAGGAAAACGATATTCAACGCCTGAGATCAACAGTTGACGATGCCTTACGCCAAGGAGGAAAGCAATTGATGGTTTTAGATATGGAGACCGGAAAAATAAATCATTACAGTCAACTTCTGATGGACTCCGAAAATGGTTTATCATATCCAGAACCAGCGCCTCATAATTTCTCGTTCAATTCTCCTCAAGGATATTGTGAGAAATGTAAAGGTTTAGGCACAGTCAATATCATTGACGAAGAGAAAGTCATGCCCAATAAATCATTGTCGATTTACGATGGAGGCATCCTTCCATTGGGAAAATATAAGAATACTCTTGTATTCTGGCAAATTGAGGCTATATGCAAACTCCACGGAGTGTCAATCAAAACTCCTCTTAAGGATTTACCGGAAGAGGTGATCGACGATATTATGAACGGCACTGACCAACGTCTGGATATTTCAAATGCAACAATGTCGACCAACAACTATCACAGCTCCTACGATGGGTTGATAAAGTATATTGAAATCCAGCAGTCGGAAGATGCAGGAATGGCTGCCAACAAATGGAGCGGTCAGTTCTTTTCAAAGGCTGAATGTCCTGTTTGCAAGGGTAAAAGATTGAATAAGATTGCACTCCATTATTTCATCGACAACAAGAGTATTGCGGATGTTGCTTCGATGGATATTGCTGAACTGCATGAATGGGCAAAAACTCTCGAAAATAAAATTGAACCTTCTCGACGAGTTGTGGCCCACGAGATTTTAAAGGAAATCAATTCAAGATTACAATTTCTGATGGATGTAGGTCTTGGATATCTATCACTCAACCGCAACAGTTCTTCATTAAGTGGCGGTGAAAGTCAACGTATACGTCTGGCAACGCAGATTGGTTCTCAATTGGTCAATGTCCTATATATACTTGACGAACCATCTATAGGTCTGCATCAGAGAGATAACGTAAGACTCATCAATAGTCTCAAACAACTCAGAGACTCAGGGAATTCAATTATCGTTGTCGAGCATGACAAAGATATAATGGAGGAAGCCGATTACATAATTGATATTGGACCGGGAGCCGGAAGAAATGGGGGAGAGGTTGTTTTTCAAGGTAAAGTAGACGATCTGAAGAAAACTAAAACCTTGACCGCTTCATATCTGAATGACAATAAGAGGATAGCCTTACCGGAAAAATTAAGGGATGGTAACGGTAAATTTCTTGAAATAATTGGTGCTACGGGTCATAATCTTAAAGATACTAATCTTAAACTGCCCCTCGGAAAATTTATTTGTGTTACAGGAGTGAGCGGAAGTGGCAAATCATCCCTGATTAATGGTACACTACAGCCATTATTGAGCCAGAAATTTTATCGTTCCACTCAGGCACCACTTCCTTTTAAAGAGGTGAGAGGAATCGAGAACATCGATAAAGTAATTACGGTTGACCAATCTCCGCTCGGGCGTTCTCCCAGGTCAAATCCGGCTACTTATACAGGAGTTTTTTCCGATATCAGAAAGTTATTTGTAGAACTGCCTGATTCAAAAATTAGAGGATACAAACCCGGCAGATTCTCATTTAATGTTGCTGGTGGCAGATGCGAGACCTGCAAAGGCAACGGCTATCGCACTATTGAGATGAATTTCCTCCCAGATGTGCTTGTGCCTTGCGAAACATGCCACGGTAAACGATATAATAGAGAGACTCTTGAAATAAGATTTAAGGGTAAATCAATTGCCGACGTACTTGAGATGACAGTGAACCAGGCGGTAGATTTTTTTGAGAATGTTCCCTCGATTCTTAAGAAAATCAAGGTGCTTCAAGACATAGGTTTAGGTTATATCAAACTTGGTCAACCTTCAAGCACACTGAGTGGTGGGGAGAACCAGCGTGTTAAATTAGCCACAGAATTGGCAAAGAAGGATACCGGTAAAACATTGTTTATCCTCGATGAACCCACTACGGGTCTTCATTTTGAAGATATAAATGTGTTGTTGAAAGTAATAAATCGATTGGCTGATAAGGGCAACACGATAATTGTGATCGAGCACAATCTGGACGTGATAAAATGTGCGGATTACATAATAGATCTTGGTCCCGAAGGGGGTAGAGACGGAGGTATGATCGTGGCTCAAGGCACACCCGAGGAGGTTGCAGAGGCTGATACTCATACAGCACGTTTCTTAAAGAACGAACTAAAGGCCGGCCGTCCCAAGCTGAAAACCCAAAAGGAGAAAAAGAAAAAGAAAGATTCTAAATCAGAGAAAGGTATTGAAAATTCATATTTGGATAAAAACTGAAAAACAAAATTCAGAATCCAAAAGAGACTGGAATGAATTGTAACTGCACGGAACGAAACACAAATTATCAGAATAAAGCCTGGAAGACATTTCCGGGCTTTATCTTTGTATAAGAATTTAGTTTACCACGCCAATATTATCAAGATGAAATTTGTAGTCAAATTTCACTCATAATCTATATTATGTTAAATAGGATATGAATTATTTTACTAATAAAGTCATTTCTTCCCCCTTTTTCGTAAGATTTTTTTTCTCAATTTTAATTTCTCAATTAATTTGTCTAATTTTGTCTTAAGTAAGGAAATGATATTATTTATTGGTATGATTCTAAATTTGTGGTCGCAAGAATTAGCCATCCTCTGTAAACCGCGTTATCAATTATTCTTTTTACAGATGAGATACTTCTTCGTCTGATCCATTGGATTTTTGCATCAACCTCCATACTATTTTTTCCTTATCAAATTTTATTTTCTATAATTAACCTTAAACCTTTTCATTCTATGCTATCCCAAGATTTAATCCAAGGACGCTCCTATCGGTTTGAAGTGATGAAAGACAAATCTTCTCGCAATTTTTTTAAAATCAAAATTGATGAAGATACGGAATTTATCCTGCCCAAATTTAAATTTCAACAGAATCTGCCAGTTCCGGATTTTCTTGACTGTTATATCAAATCTGTAGTTCCACTTTCAATTGGCCAAGATATTTCAGTTTTTATAAATGATTTTTATGAAGTTGGAAAAAGTTATGATTTTACTGTCAAAGATGTAAAGACTGATACAGCCACTGTCTATGAACTTCAAGATAAATACAATCTTTGTTTTAAACTTTACAATGCTCCGGAAACGCTATCTAAAGGCAGTAAAATTAAATGTAAGATCATTAAAATTCACGGAGTTAATGTCACATTGAAGTATGTAGGAACTTTAGCGACCAAACTGCCACTTGAATTTCTTGACTTCGAGCAATGGCTGAATCTTCTCGGTTATGAAAGGAATCACGAAAGCTTCTTAAAATTATTAGAAACCTATCCTCAGTTCGAGACGGCTTTGTCAAGATACGACAATGATGATCCGGCTTGGATTTTTGAAGTGCTTCATACCGTTTCTTTATTTATCACTGACTGGTTGATTGATTGTAAAGATGACAGAAAACTATTATCAAAGACTATAAACAGGCTTAAACTTGCTCAAAAATTAGCCCTTTTCATTCTTGAGGAATCGGATTACCTTAGAAACTGTAATCCCGAACAAAGAACAATGTTGCAGTCGAAACTATCGACTTATGTGGAGCAATTCACCCAATATGGTGAAGCTGCCAACATGATTCTTAACAAGACATATATGGATTTTATCGACCGGATGTTCCATCGTCTTAAAGAAGCCGGCTATCTCTACAAACCCTCTCGCCAATTCCGGATTATGATGACGATATTGAAGCTACGTCCGGAAATGATTAATTCCAGAATGGGTGAGCTTTTTGATGCCCTTCACAATTGGGAAGTGAGCAACTGGCATTTGGAACCATTCCGGTCTGCACTTGTGCAACAGCTGCAGATTTTTATTGAAGGAAACAGTCACCAGATCAATCTCCTTCCCGCCCATGACGCCAGTGAAGACAATAAGACAATAGTGAAGATGATTCTTGCTATTGCAGTTCAATCCCTCTTGGCTACCGATGAAGACATGGTAGATCTCAAAATCAATCGGGCTATGCTTTATCGGTATATTTCATATTTGAATGCAGACAATGTTAATATCCTTCTGAACAAAGGTACCGAAGCATTACTTGGCATTGAACGTCCATGTGAGTTCACCTGGAGCGATACTGAGCACCCTACTCTCCTCATCATGAAATCCAGCCATCCCTGGGCTGAAAACTCCGACAATCAGGCACTGGTCAAAACTTACTCTACATCTAAAGCCATAGTTAGGCTTAAGACAGATTCACTCCATATAATCGCACGAAATGCTAACCCGGAGTCTACTGCGCTTCCAAACAATCTCATAGAATGGCTTAATCCCTTGATTTCGCTCGATGAGGAGGTCAAGATCCACAACGTGAAGAAATCACGTGATCTTAACTCTTTTGGAAAGATGTGGGACGATATTCGATGGGCCATTTTTGGTTACGAAGATACATCTGTCGACAGAATAGAGAAAACCAAGCCGTATGGTGGAGAAGAAGTGAAAGTTGTAATCGACGATGTCAGATTTCTTGAATCGGGGAATGAAAGGCAACGCCTTCAATTTCATTGCACCATCCATGACGACTTATATTATGGAGAGGGCTGGATGCCTTGCGACACATATCATATGCTCGGATGGCTATCACATAGAGATAAACCCGGAAACTATGACGGATCTCTTTATTTTGCTCACGATGAGAATGGCTCTCCCCTATTGTTTGAAGCAACTGTATTAAGGAAAAACGATGAACTGGAATTCTCTATGAAAAATCAGATAGAGAATTTCTTACATGAAAGTCTATGGCCCGGTTGTGAATCAATTGCTATAGTCACTCATTTCGACCGTCTAAACAATGCATGGTTATGTCTCTCTGATCTGGGCTGTACTTTCAAAGTGCCATGTGACGATTCCACAGTAGATCTGTGTGAAGGTAAACTGGTGAGAGTAAGATATATTGAGCCAGACAGATCCGGCTCCTTAATCCAATTCTTCATCGGAGAAATTACGGAGAATCAAGACGATATTCCCTTAGTACTGAAAAAATCAGATTGTCTTGTCAATCTCATGCATGCCATGGGGCAACCTATTTCGGATGAAGCTTCTGAGAACTCTGCCGTAGTAGAAGTGGAGGAAGTAATGTCACGCGAAGAGCTTCTCGAACTGATTTTCATGCTTCAACGGAGAGCTTTCTCTGAAAGTGAATATATCAAAGCATTCAATTATCTTGGTCTTGCCACTATTTTGTGCCGCATAGCTGACGCTTCGAAGCTCCTTAATGAGATTACTACTCACATGGAACTTCTCAAACTCCTTCAGGATTTTGGTAAAAACCAAAAAATCAATCTGGAGTGGCTTGAATCATGCGAAAACAAAGTTAAGTCATCGCCAATGCTTGAACGCATATTCACACGTCTGAAAATTGTATCTGACCTTGAAACAAATGAAAATAGCGATTGGCTTTGGAATGTGAGAAGAAATCCGAGGAATGAGACTGAGAGCCGACTGGCATCATTGGTCCTTTCCTATAACATGCTTCCACGAGAATTGGAGACCTCAAGGGTAGACATACTCAAAGAAATCTCAACTCTTCTTAATGTAAATAACACTGCACCGAATTCAAAGTATTATGGAGATGAATCTCAGACAATCGAATTTAAGAGCAGCCTCATTTACTCAACTCATGGAGGCTCACGTCCTGATGTGCGTGAACAGATGCGTGAGATCGTACAGATCATCTGTGGTTTCATGAATGCTCGAGGTGGCATTTTATATATCGGTGTAAACGATTCAGGCTATGAAAATGGCTTAGCTGATGATTTGGCTTATCGTGCCTCTCACGGCCATAAAGCCACTATAGACAGCATGATGGTTGACCTTCAGAACCATCTGGACCGCACCATGCCTCCTCATGCCAAAGACCATTGGGAAATAATGGCTGATCCGGATTCAAAGAAAGGCGTGATTATGGTTAAGGTTGCGCCTGTAGAAATGCCTGTTGAATTTGATGGAATTATTTTCGTAAGATCAAGCTCTACAACCAAGCCAAGGCTTGAGAAGGAAAGGGATGAGTTTATTAGAAACAGAAGCCATAATTATCAACTTCTGATGAAACTATGGGGCATCGGCCAGGAAAAAGATGTCGCACCGGCCGCATATGTTGAAGAAGACAAGGAAGCAAGAACTAATATTCCAAAGATAAACCCAAAGCCCGAACCACCGGCCAGTGATAAGATCGAACAGGAGAATATTGTTCGCAAAATCGAAACTGGACGTCACAGACTCAATGTGCTCCATTCTTATGAACCAAATTTCTCTACTCCTTCATTATATGCATATTTCATGGAAGGATCCCATCTAAGGGTCACTCCGGACGATGCTTATTTGGATTATGAACCTAACTGTCTCCTTGCATTGGCCGTTAAACAAAGGGAGAAAGGCTGGCTGTTGTTTTCATATGAAAATGGTGAGATAGCAAAATACTCTCTTGACATACTTAATGGTTTTGCCCCAAATGAGACAAAAGACCATCATTCTGAAAACCGACTTGACTTCGTGAATATTGCGGGAGAAAACGATTATCTTCTCACAGTATTAAAAGCTACTTATGGTGCACTATTCTACCGTCTTGATACAATTCAGATGCTTCCTACGCATACAGACCTGAAAGATCGTGGAGAGACACTATGTGATAATACTCATCAGATTCTGGCCCAAGAAATCGTGACAGCGGATCAATTAGGATTCTTCAGTCAAGAGGCGGTAGATAAAGAACGTCGCTTCTTTGGTGTCCCACTCCCTGTCGGTGATGGCACCCTAACCGAAGATGAGCGAATAGCTGAATTGTTCAGGCCCTTGCGTGATAAGGAGTAAATAAATCTGAAGACTTAAAATTAAACCTCCCGGAAATTCTTGTTAAGAATAATCCGGGAGGTTTTATATTTTCCTATTATTTTTTATATTTTCCTATTATTAATGAGTCTATTTAAAACTATCAGGAAGATCATTCTCGTATAACACTGTGTCACCGCTTTGGAGAATCTCTCCAAGTATTTTCTGCGCTTCATTAAAACTGCCCACCTCGTAAAGGTTATCAGTTTCGAATCCACCATGTGTAATACCTTCGGTAAGAGCTTTTCGATTGTACTCACCAACTATTATTGCAATATCCACACTTTTGGCTATCTCCTCACCCAATGTCTTGTTTAATTCAAACTGTCTGTCACCCAATTCTATCATACCGGGTGTAACGACAATTCTTTTACCTGTTTTGAATGTTTCAAGAACTTCAAGAGCCATTTTAGATCCCGTAGGATTAGAATTGAATGCATCGTCTATTATGGTGATTCCACCCGGTGTACTCTTTATACTGAGGCGATGCTCAACCTGTTCGATTCTACCAACCGCATACCTGATTCTCTCGGGCGACATTCCTAACCGGAGCGCAACTATTACTGCTCCAAGAAGATTGGAGATATTACAAGCTCCAACAAGGCGCGTTTTAAGAGAAAGTTCAAAGTCGTCAGGACCCTTCACTGTGAAAGATGTGCCATCTGAAGAATAGCGGATATCTTCCGCCACATAATCTGCCTTATTCTCTTTCTTACCATCTACTGTGTATCTTTTTGCTTCGACATTGCTGACGATCCTGTTAGCGCAATATTCGAAATCATCATTGATTACTGCAAAGCCATCAGCAGGCAACGAATCGATCAATTCGAATTTGGTAGACTGTATATTCTGAATTGTCTTGAAGGTCTCGAGATGCATAGGACCAACAGCTGTGATGATGCCAATTTCCGGATGTACCAAATCACAGATTTCTTTTACATCTCCCCTCTGCTTTGCGCCCATCTCACATATGAAGATCTGGTCGTATGGTTTTATCAGTTCTCTCACGGTCCTGATCACTCCCATTGTTGTATTATAAGAGCCTGGCGTCATGACCACTTCAAAATCTTCTGACAATATCCTTTGAAGATAATGTTTGGTGCTGGTCTTTCCATAGGAGCCGGTTACACCTATAACCTTAAGATCCGGCATACTTTTCAGAATTCTGGCTGCATCGTTCCAGAAGCCTTTATTGATATGATTCTCTACAGGACCGAGCACTAACACGGAGAACATTACAATTAGCCATGAGAAAGTAGTCATAAGCAAGAGGATCGCAATTGTCAATGAGGCGCCGTTATAATACAACACTTCTGTCCTGCCATTTCCAAAAGTGAAAATACATGCAGCATATATCAAGGTGGCAACTATGGATGTAACTCCATAAATTCGCCAGACACGTTTGGTAAAGACCAAAGGCTTTTTATGTTTCTTGCTATATATTAGCCATATCTTAATAAGACATATTATGGCTACGAGAAGAAGCGTCAACCTCACATCAAGCAGCGTTGATATGCACAAAAAGAGCATTGCTACATCTACAAGACGCCATGAGCTACCAATATCATTTTTTAGATATTTCCAGTATCTCTCCAATCTGTAACTGTTTTGCTGAAGCATATGGATATCATGCTTGAAGTTCAGAATCATATAACACCAGCAAATAATGTATACTACCGTTAAGAATCCGATCATTTTTATATTATTAATTGAATACGTTATTCTAAGCTTATATTTTACGTCGTTCACCCATCTCTCTTTCTTCACTTGATAAATGCATTGATCACAGCTTTGAAGCCAATAGGATTATCGAGAAATGAATAATGACCGCAATTATCAAACGAGACAAGCCCTGCGTCAGGAATGAGTTTTTCCATAGTTTTTGCGTCAGAAAGTGGAGTAGCAGTATCGTCCGCTCCCCAAATCAACAATGTGGGCGCTTTAATATCAGGCATCACGTGTTTAAGATCCTCATTAACACATTTCGACATTACCTTACGCATCACGGGAGAAGAATTCCTATAGTCGGCTGAACCCTTTCGGCTTCTCCACTTCTCAACTTTAGCCTCTCCCTTTTCTTTGCCATAAATTGTGAGTAAGATTTTCTTGATAAGCTTGAAAGTGTAGACTTTTCGATAATATCCAAATCCTCTCTTAGGTTTAATACCCGCCGCATCCACAAGCACTACTTTCGAGATATCATTTCGAGATGCCATGAGCAACGCTATTCTTCCCCCAAAGGAATGACCGATAAGAATTAATTCCTTGAGCTTCAACTTAGCAACCATCCTTTCCATAAGCCGGGTAAAATCTTCTACACCCCATACTCCGGAGGGTTCGGCACTTTTCCCATGCCCGGGAAGGTCAACATTTATCACGTGCATCCGCGACTCAAGACAAGCCGATATACTTCTGACCGTTTCATGACTACAGCCCCAACCATGCATAAGCAATACAGTCGGGCCATCGGTCGAACCAACCTCATCATAATGTATTATTTGGCCGTCAATTTCTATGTCTTTTTCCATCTTGTAATTATTACTTCGTTCACGATGTGGCAATAAAATCCGCTTCGTGGATTAATATGCAAAATTACTTAAAAACATTTAATATTCTCTCAATAGGGTCTGTTTATTATTTGCAAAACACCCAAATTTTCATTAAATTTGCACTCTGTCTCCATCCTCGGAAATGCATGTTTTATTTGTATGAAAATATGGCATGCTGATAATTTATCCTATAGTTCAAAAATACTTCAATCCGATATTTCTCCGAATAACCTAATCAAAGACCTGAATAATTCAAGATCTTTCTTGGAAAACTGGAGCAATATCTATTTTGAGGATATCATAAGAATATTAAGAGATGATAGCCAAGTGGAACTACCAGCCCCTTACTCTTCAGCAAAAGAGTCAAGCCGATGAACTTCTGCCAGCATGCGGAGGGGCGTTTCCTATTGCCGAACTCCTTATCCGCCGTAATGTGACGACAATAAAAGAGGCCCAGGCCTTTTTTGCACCCTCAATCTCAGATCTTCACGATCCATTCCTTATGCCCGGTATGGAACAGGCTGTCAACAGGCTTAACAAAGCCATGGGTGCCAAGGAGAGAATCATGATATATGGAGACTATGACGTTGATGGCACTACAGCTGTAGCACTCGTCTACAAATATCTTCAGAATTACTACAGTAATATTGAATATTACATTCCCACACGTTATGAAGAAGGTTATGGCATCTCTCTCAAAAGTATAGATTATGCGGCCGAAAATGATGTGAAGCTCGTAATTGTACTTGACTGTGGCATCAAAGCCATCGACGAGATTGCTTATGCTAAGGAAAAAGGAATAGATTTCATTATCTGCGACCATCATGTGCCCGACGAAATCCTTCCTCCGGCGGTAGCCATTCTAAATCCGAAGATGCCGAGTTCCACTTATCCTTGCGCTCATCTATCCGGCTGTGGAGTCGGATTCAAGTTCATGCAGGCTTTCGCTATGAGCAATGGCCTCACTAATCATAATGAGCTTGATTCTTTGCTCGATCTTGTGGCAGTCAGTATAGCTGCAGATATCGTTCCGATAGTGGGAGAAAACAGAGTCATGGCCTATCATGGGTTACGCCGCCTCAATTCTAATCCAAATTTAGGCCTAAGAAGCATTATCCGCTTATGCAAACTCACGAATAAAGATATCACCATAAGCGATGTAATCTTTAAGATTGGCCCAAGAATAAATGCTTCCGGTCGTATGCAGAGTGGTATTGAGGCCGTTGATCTGCTTGTATGTCGAGATCTCCACGATGCTTATGAAAAAGGTAAGGATATCGACCAGTATAATAAGGATCGCAAGGAACTCGATAAGAAAATCACGGAAGAAGCTAACTCTTTATTGGAAAACAACACCAATATCATACAAGGACGTAGGTCGATTGTAGTATATAATAAGGATTGGCACAAAGGAATTATTGGCATAGTCGCTTCTCGTCTCACGGAATTATATTATAAACCTGCCGTGGTTCTCACATTTTCAAATGGAGTAGCCACCGGTTCGTCGCGTTCTGTTCAAGGGTTTGACATCTATTCTGCCATCAATTCCACCCGCGATCTTCTTGAAAATTTTGGTGGCCACACATATGCCGTTGGTTTATCTCTTAAGGAGGAAAACATTCCTGAATTCAGAAGGAGATTTGAAGAATACGTGGTTGAACACATTCAGCCCAACCAGCTCACCCCGATGATTGATATTGATGCGGTAATCGAATTTGCTGATATCACGCCGGAACTTGTGGCATTGCTCAAGAAATTCAATCCTTTTGGTCCCGGCAATCAGAATCCAATTTTCTGCACAAGGAATGTATTCGATTTTGGAACCAGCAAACTTGTCGGTAAGAATCTTGAACACATCAAGCTTGAACTCGAAGACAACAGTACGAGTCGTGTAATCAATGCCATTGCATTCAATATGGCTCCATATTTCGAGCACATTCATTCTCACAAGCCAATCGACATATGTTATACGATTGAGCAAACCAAGCACTCCAACGGCCTTGATTCCGTTCAATTGATGATTCGGGATATCCGCCCATCGGAAGACACAAAATGAATATGACCATTCATGACATCCTCAAGAAATACTGGGGTTATGAGTCATTCCGTCCGCTTCAAGAGGATATAATTAATTCTGTTCTTGAAGGAAATGACACTTTGGGTCTGATGCCTACTGGCGGAGGTAAATCAATTACCTTTCAAGTGCCAGCGCTAAAATATAAATCAGGCATCACATTAGTCATCAGTCCTCTCATCTCATTAATGAAGGATCAGGTTGACAACCTTAAGAAAAGAAATATCAACGCAGTCTATTTTCACTCGGGGATGTCTCTTCTGGAGAATCAGACTACTTGGGAGAAACTTGTCAATGGCAATGCACGCCTGCTTTACGTAGCGCCTGAACGATTGAGCAATGATCGGTTTCTCAACATAATTTCTCAACTCCAAATCAATCTTCTCGTTGTTGATGAGGCTCATTGTATTTCACAATGGGGATATGATTTCCGTCCTTCCTATCTGAAAATAAAAAGGCTGCGTAAAATTAAGCCCTCAATCCCAGTGTTGGCATTGACTGCAACAGCTACTCCTGAAGTTGTAGAGGATATACAGAAACAATTGCTTTTCCGACATCCGAATGTTTTCCGGAAAAGCTTCGTTAGGGATAATCTCAGCTACATTGTCAGAAATTCTGACGCAAAGATTCATGATATTCTCCACATTCTTTCAAATACGCAGGGATCATCCATTGTTTATGTCAGGAGCCGGAAAAGGTGCAAAGACATTGCAGAATTCCTCGAATCTGCAAATATCTCTGCCACATTTTATCATGCCGGACTCGATCACAAATTAAAAGAAGAACGCCAGAATCTATGGGCTACCGATCAAATCAGGGTCATGGTAGCTACCAATGCTTTCGGAATGGGTATTGACAAACCCGACGTCAGGGTGGTCATCCATTATCAACTTCCACCCTCTCTTGAAGAGTATTATCAGGAGGCCGGAAGAGCTGGTAGAGATGGATTGAATTCATATGCAGTCTTACTCGTGAGTTCCACTGACAAAGGTTTGCTCAGACGAAAAGTTACGGAAGCCTTCCCTGATCGGGAGATAGTAAAGAGCACCTACGAAAAGATCTGTACTTTTCTTCATCTCAGTATTGGTGAGGGTTTTGATTCCGTGCGCCAATTCGATATTGAAAAATTCTGTAGACTTTTTAAAATTCAGGAAAAGCAATGTCGGGCTTCCATCAAACTTCTTTCTCAAGCCGGATACCTTCATCTCAATGAGTCGTCCGACAGTCGCTCAAGAGTAAAAATAATTTGCGAACGAGAAGATCTTTATCACATTACCGATTTAAGTGATAAAGCTGAAAAAGTGCTTTCCAAGACTCTTAGATTATATACAGGTCTTTTTTCTGATTTTGTCTACGTTTGGGAACCCAGTATTGCGTCTGAGTTATCATTAAGTGAAAATGATGTCTACGAATCCATGCTTGAGTTATCGCGTCGAAAAATCATCAACTATATTCCGCACAACGACTTTCCTACACTTTATTTCCCGACCTCAAGGGAGGAAACACATTGTTTATTGATCGGCACAGATATCTATGAACGTAGAAAGGAGACGCTCTCTACCCGAACTGAAGCAATGATTGACTTTGCATTCATGTCGGGTTCATGCAGGGTCAACAAGATGTTAGCTTATTTCGGCGAGCATAGAGTAGATGGTTGTAGAAAATGTGATATATGCAGAGATAAAAGACGAAAAGAGCCTACAGTGGATGATAAGGCAGCTGCCGTGGACAAGTTGATGAAATTTCTTAAAAGCAGACCATTCGGAGCTTCAATTATAGCTATCGAACATTTTTTTGGTAAAGACAAAAAAATTGTGATAGAACTTCTTTCATTTCTCTGTAAGGAGGGATACGTTAAATGGGAAAATCAAATGTATAAAGCAACAAAATGATTAGATTAAAGAAATTATCAATATTTATTATTCCTTTTGTCTTATTGTCTTCCTGTGGGGTAAGAGGGAATAAACCGGCCACTGATTCATTAGCTTCAGATAAGTCTGAAGTGCCCGATACCTTGCATGCCGCCACTCTTTATGGCCCTACTTCCTATTTTAATTATCGTGGTCAGGAAATGGGGTTCGACTATGAAAATCTTAAACAGTTTGCGAAAGACGAGGGTTACGTTCTTGATCTTAAGATTGCTTCATCACTAAAAAATCTTTTGGAGATGGTAACGTCGGGCGAAGTGGATCTTGCCGCCTATCCGGTTCCATTGATTGATGAATACGCCGAATTGGTTAAGCACTGTGGGCATAAGGAGATTACATGGCAAGTTCTCGTACAGCCACATAGTGATAATCCAATTTCAGATGTAACAGAGTTAGTCGGTAAGACAGTGTATGTAGAAAAAGATTCAAAATATCACTATAGGATCAATAACCTAAATCAGGAACTCGGCGGAGGCATCACAATCATGCCAGTCGATAAAGATACGCTTATCACGGAGGATATGATTGAAATGGTTGATAAAGGGGAGATTCCGTTAACCATCGTTGATTCTGATATTGCGGCTCTGAATCATTCATATTTTCCGCATCTTGATGTAAGCCTAAAAGTAGGTCTTGACCAATACTCATCGTGGGCGGTAAGAAAAGACTGCACTGAACTGGCCGAAGAGCTCGACAGCTGGGAAAAACGTAAAGAAACATCAGAGGCTATGAAAAATGTATATCGAAAATATTTCGAAATTAGCAAAGAATCACCTCTGTATGACAGCACAAGTAAAACTTTCGGGTTGAACCTGAAAAAAGGTGATTCACTTTCTCCCTATGATAATATTTTCAAGCGGCATAGTGCAACAGCCGGTTTCGATTGGCAACTACTTGCAGCAATTGGTTTCAATGAATCACGTTTCAAAAACGATATAGTGTCTTGGGCTGGAGCTCGGGGAGTAATGCAGTTGATGCCGGCCACTGCCAGAGCAATGGGTGTAAGCAATTTGGAAACCCCTGACAACAACATATTGGCAGCTGCCAGGCTCTTAAAAAAACTCGATGAATCGCTTGAATCAAGAATTCCGGATCATACAGAACGTTTGAAATTTGTAGTGGCTTCATATAACTGTGGTTTAGGACATGTGTATGATGCTATTGCCCTTGCAAAGAAATACGGCTTAAATCCTGAAGTTTGGACCGGAAATGTGAGTGAAGCAGCCCTGATGAAATCGCGACCACAATATTATAACGACCCGGTGGTCAAAAATGGATATTTCCGAGGTAGAGAAACGGTTGATTTCGTTGATCGGGTTATGAATGTCTACGAGTATTACAAAGAAATTAATAATTATTAATATTATTAAAACTTTTTCTTAGCTTATTTCGTTATATTTTAATAGATACCTATTATGGTGTGAGAAACGAAGCCTTTCGGATTGGAATCACACAGATAATAATTCCAGGCAGAATGAAGGCAACCGAGTATCTCAAACCTGAAAAAAAGTATCCTTATTGTTTTCTTTAATTATTCATACTGAACATCATATGAAAAAAAGACCGATTTTCGTCTGCTTGATACTGGCCACAGCAGCCATGCTTCCTCTCCAGTCGTGCATTGGAAGTTTTGCTCTAACCAATAAGGTAATCAAATGGAATAATCAAGTTGGGTCGAAATTCATAAACGAATTGGTATTCTTTGCATTCTGGATTCTTCCGGTCTATGAGGTCACTTCTCTTGCCGATCTTATTGTACTGAACTCCGTAGAATTCTGGAGTGGCAATAATCCGGTAGAAGCATCTGTCAAAACCGTAAATACGGATCATGGCACATATTATATAGCAAGTGACGAAAAAGGATATAATATTACTGATCCGAGTGGCAACTGTCACCGACTTGAATTTGAAGATGAATCATCCACTTGGTCTGTTATAACTTCAAATGGTGAGGTTCTCCCCTTCATGACAATGATCGACCCTTCACATGTGAAAATGATAACACCTGATGGCACCTTCTCTGAAGTGGAATTATCCCAAAGTGGTCTGCAGGCTTATGTTAATGAAGTAGGCTTATCTACTTATGCTTTGAGATAAGAAAATGTTCTAATCTTCAAGTTTCAGATTGAATGATACAAAAAGTTTAGATACTTCATTGCATAATTAAGGAAAAAAGTTAATTTTGTAAATCAAAATTAGATATTGTTTGTTAATAATATAAAGAGCCTGAATTTGAGGGCTACTTTAATTGTATAATCATTAAAAATAAAATAATATGAAAGCAATCCACGTTATTTGCGCAGTTATAGGTGGCGCAATTGCCGGCGCAGCTGTTGGTCTTCTTGTAGCTCCTGAAAAAGGTGATGAGACTCGTAAGAAAATCATGAAAGCCCTTAAAGAGAAGGGTATCATCCTCAAGAAAGACAAAATGGAGGAGTTGGTGGATGAGATTGAGGATCAGATTGAAAAGCTCTGATTCTTCACCGCTCTTATTCCCCTCTGCTGTATGACTTTAGGGATGCTTTCAACTCCTTAAGGTCATAAGAATTATTAAAATAAAAAATTTTTAAATATGAAGGCACTTAATATTCTTTATGCATTCCTTGGTGGTGCTATCGTTGGTTGCAGCGCAGCTTTGCTTCTGGCTCCTGAAAAAGGCGCAGATGTTCGTGCAAAGATCGTCACAATACTCAAAAGGAAGGGTATCCGTATCAGCGACAGTGAGGTTGATGCTTTAGTAGCTGAACTTGCTAACGCAGAGGAATGATACAATTAAGGTTTTCTACTATTTGAGAAAACTTTTTCAAGAAAAGAGATTTGAGAGGGGGTGAAATCTTTATCACCTCCTCTTTTTAAATAATGAATAATATTTGAATCAATCTTTCCATCTATTATGAAGGTTAAACTCACTGAGGAAATAAAAGAAACCCTACAGCAGGCAGTGAATTGGCTTAATCTTGAGTTGGAATACGTCAAGCTGACAGCCGCTGAGAAACTGGTGATTCTATTGAGCACCATTATCATTGGTGCCGTGATCGCCATTATGATGCTTCCGGTTTTAATAATGTTTCTTTTCGCTTTAGTAGGAGTATTCCGCCTTTTTATGTCGCCACCTCTCGCCTACCTCACAGTTGGAGGAATCATGGTACTTCTCATCTTTATATTATTTATGATGAGGAAACCACTTATAATTAATCCTCTTTCAAAATTCATGACCAAACTTTTTCTTGATAAAAACACCCATAATCCCTCTTAATTTTTACGGCTATGAATGAAATTGTCAAGACAAAAAATAGTTCTGAAGCGCCAGTGGAACATATCCAGAATTTCAAAGGTTACACTATTGAAGAGCTCCGATATCAAAGGGCTTTAACTGCACTAAAAAAGGATTTCTGTCAAGCAAAATTACTAAGGAATGTCGACAACATCCGTAAGATAAATCCCTTATCGTCAAAAAATAAAGCCGGTGTCATCCCGGGGAAGTTTGGTTCTTTGACTTCGAAAGTGTTATCCGGTCTTAGCTATTTAGATTATGCCAAGATGGGATTCTCCTTGTTCAATTCAGGAAGAAAGGTCTACTCTTTCTTTAATAGGAAGAAGAAATGACAGAATGCTAAAAAGAAACAATTAATATTATAAGCAGGGCAAAAAGACTTTAAATGTTAAAGAATATTAATTCTTAATTCTATAAGTAAACTTTTTAATCGTTTTCGCGTCTTACTTATAAACGGTAATTGTCGCAGACATTGCCACAAAATAATAAAACAATGCTATCGCGACAAAACGGAGCTTGGGTCGAGGCCTGGCTCCGTTTTTCTTTTAACAAAAATAACCTGGTTTTAAGACTCTATCAAGATTTTGATTAAGGTTAACACAAAACCTAAGTTGTAGTTTGGTTAAATATTAAAAAGCTTGTGATATTATTTGACAGGGGTGTCGGCCTGCCGCGCCCACATCGGAAGTGATAAACACTTTAGGACAACGAAGGTATAGCACCCACTAGCTCTCACACTTAGCCTTCTACTTAGACATTTACCCGTAATAATTCTTTTATCCACTATTACATCCATATAAGTTCTATGATTCTTTTGTATACCATGATTGTCTACAATAATTAAGTCTTGTACGAGAGTTTGTCAATAACTTTTGAATCCTGATATTTGCGAATTAAACATTTTTTCATAACTTTGCGTTATAATAATGAAGCAAAGCTTAAGAGCTTTCCCCATACCACATCAAAGCTTATTGGGAAACTCATCAAACATTAATGAAATACCGAGACCAGCCGCCGTTTCAATGGCGGGCCCCACTCCGAAAGGAGTTGCTCTTTGAGCACAGGCGGATTACAAAGATTCGGAGGCTCTCAAATCCTGTCAATCGGAGTTTCATCACAAATACCTTTGGTGTGGCTTTACAAAAGCCG
>CAZUNU010000008.1:0-36692 GCA_964622105.1 uncultured Sangeribacter sp. | reverse complement strand
CGTAGACGATATTGTCGTTCTTGATACCAATCATCACGTTGCGCTGGTCGTCGAGAAGAGCGTCTACGGCAGCTGCACCCATGCGTGAGGCGAGAATACGGTCATGAGCCGTGGGCGAACCACCGCGCTGCAGGTGACCAAGTATTGTCACGCGAACATCGTAATTAGGATACTCGTTCTTCACACGTTCAGCAAGACCCATGGCGCCACCGGTAGCCGGAGATTCGGCAACAAGCACGATCGAAGAGTTTTTAGACTTACGGAAACCGTTGGCGATAAGTTCGTCAAGCTGATCCACCTGAGTAGAAATCTCAGGGATAATGGCAGCCTCAGCACCGGCAGCAATTGCGCCGTTGAGAGCCAGGAAACCGGCATCGCGACCCATCACCTCGATGAAGAACAGACGCTCGTGAGATGTAGCGGTGTCGCGGATCTTGTCGACACATTCCATGATAGTGTTAAGAGCCGTGTCATAACCGATGGTAGAATCTGTGCCATAGAGATCGTTGTCAATAGTGCCCGGAAGACCAACTACCTGGAACGAGAACTCGTTGGCAAAGATACGTGCACCCGTAAGAGAGCCGTCGCCACCGATTACTACCAGACTGTCGATGCCATGACGTTGAAGCACATCATAAGCACACTGACGTCCCTCCGGAGTCTGAAACTCCTTGCAACGCGCAGTCTTGAGGATGGTGCCGCCACGCTGGATAATATTCGACACGTTCTGAGTGGAAAACTCCTCGATCTCATCTGTGATGAGGCCACGATAGCCACGCTTGATTCCGAACACCTTGAAGCCAGCAAAAATAGCTGCTCTTGTCACCGCACGAATCGCGGCATTCATTCCAGGGGCATCACCACCGGAAGTAAGTATGCCTACTGCTCTTTGTTTTGTCGCTGTCATATATTCAAAATTTGTTCATTCAACTCACTTCAGCCTTTCCCATTCCAATCCGTATCCAATCCAATCCGTACCCAAACAAGTCCGTATCCAAACCAATCCAAAGACGGAGATGCAGCTCAATCGGCACGTCGCAAGCCGGAGGCTTACGATCCCAAGGAGATCCGACCCCAAGGAGATCCGACCCCAAGGCTGGCAGAAGCACTAACCTAAAGGAGGCCCCAGCCTCCTACCTCCCAGCGAGGAATTTGATTTTTTGAGCCTAAAAAGAGCGCGAAGCGCGATCCGAGCTCAAAAAATCAATTCCGAGCGCATCTCTTTCAGCACAAAGATAATATTTTATCGGGTAAGTGACAAAAATTTTGTTAATTTTGCACTATGAAAAATATTATATTCGATCTCGGCGGTGTTGTAATCGATCTCAACCGCCAGCGCGCGGCCGATGCGCTCGAGGCACTCGGCATTGCCGACGCCCCTGCCCTCCTTGGCGAATATGAGCAGAAAGGACCTTTCCTGCTACTCGAAAACGGCCACTCATCAACGGCAGACTTCTTCGACAATATGCTTCCGCGATGCCGTCCAAACACCACTTGCACTGAAATCCGCGATGCGTTCGAGCGTTTCCTCGTGGAGATTCCTATCGAGCGACTACAAGCCATCCGCACACTCCGTGAGAAGGGCTTCAAACTTTATGTGCTCTCAAATACCAATCCCCTGATGTTCAATCACTGGATCGACATGGCTTTCCGCCAGGAAGGACTGACTATGAACGATTACTTCGATGGAATCGTGACATCTTTCCAGGAAAAGAAATGCAAACCGGATCCCGAGATTTTCCAGAATGTAGTAGACCGCTACAAGCTTGACCCCAAAGAGACCCTCATGCTCGATGACTCCGCAAAAAACTGCGAGAGCGCACGTTCCATAGGGCTCAACGCCATGCAGATCGACAATAACGGAGAGAATTCCCTTATAGCTGTGTGCCAGCGTCTCGGAGAGGAGGGTGTGACCAAGTGAACAAAGCCGTAGCTGCCGTCGGCACATTCGACGGTGTCCACAAAGGCCACCAAGCCGTAATCGAGACTCTCAAGGATGAAGCCCGGGAGAGAGACGTTGACCCGTTGGTAATAACATTCGATGCACATCCGCTCTCCGTGATCGCTCCGGAACGAGCCCCCTCTGCCATAACTTCCACAGAAAAGAAATGCGAGCTTCTAAGAGCTGCCGGGGTGATTGCCCTGGTTATGCAGTTTGACGAAGAGATGCGCCAGACCACAGCGCGCGACTGGATGCGCCGCCTTCATGACGAATACGGAGTCGAAGCCCTTATTGTGGGCTACGACAATACATTCGGTTCAGACGGGGTGACACTCTCCATTGCCGATTACCGCCGCATCGGAGCCGAGACAGGGATTGAGATTATAGAGGCGCCCTTCGTAGAGGGAATCAGTTCATCAGCCATCAGGAAAGCCATCCTTGCTGGCGAAGTGGAGAAAGCCGGGATAATGCTCGGAAGATATTATGCACTCTCCGGAAATGTCGTTACCGGCAACCAGCTCGGGCATACCATCGGATTCCCCACGGCCAATATCCAGCCGTTGCCACATCTCACAGTGCCCGCAAACGGCGTATATGCCGCCATGGCTGTCTTGCCCGATGGATCGCGACACAAAGCTGTGGTAAACATAGGCACGAGGCCTACAGTGCGTCGTGGCGAGAACCGCACGATCGAAGCACACATCATCGGCTTCAACGGCGATCTATACGGCCATCCCCTCACTCTCATCTTCATAAAGCGACTGCGCGATGAAATGAGATTCAAATCTATTGACGCGCTGCGTCTCCAGATTGAAAAAGATAAGGAAACTGCAAATCTTTTGCTTGATGCCAAGACCAAAAGCGTGAGATAACGGTTATATACTATAAAGTCTAACACCTGTGGCGCTACATGGCTGCACATAGCCGCCGGAAGGCTCCCCGATTCCATCTAAACCTATGAACGATATTGAAATCATCAACTTCGCTACGACTCCAAGCATCGTAAGCCGCTACATGAGAGAACTCCGTGACTGCTCTATCCAGACCGACCCCATGCGCTTCCGCACCAACCTCAAACGCATAGGCGAGATCATGGCCTATGAAATCTCAAAACGCCTGAACTATACCCAGGACAAGGTGCAGACTCCGTTGGGATATGCCATGTGTCACGAGATAACCGACCAGATCGTGCTTGCCACTATCCTTCGCGCCGGCATTCCGTTTCACCAGGGTTTCCTCGACTACTTCGACAAGGCAGAAAACGCGTTTGTGAGCGCTTACCGCCGCTACAAAGAGAAAGGCGACCAGTTTGATGTGCTCATCGAGTATATGGCATCTCCGAGAATCGACGGAAAGACCGTGATCCTCATCGACCCGATGCTCGCAACCGGAAGTTCGATGGAACTCGGCTACAGAGCCCTCCTGAAGAAAGGCACCCCCGCCCGACTTCATATCGCCTCCGTGATAGCCTCACGTCAGGCTATGGAATATCTCTGCGACGTGCTTCCCGGCGGCATCACCACAATCTGGACAGCGGCCATTGACCCCGACATCAACTCTCACAGCTATATCGTGCCAGGTCTCGGCGATGCCGGCGACCTCGCATACGGTGTAAAGGATGACGAATGATTCTTAAAAACATCGACATACTTAATTTCAAGAATATTGCCGCCGCGACACTTGACTTCTCACCCGGAGTGAACTGCCTGTTGGGAATGAACGGCATGGGGAAGAGCAACCTTCTCGAAGCCATACATTTCCTGAGCATGGCGCGCCCCATGACGTCGCTCACCGACAACGCCCTCGTGCGCCACGGTGAGGAGATGTTGCTCGTGAAGGGAGATTTCCTTTCGGAATGTGCCCTCACCGACACCATCACCTGCGGGTTCACTAAAGGGAAAGCAAAGACTCTCAAGCGTAATGGCAAAGAATATCAACGTCTTTCGGAACACATCGGCCGCTATCCGGTAGTGACCGTCACTCCCGACGACTCCAACATAATTCGCGGTCCCGGCGAGGAGCGCCGCCGCCTTATGGACACGGTGATCTCCCAGGCCCGTCCCGAGTATCTCGCCACCCTCATCCGCTATAACCGTGCTCTCGAGAGCCGCAACAAGATGCTGCGCGCAGGAATGAATGATCCTATACTTTTCGAGAGCATAGAGATGGGCATGGAGGAGGCGGCAGCGTTTATCCACGCCTGCCGCAAGGAATGGACCGAAGCCTTGGGTCCTAAGGTTGAAAGCTGCTACGCCCGTCTGTCGGGCGACCGTGAGGCCATCACCCTCGAATATAAAAGCCAGCTCGACTCCCACAGTCTTTCGGAGCTCTTCAACGAGAGAAGGGCAAAAGATCTTGCCTTAGGCCACACATCGGCCGGAGTTCACAGGGATGATCTTGAGACAGGGCTCAACGGCTACAGTCTGCGCAAGCTCGGAAGCCAGGGACAGGTGAAGACATTCACAATAGCCTTACGTCTGGCGATATTCGACTATCTGAAAGCCACCGGAGGTTCCACTCCCCTGCTTCTGCTCGACGATATATTCGACAAACTCGACGCCGCGCGGGTGGAGAACATCATGCACGAGGTGACATCTTCGGCCACTTTCGGGCAGATCTTCATAACCGACACCAACCGCAAGCATCTCGACGACATTGTGAGCGGCATAGAAGGGCCATATTCCCTCATACATGTGGCCGACGGAAATTTCTCACCCTTAAGCAGCCGTTGAAGATATGGAGAGAGTTCAGTCACAAAGCATCGGCGACGTCTTGCGTCTCGCTTTTCAAGACAACTGTATGCAAGACCGTCTTGACGAGCGTAAGGCTGTGGATGCCTGGAGCGTGGTGGTCGGCAAGGAGCTGGCCGCACAGTGCATGCGCCCAACAGTGAGAGATGCCGTGATGATAATCGGAGTGCGCAACGCCGCACTGCGTCACGAGCTCACCATGAACAGGTCGAGACTATGCCGAGCAATCAATTCACGCATCGGACGCGTTATAATAGAGGAGATCATTTTCTCCGCTCCTAAACAATATTGATTATGGATCCTAATAACCTGCCTGATATTTCTCTTTTCCGCTGTATCACCCCGGTGCAGCTGCGTTTCAACGATGTGGATGTGCTGGGTCATGTAAACAACAGCGTTTACTTCTCTTTCTACGACACCGGCAAAGCCAAGTATTTCGAGGCTGTGCAAGGCAAGAAAGTAGAATGGAAACATGTGGATACAGTCATCGCCAACATCAACTGCGCCTACATAGCCCCCATATATTTCGAGGAGGAGATAGAGGTGCTCACAGCTTGCACGGCCGTCTACGACAAAAGCTTCCGTCTGCTCCAGGCGATCCGTGAAAGGAAAACAGGGCAGATAAAATCCATGTGCGAGACTATAATGGTGAGCTTCGACCCCTCTACGGGTCACTCGCGCCCGCTTCCCGACCACTGGAGAAAGTTGCTCGACGAGTATGAAGGTCACCCTCTGAAATCTGAAAAATAAAACCGCAATAGACAATGACACAGATTGAATTACCCCTGATGACCGAATTGTTCGACAAAGAGTCGAAAGAATTCGCCATCCTCACAGAGGCTCTCGCATGTCGCAAGGCCGCCGGAGAACTTCTCGCTGAAGAGAGATATATCGACGCCATGGAGCGCACGGTTGCCGCGCTGCTCGCTATGCGTGAATTTCCTGATTACGATAATACTGAATTCCGCGCACTCCTCGTGGCTCTCCTTTTCGACCTTTCCGAGATACATTTCGCACTCAAGAACTACAAGCAGAGTGAGAAGGAACTCGACGTACTCTTCAAGGTGCTCGATAATCTCGTGAAGACTGACGAGAACCGTTTCGGAAAATTCCATATCCTTGCCATGGAGCTCTCCACGCGCATCCTTCGCTCACGCAAGAAGGCCCTTGATCTCCTCGTGAAGCAGCAGATCAATGCCGGAGCTCTCTATGAGAAGGTGAACGCCGGCGTAGTTGCAGCTACGGATAAGCTTGTAGACTCCCTGCGCAACGTAGGCCAGCTTCTCGCCTCCACAGGTGAGCTCAAGGCAGCGCTTAAATTCTACGCAGAGGCTATCAAATATTCAAAGAAGCGCACAGGCCGCGTCACCCGTAAAGAGGTGAAGATGACTCTTGAGATGGCCGAGATCATGATGCGCCTAAAGGCCATGCGTCCGCGCGCACTGCGTCTGCTCAACGCTATCCTGCCTCATGCCGAGGCTCTCGAGACCATAGAGCTTGAACGCGATATCCTTGCCCTTATCGAAGTGATCAATAATGACCAGCAGAATGATTCCGCCTGGAAAACATTCCTGAGAAACATTTCGCTCGCCGCCAAAACCAAATTCTCCAAGAAACCGGCAAAGAACGCCGAACCGGCTGAAGAGAACAAGGAAAGCGGTGAAGCTGCCGAAGGCGCTTCCGCTCCCGAACCCGAAGCCTGAGATTCTTTATGAATCCGGTCGCATACTCGTGACGGAATTCTGTTGAACGCATAAAAAAGGATATATTATAATGAGTACGATTCTCAATACAAACGGAGCCAGTCTGGAGATTCCGGTAGTCAACCCGAATGCCACGGGCAATTTCTACGTGATCACTGCCGACTGGAATCCGCGCATCACCCACGCATTACGCGACGGCGCCATCGACGTGCTCCTGAAGGCCGGCGTAGATGATAAAAGGATAAAGTCGCTTGCCGTGCCCGGTACGGTGGAACTCGTGAATGCGGCGGCTGTAGCCATGGATGCCGGCCACCTCAATGGCCACAAGACAGAGGCAGTGATCGTGATCGGCTGTGTAATCCGTGGCGATACCCCTCATTTCGATTATGTCTGCCAGATAGCCGCGCAAGGCATCGCCCAACTTAATGCCCGCGGCGCAGCCCCGGTGGTGTTCGGCGTGCTCACCGTCGACAATGAGCAGCAGGCCCTCGACCGCGTCGGTGGATGCCTCGGCAACAAAGGTTCGGAGGCTGCAGCCGCCGCTGTCACAATGGCCAACTTCCCATATCTGCTTTAATGACCTGCCCTGTCGATTCCGGAAGGTATAGGGATATAAATCATCAAGTTGACCGGGCCGTTAAGGCGTAAGTCCTATGCCCTGTGACACACCCACAAAAAGCCTGAATCTTGCAAATTCAAGATTTAGGCTTTTTTTACTTTTTTATACTAATATTCACGTAATCAACTACGTTTCTATATCGAAACGACACGATAGCCGGGTCTCGGAATCCGGAAGTTTCATCTTGATTACTTTACTACTGCAACTATTAATTCTTTTTTGAAAATGTTTTATCAGTCCTTTACCGTCGGCCGTCAGACCGGCGATCAGTTCAACAACGATACGTCATATACGAGCCACATCACAACGAATGCAAATGCAGATTGTGCTGTCTCGGAAATTACAGAAAACTTTTTTTCATGACTTAGATATGTTTTAGGGCCTTAAAACTATGCCTCTGACACGAAAAACATAATTGTCTAAATTTTGGGTTATATACATTAGTAATTTCTATCGTCTGCCGTAGATAACGGAAGCCGTGATTCCGATGCGCCCCTCACGGGGCTGACAAAGGCATTACGGAATCGAAGGCAGCGGGGGAGCCGTTCACCGGGAGGTGAGCGGCTCTCTTTGTTTTATTTCCCTCTTCTTTAAAAATAATTTGCCATCTTGATGCCATTTACCAATAGTTTTTGCTAAATTTGTGTTCGTTAAACCTTTAATGCCGACATCTGCCGGCATACATCTTCCATTCAAAATCCCCTCTATGAACGCCAACCAACATCCGACCGAACAAGAGGAAGACCGCATGGTGGAAGAGGCTTATCAGGAAGTGCTGAAAGCTTATCTGGCAAGCAACCACCGCAAAAAGGTAGAAATAATCGACAAAGCTTTCCGTTTCGCAAAGGAGGCCCACAAAGGCGTGAGGCGGCGCAGCGGCGAGCCCTACATACTGCACCCCATAGCCGTAGCCAAGATCGTGATCTCCGAACTCGGCCTCGGCTCTACGTCAATTTGCGCCGCCCTGCTCCACGACGTGATTGAGGACACGGAATACACACGTGAGGATATCGAAGCAGGGTTCGGCCCAAAGATAGCTGATATTGTGGAGGGACTGACAAAGATTTCTGGCGGCAGATTCGGCGCAAAGTCGTCAATCCAGGCGGAAAACTTCAGGAAGTTGCTCCTCTCGATGTCTAACGACATTCGCGTGGTCCTTATCAAGATAGCCGACCGTCTTCACAACATGCGTACTCTCGGTTCAATGCGTCCTGAGAAACAACTGAAGATTGCCGGGGAGACCCTATACGTCTACGCGCCTCTCGCCCACCGCCTCGGATTATTCAAGATCAAGATGGAGCTGGAGGATCTCTCGTTCAAATATGAGCATCCTAAAAAATACGAATGGATCAAGGAGCGTCTCTCGGAAACATCCGATGCCCGCGAGCGTATCGTGGAGGAATTTGTGCGACCGGTGCGGGAGAAGCTTGATGCGGCCGGATTCAAATATGAGATCAAGGCAAGGGTAAAAAGCGCCTATTCCATCTTCAACAAGATGGAAAACAAGAAAGTGCCTTTCGAGGAGATCTACGATCTTTATGCCGTAAGGGTTATTTTCGAAAACGACGACGACTCTCTGGAAAGGCTCAAATGCTGGCAGATATATACTTTCTTCTCCGACGGCCACATGGTGCATCCCGACCGCCTGCGCGACTGGACAAGCATACCCAAAGCCAACGGATACCGGGCTCTACATCTCACGGCCATGGGACCCGAAGGAAAATGGATAGAGGTGCAGATCCGCTCCCGGAAAATGGACGAGATTGCAGAACTAGGATATGCAGCCCATTGGAAATACAAAACAGGTGTGCATGAAGATGAGACGGAGCTCGACACCTGGATCAACACCATCAAGGATATACTGGCTAATCCCGAGCCTAACGCCATCGACTTCCTCGACACAATAAAACTGAATCTCTTCGCCACGGAGATATTCGTATTCACCCCGAAGGGTGATCTCAGGACTCTTCCGGCAGGTGCCACTGTGCTTGACCTCGCCTTTGCCATACACTCGGAACTCGGCATGCACTGCATGGCCGGAAAGATAAATCATCGTCTCGTGCCGCTTTCTCATAAACTCGAGAGCGGCGACCAGGTGGAGATCATCACCTCCGATGCACAGGAGCCTCGACCTGAATGGTTAAAATCATGCCATACGGCAAAAGCACAGAACAGAATCAGAGGATTCCTGCGTAAGAACCGAAAATTCCAGGCGGAGAGAGGACGCCGCATATTCAACGATTTCATGGAGAAGCTTGAGATAAAGCCTACCAATGAGATAATTACGAAAATAGTGGCCAACTATCATCTCCGCAACCGAGAGGAACTCTTCGAAATGATCGGAAGCGATACGATCAACCTCACCTCGAAGGAGATGACCCAGCTCATACCCGACCGTAAATCCTTCTTCAGCAAAATCCTGCGCAATCCTTTTGCCTCTAAGAAGAAAGCGGGTGAACAGAAACGTGAGCCTATCGACCGCAAGAAAATCTATGTGCTCCATCCTGATGAGAAAAACCCCAACTACAAACTTGAAGACTGCTGTAGCCCTATTCCCGGCGATGAAGTGCTCGGATTTGTGGATGACGATGAAAACGTGGTGGTGCACAAAGTGAACTGCCCGAATGCCATGCGTCTGAAGAGCGCGTTCGGTCCGCGCCTTGTGGCCACGAAATGGGGAGGAACAGCCGAACGCTTCATGGCTACTATCTCGGCTGAAGGTCTCGACAGGATCGGCATCCTCGAGGAGATCGTTAGCACTCTCACCCGCAAGCTCTCCATCAATATACGAAGTCTTAATATCGAGGCGCGCCACGAGGTGTTTCACTGCGAGATCGCCATACTCACGGATAGCGTTGACACGGTTGACAATATCTGCGAGACACTCAAGAAAATCAAAGACGTGAAATTCGCCCAGCGTACATCATAACCCAATTTTCGACATGCTGAAAAAATTCTTTTCCCGCAACAACATGATCCGGCTCGGACTCGCGCTCGTGTCGGTGACAGTCATTCTTCTGATGCTTCCCCGGGCTGACCATCAAAGCTATTCCTTTGAGCAGAACCAACCCTGGAAATACCCTCTCCTGACAGCAGATTTCGACACCCCGATCCTGCGCGACTCAGCTTCGGCGAGGAAGATGCGCGACAGTATCGACCGCGTCTTCATACCTTTCGTAAAAAGGCTCCCCGATGTGGCACAGGAGAACATTGACCGGTTCAGTCATCTTATCACCCATCATGCATCAACCACGGAGAAGAATCTGCTCATCATGCTCATGAAGCAGGTGTATGCCGACGGTGTGCTTGACTCACGCTTGTATGAGAAACTTCACTCACAAAACGAGCATGACCTGCGCCTTGTGGAATCAACCGACAATCAAGGTGCCAAGTCAGTGGTGACTGTCAATGCCTCCCACATGCTGTCGCCGGCCCGGGCATTCGGCTATATTGATTCGATCTATAACTATGAGTATGAGGATGAACATGGCAAGATGCCGGCTGAGATCAGCAAAGCCCTGAATATAAGCCTTCTCCCGAATATCGTGATTGATACGGTGACAGACTACAAATACCGCAGTCAGGAATACCTGAATGTCACCGGAGCCATGGGTGTGCTTAAGAAAGGCCAACGTATAGTAGATCGAGGAGAGATCATCACCCCCCAGATCTTCACCAACCTCAACACCTATCTCGACATGAGGGCCACCCGGCAAGCCGACAGCCGCAGCCATACCTATTTCCTGATTGGTCAGGCCCTTTACATCATTCTTGTGTATGGCCTTCTGTACGGGTTTCTAAGTCTCTATCGGCCGCGCTTCTTCTCCAATATGCGGCAGATGTCGTTTCTCATCTCGTTTATCACTATTTTCGTGATTTTCGCGATAGTGATGTTTGAGTATTTCGCATTCGGCATATTCCTTGTGCCCTTCGCTGCGGTCCCGGTGATAATCCTGGTGTTTTTCGACTCCCGGACTGCTATTTTCACCCTGCTTGCCACTGTGATGATAGCCGCGTTGGTGGCCACCTATCAATTCTCCTTCATCTTCATGGAACTGAGCGTAGGCCTGATAGCCACGTTCAGCATACGCCAGTTGAGCCGACGGTCGCAACTCCTGCGCACCGGTTTATTCTCCTTCATAGTCTACTGTCTCACCTATATGGCAGTCTCCCTTATCTCCACAGGCGATCTCTCGGGTCTCTCATGGAGGATTCTGGGCACTTTCGCCATCAACTCGGTGATCCTTTCGTTTGCCTATATCCTTATTCTCGTGATTGAGAAGGTATTCGGTTTCACATCCACCGTTACGTTAGTTGAGCTGAGCGATATCAACAGTCCGCTTCTGAGGCAACTCGCGGAGGATGCGCCGGGCACATTCCAGCACTCCATGCAGGTGTCGACACTCGCCACAGAAGCTGCACGCGCAATAGGGGCCAACACAACCCTGGTGCGTACAGGAGCTCTATATCATGACATAGGCAAACTGAAAAGTCCCATCTTCTTCACTGAGAACCAGCACGGTGTGAATCCTCATGCCGGTCTTGACCCGGAGACAAGCGCCCATAAGATAATCTCACACGTGACGGATGGTCTCGCTATAGCTTCAAAGGAGAAAATCCCTACACTCGTAAAATCATTCATTTCCGAGCATCACGGAAAGGGATTGGCAAAGTATTTCTACACCACAGCCTGCAACGAGAACCCGGATGTAGTGATCGACAAGACCAAATTCCAATATCCCGGACCAAATCCACAATCAAAAGAGACAGCTATCCTGATGATGGCCGACGCTGTGGAAGCGGCTTCGCGCAGTATGAAAGACTATACCCCTGAGGCTATCAGCAATCTCGTGGATAAGATCATCGATACTCAGATTGCGGACGGCCTCTTGAAAGAGGCTCCTATCTCCTTCCGTGATGTGGAGACCGTGAAAGACACTTTCAAGAAGCGTCTGTCCACAATCTATCATTCAAGAGTGGTGTACCCGGAATTGAACAAGTCGACGGCCACAGCCACGGCAGCCGCCGCAAACGCACAGCAGTCTCAACAACCGGATTCCGTTACCTCTTCCCCGGCCAATCCCACATCCACCACCTCCTCATCCCGGCCATCAGCTACGTCTGACTCGGCATTGCCTATGCTCCCCGAGGACAAACCCGTGCCCTGGAGATGCGACGACACATGATGGCAAAAAAGGATAAACTAACAAATTTAACCCAAAAAGCGTTTTAACTTATGAAGAACCGTGGCCGGATGAAACATTTCCGGTTGAACGGTAGCAAGCGGAGTGAAGCCGCCTGACGGTAACCTATTTGAAGATTAAACCTATGGCTATTTTTCTAATCATATTATCAGCGTTGCTATTCATCGTAGCGTTCGCCTTGGTTTCACGTCGGATATTATTATCGCCGGCGGCCGCTTATCTTGCACTGCTCACGCTGAGTTTTGCAAAAGATGGCAATGGATATCCCTTGGTGCCCATCAACTCCACCATCCTATTCGGATGGCTTTGCATGACGCTCGTGGTGATGGTGGCTACCATACTTCAGCCCGCTCCGTTACGCCTGACAGGGAAGGGCACCGGCTATATCCTTGTGGGTGCATTGGCCGGCATGGCTGTAGGATTACTCGCTTTCAGCTTCACCACCACCGTGAGCATGCTCTATTCCATTATGATAGCGGCCACAGTAGCGGGATGCTTTTTCGGTTTTCTCCTCTACACCAACACTCCGGAAGGGCGACCGGTATCAATCGGGTCGGGCCACTTCTTCAAATATCTCCTTGCCAAAGGGTTTCCGATAGCTATAACGGTGATGCAGGCGGGAGTGGCGGCGGTTATACTAATTGCTGTCAACCGAATTTAAACAAAATCAAGATGCTAAAGATAACTTCTGTAATCAAACGTTCAATTCCTTTTGTGATGGCCGCGATGCTCGCAATCCCGGCCTATCATAGCATAGCGCAGACCGCAGTTCCTACTGCCGAAGCGACAAGCAAGAGGAAGATAGTGGTGGAAAAACCGGATCTTGAGAAAATCAAGAAACAGACTTTGGATCCGGCCAGTCAGTTCTATTTCCCGAAACTGATGGCCAAGTATACCCGCAACGATACCACCATGACCAACGAGGAGTATCGTTACTTCTACCTCGGCTACATGTTTCAGGAGGATTATGACCCTTACCGTACCTCACCATATTCCGGAGTCACTGACGATCTGCGTCTGAAAACCTCTCATACCAAAGAGGAGATTGACACAATCCGTAAATATGCCGAACTGAGCCTGCGCGACAATCCTTTTGACCTGAGGCAGATGTCGTTTCTTGTGCATGTGCTTAAGGAGAAACGTAAGGATATGAGCGCGAAGATATGGGAATACCGTCTTGAGCATCTTTTAGGTGCTATCAAAAGCACGGGAACAGGAGAGGATATCGAGAATGCATGGTATGTGATCTATCCCATGCATGAATATGATATGGTGCAACTCTTGGGCTATGAAGCGGTAGATGCACAGTTTATCGATCCCGGCTACGACCATCTTATTGTCACGCCTGACGAAGAGACAAAAAAACGTTTGCGCGACAAGGTGGTGTCAGGATTCTATTTCAACGTGGAGGTGCCTCAAGCCCAATATGAGCTGAAACATCCCGAGGATCCCAACGATATTCCGGCAGAATAACTTTATAATGACTATGCGCGCCAATATGGCACGATATTTGATACATTCATGATTGAAGTGCTTTGCCGCCAATCAATTATTAAGAAAAAAACATTCAACACTAAAACAGATAGAAATTATGTCAGAAAAAATTCGTGAAGTAGCAGGCCCCGGCAAATTCGTGGCCTTCGCTTATAAACTCTATGATGATGCTACCGGTGAGCTTCTCTTCGAGGCTACTCCGGAACAACCCGATGTGATGGTATATGGCGTAAGCCATGAGATCGTTCCCGGTCTTGTTGAGGTTATCAAAGGCCTCGGCAAGGGAGATAAATTTGAGATCACCCTTCCTCCTGTTGCAGCTTTCGGAGAGCGTAGCTCCGACTATGAGCTTGTGCTCGACAAGGAGATCTTCTACCGCGATGGCAAATTGGCTGATGAAGTAAAGGTGGGCGCCGTTCTGCCTATGATGACAGCCGAAGGATATCGTGTGCAGGGCATCGTTACAGAGGTTGGAGATAAGATCAAGATGGACTTCAATCATCCCTATGCCGGAAAAACAGTGCGTTATGAAGGCGTAGTTGAAGAGGTGCGTGACGCAACTCCTGAGGAGCTCAAGCCCCAGGATGGTGGTTGCTGTGGCGGTTGCGGCGGAAGCTGTGGCGACAGCTGCGGTGAGAGCGACTGCAATTCAGGTTGCGGCTGCCATTAATCGGCAATCGCTTCAAAGCAATATCCTCCCCGATATATCTACCCGGAGATTTAGATATCTACCCGGAGATTAAAGTTAAATTGAGGGATAAAAACTTAAATAAAGTGGCGTGTAATGATTTCGAAATCATTACACGCCACTTTATTATCTATATAAGACAACTTGCGGTGAAGTTATCTTTTCTTCTTTGAAGACTTCTTAGAAGAAGTTTTCTTTTTAGTTGTGGTGCCTGTCTTCTTTGTTGCACCGGCACTTTTTGCAGGAATCTTAAGAGTGGCACCCGCACGCAGAGCATCGGAAGACATGCCGTTGGCTGCTTTTAACTGGGCTACAGTCACACCATATTTCTTTGAAATTGACGATAGTGTTTCACCACTCTTTATCTTATGTGTAGCGGGATTGGCAGATGCAGCCGCCTTGGTGGTCTTGCCGGAATTTCCGGTTGCTGAAGTGTCGGTTTTGGCAGTCTTTGAAGTCTTGCTCTTACGCACTGCAGCGGAAGTCTCCTGAGAAGCCTGACGCACAGGAGAAGACTCCGCCAAAGAAGCGGTAGCCGCGTCGCCCGGCATGGTAGTGGTGATGCGTAGCTGCTGGCCAACTCTCACAGCATTTCTTCTCAGATTATTTGATTTCTTTATATCCGCAGCCGTCACCCCATACTTCTCAGCTATGGAATATATACTCTCCCCTGCCGCTACCTTATGGACGATAACAGAAGGTTTGCCCTGTGCAGCTGCCAGAGCCACATCCGATTCACCCATATCATCTGGCCATACCTCTGTATCATCCACGGCCAATAGGGCATCAGAAGGCATATCGCCCGGTTCGACTGTCTCACGATGTGCATACTTGTCGGCATCAACCTTAAGAATATCGTTCTCGCTCAGAAGATAAGCATGAATCTGTTGTGAGGGAAGAATAAGGGTATAGGAAGCTGTCTCACTTCCAGGGATTACGTCTGCCCTGAACTGAGGATTCAGTATACGCAGCTCATCCACAGGAATATCAAGCACTTTGGAAATCTGATTGAAGTGAACTCTGTCTGACACCTGCAGCGTGTCTGTCACCAAAGGCTTCACGGGGAGCACCGGCGAAATATTATGCTGAGGGTAATAGTTCATCACATAATTCGCTGCAATAAACATCGGCACATACCCTCTTGTCTCAGCCGGAAGATAGTTGTAGATCGACCAGAAATCATGATCCTTCACTTCTCCGCCGGCGCGTCGGATAGCCTTGTTGACTGTGCCGGGGCCACAGTTGTAGGCGGCGATTGCAAGCGACCAATCGCCATACATTGCATATAGATCCTTCAGATAGGAGGCTGCACGTTCAGACGACACATATGGATCGCGACGCTCATCCACAAGGGAATTCACCTCCAGACCGAGACCTTTGGCTGTGCCGAGCATGAATTGCCACAAACCGGCCGCGCCATGTTTTGACACAGCATTGGGATCAAGACCCGACTCCACAACAGGAAGATATTTGAGCTCAAGGGGAAGACCTTTTTCCTCAAGGGCCTGCTCGAACACCGGCATATAGTATAGGCTCATGCCGAGAAGTGCGGCCACCTGCTCACGTCCTCTCTTGGTGTAACGGTCAATATAGCTGCGCACCACCTGATTGTAAGGCATCTCAATTACCGTAGGAAGAGCTGCGAGACGACGTGTCATCTCTGCATCACTCACTTCTGCATCCGGCTCCGTCTCGTAACGGTTGTCGGTAGCTGTATAGTTCTTGATAAACCAGCCTTCAAGAAGCTTGTGATAGTCGGCCTCAAAACTTTCGGGATAAACTATCGACTGGTCGGTGATGCTCGTCTTCAGATCGAGCACATTCGGTTTTTTCTGCTTATCAGTTTTGGCGAATCCTGTGAGAGACACGGCTGCCAGGAAAGCCATCAATAATTGTCTTTTCATATGCGGGGGAGAAATGATTTTCTAAAAGTTAAATGCCCAGTTCAAGCCCAGGCTGAGTTTGCGGCTTCCGGGAGCAATCATCATGGCCGGGCTCCATTCTATCGAAAGATCGGGCGACACATCGAAATGCGCCAGGGAGGCATCGACATAGGCATCGAGCATACACAGGGCATACATGCCTACGAGGCAGATGATGCAAAGGTCGCGGTTGCGCCGGTAGAAGTCGCGGCGGCGTTTCAGGATATTGGTGAGCCACGTCTTGTCAAGATCCTCTTCCTTTGTGGTGGAAGGGAAGAAATCCATGTAGGATTTCGTAGAGGGATCATTGTCCATTATGTCGCGGTATGCCTGGGAGTAATCCGAAAGCATGTTGTTGTTCCAGTTGGTAGCATATCCAAGACCCATGAAGCCACCCACCACAATGGGCAGTTTCCAGTAACGCCTGTTGTAGATCTGACCTAATCCCGGGAAGAGAGCTGAAAGCCATACCGCCCTCTCCGGCGAAGGGTTGAAAATCTTCTTTCCATCGAGTCCGTAAGGAGAGTCCTCAGCCACTACAACCGTAGGCACAGTATCAGCTGCCTCGTCGTAATCATAATCGAGAGGCTCCCTGATCAGCATCTTCGCATCGAGATAGACAGAGGAGTCGGGCTCGGTGGTGACCTGGGCCACAGAGTCGAGGGTCATGCCGGAAATAGCTGTCACTACCGTCATGAAGATAAAAAGTATCCGGCCTACAGCGCATCCACTGGCCATATGTTTCATATTTTGGATAATTTGCTTATTCATCAAATCGGTGAGCTCCGGAGAGTCCACATATGTTGTTATTGATTCTTCATTTTTTCGAAGAGGTCTACGAGTTGCTGAAGTTCCTCATCGGTGGCAAACTTGAAGGTGATCGATCCTTTTCCATCCGCTGTACGCGCAAACTTCACCGGCGTAGGCGACATCTCGCTCAGGGAACTTGCAAAAACGTTGAACCGCCCGTAATCCCTGGCCGGCCTCGATGGTTTCTCGGGCAAAGGCATCTCAGGGCCATTAAGCTCTCTGGCCGCCTCCTCCACCATTCTCACTGATAGCCCTTCGCGGATTATGCGGTTGTATAGATTCAGCTGTTCCTTAGGATCAGCTACTGAGAGGAGAGCCCTGGCATGACCCATGTCGAGCTTACGGTCGCGCAGACCAAGCTGAATCTCGGCAGGGAGCTTCAGCAGACGCAGATGGTTGGCGATAGTGGTGCGCTTCTTACCGATACGCTCTGAAAGACGGTCTTGGGTGAGATTATAGGTATCTATAAGTTTACGGAATGCAAGCGCCACCTCGATAGCATTGAGATCCTCCCTCTGGATATTCTCTATGAGAGCCATCTCAGTCACCTCTGCGTCGGAAGCTGTGCGCACATAGGCCGGCACGCTTGTGAGCCCCGCGTTGCGCGCCGCACGCCATCTGCGTTCGCCTGCTATGATCTGGTAGGTGCCGTCGCCGTTGTCTCGCAGAGATAGGGGCTGCACAATTCCGAGCTCCCTTATGGATGATGCCAACTCCTCGATGGTCTCCTCATTGAATATGCGTCGGGGCTGCCCTGGGTTCGGGGTGATGAGATCAACGTCGATCTCGCTTATGGCCGACGAGCCGCCGGTCTGTATGTCGTTCATCGAGATCAGCGAGTCGAGGCCGCGTCCCAATGCGTTTCGTTTCAATGCCATTCTTTCTCCGGTTGTTATTGTTTTGGCTTTCCGTTATCCTCTCTTGCGTCGGTTGCGGGCCACGAGTTCCTTGCTGAGTTGGCCGTAGGCTATGGAGCCCCGGCTCTCGGGATCATACAGGATCACAGGCAGACCATGGCTGGGCGACTCCGACAATTTGATATTGCGAGGTATCACCGTAGTGAACACCATGTCGCCGAAATGCCCTTTCAGCTCCTCAAAGATCTGATTGGCCAGCCTGAGCCGCGCATCATACATCGTGAGGAGGAATCCTTCTATCTCAAGCGACGGCTTGAGGCGGCTCTTGATGATACGGATTGTATTGAGCAGCTGGGAAATACCTTCCAGAGCAAAATATTCGGCCTGCACAGGGATAATTACGGAATCAGCGGCAGTAAGCGCGTTGACCGTTATCACGCCCAGGGAAGGGCTGCAGTCTATGAGAATGAAATCGTAGTCGTCTTTAAGCGGTTCAAGCACTTTTGAGAGTGCCTTCTCACGTTCGCGGCGGTTCATGAGTTCCACTTCCGCGCCTACAAGATCAATCCGCGAGCATATGATGCTAAGCCCATCCACACACGTGGGCAGTATGGCCTGATGCGCATCCTGCCCGTCTACCAGACACTCATATATGGAGATGTCTGACTGGTCGGCGTCTACACCAAGGCCAGACGTGGCATTGGCTTGCGGGTCGGCATCTACAAGAAGCACCTTCTTGCCGTCGGAAGCCAGACAGGCTCCTAAGTTGAATGCTGTGGTGGTCTTGCCTACTCCACCTTTCTGATTGGCGATAGCTATGATTTTACCCATTGCTCTCTTTCTAAGTTTATTTTATCAGCAGCTGCGGCCACCGATATTTCTCGTTTTCTATTCCCGATTTGCAGCGGAAGTAGCTTTCAGCTTGCAAAGTAATCATTTTTCCGCGACAAATCACAATTTTTTATATTAAAGTGTCTTAACAAGCCTGATAATTATCTTCTCAAAGCTCATTCAGTAGCATTTTTACGCTGTCGGAGCATTTACGGCCGCTGATTCAGCCTCACGCTTTCTCAGAGTGTGCCGGAACGACCTTATCAAAAGCACGGCTGCCACTGTGAGCGCTCCTGAGAAACTGTAATAGATGCCCTCCGTCTGCATATCGAGCCCCTTGGCCATCCACAGCAGGAGAGGTATGCCCACCACAATATAGCTCACAATTGAGATCCACAGCAATGGCTTCACCGCTGAAGTGCCACGCAGAGCGCTCACATAAGTAAGCTGCACCGCATCGCAGAATTGATATAGTATCAACGGAGTCACCAGCAACACGGCATAAGAGGTGACAGCGTTGTCGGGTGTGAACAGGTGCACCATGTCGCGTGCGAATAGCAGGAAGCATACCGACATTATTGTGGCGAGCGCCAGCACAAGATGCAACCCCGCTTTAGTGATATGGCGGATCCCCTTTATGTCGCCTATACCGGTGAAGTTGGCCACCCGTATTGATGTGGCGATGCTGAAACTCATGTAGATCATGAATCCGAGTTGCGAGATGGTATTTATCACCTGATAAGAGGCCAGCTGTATCTTGCCGAACCATCCGCTTACTACCGCACCCACCGACCATAAACCACACTCCACTCCGCTCTGAATCATCAACGGATAACTGGTGGTCCATACCTTGTAACGTCGGGCTCCCCCGGCATGAACGCTCCGCATGGCTTGCCAATAGACTCTATATCGGCGTCTCAGCGCAACCATAGCAACGATGCCGGCGGCAGCGGCTATACGCGCTGTGAGGGTGCTGATTCCGGCACCGGTCAGGCCTAATTCCGGAAATCCGCATTTACCGAAAATCAGCACGTAGTTGCCGAAGATGTTGATCACGTCTACTCCAAGGATAATCCACATCGGGGTGGCGGTATCTGTTGTGCCGTTGGCCGTCTGCTGGAAACAGTTGAAGATAGCCATAGGGATGATAGTGCATAACATTAAGAGATAATAATCTTTGGCTATGGGCAGTAACTCCGGATCCTGTCCGAAATAATCAAGCATGAAATAAAGGCCTCCCATTATTGCAGTGAAGATACAGGCCATTATCATATTCACTTGTAGTGAGGCACGGAGCATAACGCCACCCTCCTCATGTTCTCCACGTCCATATAATGCACCAATGATCGGAGTGACTCCGCTCGCGAAGCCCATCAGCATGACTCCAACCACTATGAAAAGACTATTGACGAAAGCTGCCGCGGCCAGTTCATTGACTCCATAAGCACCGATCATCATTGTATCAGCGAAATTTATCAATATCACGCCAACTTGAGTCACCATCACCGGCATGCCGAGCTTTGCAAGGCTCAGATAAGCCTCGCCATACGTCTCCGGTTTAAGTTTCCTCATCACACCTTTTCCCATACAATACAAAAAATCTGTTTATCTGCAAAGTTAGCGAAAATCAGCGACTTGACCAAACAGCCGCCTGTCAACAACCTTCGTAACTCCCTAATCTCCTAACCCTTCCAAAATCAATCTACAACCCCAAAACTACTCTCCAATGTCTTTATCTGGCCAAAATATCCGATGAGTGTAAATTTTCAGCCATTTTTTACTGAATATCAACAAATTATAAAGTAGATATCGCTCCTCTATGGGGAGGAACGATATCTGCTTTATAGTAAGTTGCTGATCTTACTGCAGTTATACCGTAGTATATCAGTCTTCTATTTCGAGAAGCATCCATTTATCGTTGAGAATGCCGTCAAGCACATTCTCCATGCAGAGATTCCAGCTTACGAAGCCTTGGATTCTGCCGTCGGGCGTGCGGTATTTGAAATTGGAGGGAGCAAGAGGTTCACCGGTGTCAGCGTGATAGGTCTCATGCATAGTGCCGTAGTCATTGAGGTCTTTCTCCATAAGGCCACCCACCTTCTCTGCAAGCCATTCCACTTCCTCAGGGAATCCATAGTTATGCAGACCAATGGAGTAGATGTAATTACAGATTCCCCACACCGGACCCTGCCAGTTGGAGAACGGCACAATTATATTCTTATTATTGTAGTCTACATCCCTCTTTGAAAGACTGCGGAAGCCATAAGCTCCTCTCATGGCATCTTCCGGCAGCATATGACGCTTGATCATCCTGCGGCCGTTTTCCTTGGAAGCCATGTTATACATCAGTGGTACGAATGTGGAATACCCTACCCTGCGATACTGCTCGCGTGTCTCACGGTCAACGTTATAGTAACATTCATCCTCCTCATTCCAGCAAATATCGTTAAGAGCTTTCTTCACTCCTTCTGCTTCCGCCTTGAGCGCCTTGGCATCTTCCTCGTATCCCAACTTGCGTGCTATCGCTGCCTGAGCAAGTAGTTCACCATACTGGAAAGCCGAGGCATCGGTAGAGAGGAAGGAACGGGTGTCATCCTTGAAATAGTTGAGCGCCGGGTTATTGTCGGCACCGCTCTGCATGGCTATCTCCCAATAATAGAGGCCGCTGATGGAGTCACGCTGGGTATTGCGGCGATAATCAATCACTTTGTTCAAAGCCGGATAGAGAGGTCGGAGCCATTCCCAATCGCCCGTAGCCTTGCTGTAATGATAAGCACCCTGAGAGAGGAAAGGTTTCATGGCGAAACGCCCGCTGTAGACATTACGAGGGCCGTCCTTGGTCATGCAACCGGCCACATAGCCATCATCGTCAATGCCCTGGCTGAATGTGAGCACCCAGTTCTTCATATATTCCGGTTCACCTTTCGATATGAAGTGATTGGCCATGAAGAAGGCATCCCAGTCCCAAAGCTGTGAATAAAAACCTGCCGGTATAAGATAGGGATACTTGATAAAGCCCTGCGGCTCCTTCACCACCTGCTTGCGCAGATCCTTGAACCCCTCGGAGAGAGAGCCATGGATGTGACGCAGATTCTCGCGCGACGTAGGTTCGGCATGCGCCCCCGCAAATGCCGGCACTAAGCTCAAAGCCATAACGATAAAGATTTTTAATGATTTTTTCATGATGTCTAAAAAATTAGGGTAAGGAAGCCCTCACACTAATCGCAGCGTGTAAGGCTGTCTCCTCAGGTTAGAAACATAGCATAAAATTACACAATATTTTCAATACGGCAAAAAAACTTCAATAGAAAATCATGCACCACCTACCTTATTCACCTATTCAGCAACGAGAGCGTTTTTTACAAATATACCTTCTCCGGCTACATTGGAAATATCGGACATTTATCTGGTCATTTTCGGAGTTTCTCTATTTTCCTGATCTTTTATTTGTTAAAATTAAACAAAAAGCTTTTAATTTTGTAATGAATCTTGAGGAAGCATCATTTTCAGTGTGTTCCTATGCTCTCCAACTCAAAGCATGACCTCTAATCGTAATATGAAGAAACTGTATCTTTTTATCGCCCTCTCGGCCGTGGCACTACCGGCTGCCGCCGATGTCACCCTTGATTCCTGCCGGAATATGGCTGTCAGGAACAACAAGACAATCAGGATGGCTGAGGAAAATCTGCGCAGTGCAGAATACTACAAGAAAGCCGCAAGTGCCGCTTATCTACCCGGCATAGACTTCACCGGCACCTACATGTATAACCAGAATGAGATACGCCTACTTGGCGAAGATGCGAAACTCCCCACCATGAGCTTCGATCCGGCATCTCAGACCTACCAGTACAACATACTTAAAGGCCCGACAGGAGAACCGATAACAGATCCCAAAACGGGCAGCATGATTCCGACTGAAGTAGCCGTTATCCCGAAAGAGGCAATGAGTTTTGACGTGCACAATGTGTTTGCCGGAGCCATCACCCTGACACAGCCTATCTTCATGGGCGGACAGATCAAAGCCCTGAACGAGATTGCCGGTTATGGCGAACTGCTTGCAAAGGCTTCACGCAACAGTTTGACTCAAAACGTGGTCTTTGCTGTTGACGAAGCCTATTGGCTTGTGGTATCGCTCAAGGAGAAACAGCGTCTTGCCGACAGTTTCGTCAATCTTGTCGATACACTCCGCTATAATGTGCAGGCTCTACTCGACGAGGGTGTGGCTACAAAAAGCGATCTCCTCACCGTAGAGGTTGCTCTCAACGAAGCCAAGATAGCACAGACAAAGGTAGGCAACGGCCTCACTCTTTCCCGAATGGCACTCGCCCAACTCTGCGGACTCCCCGTCAACACTCAGATGGAGCTACGCGACGAGGAACTTCGCACGGCCAAAAACGTGACCGCACCTACAGATATCGATCTTAAAGCCGTATATTCACGCCGTCAGGATCTCGAAATCTTACGCCAGGGCATAAATATGCTCCAGAGCCGTGAGAAACTTGCCATGGGCGAGATGCTCCCGAAAATCGCTCTTGTGGGCGCTTACTCCTTCTCGAATCCTAATGTGATTGACGGGTTTGAGAAAAAATTCGGTGGAGGATTCTCCGTAGGTGCAGCTGTGACCATACCTATCTGGCATTGGGGAGGCAATTATAACCGCTATCGTGCAGCCAAAGCCAACACCACTGCCAGCCGTCTATTACTCGAGGATACGGAGGAGAAAGTGTCGCTTCAGGTAAGTCAGGCGCAGTTCAGTTTCGATGAGGCCAAGAAGACTTACGACATGACCGTGACCAATCTTAATAAGGCCGACGAAAACCTGCGTCAGGCACAGCTTGCCTACCGTGAAGGAATGTTGACCACAAACGATGTGATCGGAGCCCAGACAGCATGGCTGAAGGCCAACTCTGAGAAGATCGACGCTGAAATCGGCATTCGCCTGTGCGATACGTATCTGTCGAAAGTGCTCGGCAATCTGATTTACTGATAAATATTACCAGACCACTCACAACATCAACTACCGATAATTCAATTCTTATTCAATTTTGATAATCACACATAGTTATTATGGCTACTAACGATATAAACACCAACACCACTTCCAAAGCAGTGGCCGACGATACTGCCGTTTCGGGAAAAGACCGCATGCTTATACTCACATTAGTTGTAGTGATCCTTGTATTGGCGGCACTCGCCATCTTCGGATTCCTCGTAATCAAGCAGGGCCCCGACACCGTGCAGGGACAGGCTGACGCCACTGAAATAAGAATCTCCGGAAAGCTTCCGGGCCGCGTGGCGGAACTCTATGTAGAGGAAGGTGACAAGGTAAAGACCGGCGACACTCTCGTGCGCATACACTCCACGCTTGTTGACGCACGCCTCGGCCAGGCTGAAGCTATGGAAGAGGTTGCGGCCGCTGCCAACAAGAAAGTTGATGCCGGCACGCGCGTTCAGATCGTGCAGGCCGCCTATGAGCTTTACCAGCAAGCCAAGGCTGCCTCCGGCATAGCCAAGAAGACCTACGACCGCATGGAGAACCTTTTCTCCAAAGGAGTAGTGAGCGAGCAGAAACGAGATGAGGCTAAAGCCGCCTACCAGGCTGCCACAGCCGGCGAATCAGCAGCCAAAAGCCAGTATGAGCTTGCTAAATCCGGGGCACAGAAAGAGGATAAAGAGGCTGCTAAAGCTATGGTGACAGCCGCCAAGGGAAGCGTGAACGAGGTGAATGCCCTTCTTGAAGACCAGTACCTCGTAGCTCCTTGCGACGGGGAGATCACCACGATTTATCCTCACGTGTCGGAGCTTGTGGCTACAGGCGCCCCCATAATGTCGCTCCAGAAGAATGATCACTGGGTGGTGTTTAACGTTCGCGAAACTCTTCTCAAAGATATCACTCTTGGAACAAAACTCAAGGTCAGGATTCCGGCCCTTGACAAAGAGGAGGAGGTGAAGGTGTTCTATATCAAAGACCTCGGCACATATGCCAACTGGCAGGCTACCAAATCTACAGGTGATTTCGATGCCCGTACATTCCAGATCAAAGCTCGTCCCGAAAAACCTATAGAGAATCTTCGTCCTGGAATGTCGGTGATTCTCGAAAATCATGATGAGTAATCCCCTGAAATTAGAATTATGAAGAAAATATTCATAAGGAGCGTGCTTCAGATTGTAAGGAGGCCAATCTATTGGGCGGCCTTCTTCATTCTGCCACTGTTCTGTTTCCTCTTCTTCACCAATCTGATGGAAGAGGGACTGCCGCAGAGAGTGCCGGCAGGAATGGTGGATAAAGATGGCTCGTCGCTCTCCCGCTCCGTAACCCAGGAACTTGCCGGAATGCAGCTCGTAGACCTCGTGGCTGACTGCAACAGCTTTACCGAGGCCAGGCATAAGATGCAGGAAGGTGAGATATTCGGCTACTTCCTGATTCCTGAGAATTACCAGCGGGATCTTCTTGCAGGACGTAAGCCTGTGATAACTTACTACACCAACATGACCTATTTCGTGCCGGCCACCATGCTCTTCAAGACCTTCAAGACAACAGCCCTTTACACAAAAGCGGGACTTGCCCTGTCGATACTTGAATCAGTAGGAGCCACGCAAGATCAGGTCACTCCCCTGCTTCTGCCAGTCAATGTAGAGGCGAGAGCCATACATAACCCGGGACTGAACTACGCCGTGTATCTGGGCAATTCGTTCATTCCCTGTGTGCTTCAGCTGATGATTCTGCTCGTCACTTGTTTCTCAATCGGGCAGGAAATCAAATATGGCACCTCCGCAAAGCTTCTGCGCATGGCCGACGGCTCCATCATCAAGGCCTTGGCTGCAAAGCTTCTGCCTCAGACCATCATCTGGATCGTCGTAGCGCTCTTCATGGAGGTTTGGCTGTATAAGATAAACGGCTATCCGGTCTATGGATCATGGTTCTGGCTGACAGTGTCGGAAGTGATGTTCGTTTTTGCATGTCAGGGACTCGGAATCTTCTTTTTCAGCGTGCTCCCGAGCCTTCGGCTTTCGCTGTCGGTGTCAGCCCTGTTAGGCATACTCTCCTTCTCGATCGCAGCCTTCTCCTTCCCTGTGGAGAGCATGTATCCTGCCATAGGAATTTTCAGCTGGATTCTCCCCATCCGCTACAACTTCCTTATCTATATTGATCAGGCTCTTGACGGCGTGCACCTTTACTATTCGCGTGTATGGTTTGTGGCCTACATAGTGTTTATGCTTCTTCCCTTCACGCTTCTGTGGCGTCTGAAGAAAGAGATGGCAAAACCCGTTTATGCCCCCTAAACAGTAATTCCCTATGTCGAAATCAAATAAATCTTTATTCCGTCAGCTTTTAGATGTTTACTGCCGGGAATTCAAACTGGTGCTGCATGACCAGGGAATACTCATATTCTTTCTCTTCCTTCCTATAGCATATCCTGTGATATATTCGCTTATCTATAATCCGGAGATTGTGAGGGATGTGAAGATGATTGTGGTAGACCATGACCGGAGCAGTATGAGCCGTGAACTGGTGCGCAATCTTGATGCCACTCAGGAGGCTTGGGTGATAGGCTACGCACCTGATCTTCTTGAGGCACGCCGGGCCATGGCCGACAAGAAATGCTTCAGTATTCTTGAGATACCGGAAGGATTCGGGCGCAAGATCGGACGTGGTGAGCAGGCAAATGCCGCTCTCTTCTGCGAATCGAGCCTTCTTCTGCGCTACCGTGGCTTCCTTGTGGCCTCAACCAACGTGAGCCAGGCTATGGGAGCTGAGATTCTGTTGTCGAAACTCGACACCTATGCCCCGTTGGCCACAACCATTACGGATGGCGACATTATGCCGATCGAGTACATCCCAATGGGCAATATTGAAAGCGGTTTCGATTCATTCATCATGCCCGGCGTACTGATCCTTATACTTCAGCAAAGCATCATCCTTGCTGCAGGCATGGCGGGCGGAGCCAAGAGGGAACGCCCCGGACTTATAGGATATAACGGAGTGAACGAGGCACCGAGCGTATTAATGACGATGTTCGGTCAGATGCTTTGTTACGGCACCATCATGGCCGTGCCCGCCATCTATATCGTGCACTACGTGCCGCTAATGTTCTCCTTCCCTATGGCAGGCAATTTCTGGGAGATAATTGCATTTATTTTCCCGATGTGCGTGGCTTCCATAGGTCTTGGATTCTGTCTGCAAGGCATAATCTGGGAGAGGGAATCAGTGTTTGTGATCTGGGTTGTCACCTCCGTGATATTCCTCTTCCTGTCAGGCCTCACCTGGCCGAGATATGCCATGTCGCCCTTCTGGCACTTCTTAGGCAGCTGCGTGCCCGCCACCTGGGGCATCGAGGGATTCATAAGAATGAATACCAACGGTGCGTCTTTGGCACAGGTGCACACCGACTATATCCACCTATGGATTCTGGCAGCCGTCTATCTTGCGTTAGGCTATTGCATCCAGTGTTGGGTTGTGCGTCCCTCCATCTTCAAAGGAACCATGGCCTACGACAAAGTCCGCAACGAATCCATCTGAACCCAGTCCCTCACCTCCTCTACTCTACAGCATCCTACATTCAACCACGTTACCCTCATCCATCTCGACAAAATGGGATTTTGTCGAGATGGATGAGGGTAACGTGTCAAGATCAATGTTATAATGGCCTCTATCAACAGGCATCATTATTATTCCGATTTTTATCATGGAGTTAATTAATTATTATTAAATTTGCATTAGGAATTTTTACGCAGTGTACTGCGTAAAAATGCACAGTCCACTGCGTAAAATGTAAACCAATGTATAAAAGATCAGAATATCAGCTAATTAAAGAGCGCCTCGAAGAATCAAGAAGATTTATGCAGGTAGTGATGGGCCCACGTCAGATAGGGAAATCTACTGTGGTGAAACAAGTTCTTCATGACCTGAACCTTCCTTACCTTTTCTTTTCAGCTGATAATGTACCCGTTTCTGACCGTGCTTGGATTTCAAATTGTTGGGCAGCCGTAAGAAGCTTGCAAAAAAGCAAAGGATACGACAGTATTATTCTTGTAATTGACGAAATCCAGAAAATTCTTAACTGGAGTGAAGTAGTAAAGAAAGAGTGGGATGACGACACTTTCAGTGATAGAAATATTAAGGTATTACTTCTCGGGAGCAGCAGAGTATTGCTTGAAAAAGGCTTGTCAGAATCTCTTGCAGGAAGATTTGAAGAGATAAGGATGACACACTGGAGTTATCCGGAGATGAGAGATTGCTTCGGCTTCAACCTTGACCAATATATTTTTTATGGAGGATATCCGGGCGCAGCTCCACTCCTCAAGGATGAAGACCGCTTTCAGCAATATATACAGTCTGCCATCATTGATGCCACCATCAATAAGGATATATTGATGGATACACCCATCAGCAAACCCGCTCTTTTACGTCAGACTTTCGAACTGAGTGCTACTTATTCCGGTTCATTGCTTTCTCTGACTAAAATGGTCGGGGCCTTACAGGATGCGGGGAATACGTCCACTCTTGCCGGATATTTGAATCTCTTGAATGACAGCGGATTGGTAGGAGGCCTTCAGAAATTCAGCATAGATGCGTCCCGTAGAAAAGCAAGCATCCCTAAGCTACAGGTCTATGACAATGCACTAAAGACTCTCTACACTCCCCTCACTTTTGATCAAGCCATAATAGATAGAAAAGCATGGGGTCATATCTTTGAATCCGGAATCGGAGCATATATCGTCAACGAAGCATTTGCCAAACGCTTTGACGTGTTTTACTGGAGAGAACGAGATGATGAGGTTGACTATGTATTGCGACGAAAAGGCTCCTTAATAGCAATCGAAATAAAAGGGAATGCTGAAAAAAGAACGGAAGGCCTTGAAAAATTCAAAGAGAAATTCAATCCCAAAGAAGCCTTCATTGTAGGAGAAGGGGGCATCCAACCAGAGGAATTCCTTTCAATGGATTTACGCAAACTCTTTTGAATAAACCATTCCTTATATTAATTATTTCTCGGGCGAAGATTCTATCGTATTGTTTGTTTTGGCCCATTCTACAAGCGACCATAGCAGCGGGACAAGGGAATGTCCTCTTTCGGTCAAGGTATATTCTACTCTTGGTGGCACTTCTGCATAGGCATGGCGATGTATCAAGTCACCTGCCTCTAAAGTCTTCAGTTCTTTCGACAATACTTTAGAAGAAATATCCGGAAGATATTTCTTCACGGCTGAAAATCGGGCAGTGCCGAGTACATCGAGAAGAAGAAGCACAAGCATCGGCCATTTGGAACCGAAGCGAGTGACAGCATTGCGTATCGGACAATTTTCTATATCTGAAAATTTATTAATATTTCTTCCATATCAAACGATTTGATTCTCAACATTAGTTTCTGTCAGGTAGCAATACTAATCCAAGGTAACTGGCTGATTAATTGAATAAAACACCATTATAAGTGTTTTAATAATGTAATATGGAAAGTAACTTTCCAAGGCAAAGCTAATAAATAGTAAACTACAAAAATAATAAAGAATTATGAAAATTACACTTATTGGAGCTACTGGCTATGTCGGTTCAGCAATTCTCAAAGAAGCCTTGGACCGAGGCGTTAAAGTGACAGAAATAGTGCGCAGCCCAGATAAATTAAAAGTTTAAAGCCCGCTTCTGACAGTTGTGAAGGGAGACGCTACAGACCTGAAGAACTTACAAAAGTAGCAAAAGGTAGCGATGCAATCATCTCTGCCTACAATCCGGGTTGGACTAACCCAAACATGTACGAAGAAACTCTGAAGAATAATCCTAAGATTCTTGAAGGTGCAAAACTCACTGGGGTTAAGCGCATATTGCTTGTAGGCGGTGCCGGCACATTGTTTGTTAAGCCGGGATTGCGCCTCGTTGACACTGGCACGCTACCCGAAGAATGGCTTCCCGGTGTGAAGTCGTTCGGAGAGTTCTATTTCAATACTCTTAGTAAAGAGAAAGACATCGATTGGATCTTCCTCTCGCCTGCAGCTAACCTTGGCAACTTGCAACCAGGAACTCGTACAAGCCACTACCGTGTAGGCAAAGACGATCTCCTCGTCGACGAGAATGGGGATAGCTTCATTTCAGTTGAAGACTATGCCAAAGCAATGATCGACGAACTCCTCGACCCAACACACCATCAGGAGCGTTTCACCCTTGCCTATTAATTTTCGGATGACCCTTTAACCAAAGGGTGCCGTTTAGGATTAAGAATTGATTTTGCAAGATGGATTTTGCAGTTTTTATAGAGAATTGTAAGATGCACCTTGCAAAATTTTATTATAATTGCAAGATGGAGTTTGCAATATCGCCACTTTATGTAGGTGATATGTGTAAACCATAGGATGCGTGAGCGACAGACCGATCCGTTGGAAGATTGATCTGGAGGATGGGAAGCAAGGGTCTGTGAAAGAAAGGTCAGACGCCGAGGAGGTTGCGGAGAATGAGCCATGCAATCATAAGGACTATGAGCAGCCCTATAACTTTGGGAGAAAATACGGCGGCATAAAGGCTCGGACGGCGCAGTCGTTGCGTCTCTACAAAGAGCATGAATGCGATCACCGGGAGCATAAGCATACCGAAAAAGTTAGCTTGGAAAGCTCCACCCACGTCTCCATGGAGAAGGGCATGAAACATCCGCTGACTTCCACATCCCATGCACTGCAACCCAGTGAGCCGATGAAAAATGCACTGTGGCATCCACCCGTATTCCACCGGATCGAAGAAATAATACAGCACACACCCGCCTATGGCGATGATAATAAGAGAAACCACGAGCCATGCCCGTGGTTTTCTTTTTTCTGAGTCAGGGATAGGCGTATAAAGGCTATCCGGACCGGGATTCTCTTTTTCGGGATAATTCATTAACCGTCAGGAATAATTCATGAAACGTTGGTATAACTCATGAACCGCTTACCATCATTATCGGCAAATACAGTGTGGCGGAAAGAACCCCTAACACGAATGACACTATTATCCATATCTCGGCATTTCTGGAGGCTCTTTTTGCTCCCTCCACATCTCCTGAGAAATACTTTGTGCTCACCTGCGAGGAGAAAATTATAGCCACAATGCCCGGAATCATGCAGCAGAGAACTGTCATTATCACCGACCATACAAGGTATGTAGGTGGCATGGGTTCATTGTTGACCGGACGGTTGCCGTAAGCCTGAAACTGTGGATTGACACCGGGTTGTGGACCATACTGCGGTCCGTAAGGTTGGTTGAAACGAGGATCAGGCGCTCCCGGCTGAGGACCATACTGTGGATTACGTGAGAAATCCGGACCCGACGACATGGGTGGAACCGGAGGTGTCTGCCCCGGCACCGGAGGGGGAACCGCCATTCCGGCTGATGCTTGCTGAGCGGCTACACGTGCGGCAGCCTCCTCGGCTCTTTTTGTATCGAAATCAATCTGCAAAGTCTCCGCCCATTCCTCGTCAACTGTTTTCGGTTTCGACTCAGCCACCACCTCAGACTTAAGCTCCGTCGCCTTATCAATTGCCGTAAAAGCGGCAACCACCTCACGCGGCGCTTCCTGTGGAGAACTCAATTCCACGATCAGAGAAGGATAATGCTCTTTCACCCACCCAGACATAAGTCCGTCGTAATTTTCGAAAGCATATAGTTCTATGCCTTTAGCTTTCATCGATTCGCCAATCACCACCAATTCTTCGGGAGAGCTTTCAGGCGTAACCTCCACCACTTCTACTCCCGTCTCCCGGAAGCGTTCACGTAGAGCCTCTGCATCACTGTCGGTCACCACCGTTTCTACTCGTATACGGTTCCCTTCGTTAAATAAAGTAATCAGCCGCTCAGCGGCAGCTGCATCTCCGGAAGTGAATACTGCTATTTTTCTCATTATTGTCTGGATATGGAAGTTTCTGATTATTGGGGATAAACACTGAGGATTATCTGGCAGGATAGATTACCTGACAACGGTTACACCTGCTGCATCTCTACAAGACGGCGGTAATGTCCGTTGAGAGCGATAAGTTCGTCGTGAGTGCCTCGCTCCACTATACGCCCGTCATGCATGACGCATATAAGGTCGGCATTTGCAATTGTAGAGAGACGGTGAGCCACTACGATGGTAGTACGATCGCGCATCAATCGCTCAAGAGCCTCCTGCACAAGTCGCTCGCTCTCAGTGTCAAGTGCGGAAGTAGCTTCGTCAAGAATCAGGATGGGGGGATTCTTCAATACTGCCCGTGCGATGCTTATGCGTTGGCGCTGACCACCTGACAGACGGCCGCCTCTATCGCCCACCATAGTATTGAACCCGTCGGGGGTAGCCATGATGAAATCATAAGCATTGGCTATTTTCGCAGCAGCCTCCACCTGCTCCATTGTAGCGTCGGGAGTGCCGAAGGCGATATTATTGAAGAATGTATCATTAAATAGAATGGCCTCCTGATTTACATTGCCCATCAGAGAGCGTAGTTCGTTTACTTTGTAATCCTTCACGTTATGGCCATCCACCTCTACCACTCCGCAGTTCACATCCCAGAATCGGGGAATAAGATCAACAAGCGTAGATTTTCCTGAACCTGACTGACCTACAAGAGCCACTGTCATACCCGGCTTTACGTCGAGAGACACGTCTTTCACCACCTTGCGCTCTCCGTCGTAACTGAAATCAACGTTACGTAGCTTGACGGAGCCACGTTCTTTTTCAGCACTGGTAAGCTTAACCGGATCCTTGGCATCCTTTATAGGATTATCTGCAGAAAGTATCTTGTCGATACGTTTGAGCGCTGCAAGACCTTTCTGAATCGTATAGCCGATCTTGGAGAGTTCCTTCGCCGGATTGATGATGCTGTAGAAAATCACCATATAATAGATGAAGCTTGAAGCATCTATCATGGATGTGCCGTCAAGGATGAGCGTACCTCCAAACCACAGCACAATACAGATGGCTATCGTACCTAAGAACTCGCTCATAGGGTGAGCCAAGGCATAACGGCGTTGCATGGAATTGCTCACTTCAAGAAATTCATTGGTTTCCGATCCGAACATGCGCTCCATCTGTTTCTCGGCATTAAAAGCCTTCACCACACGCAGGCCTCCAATCGTTTCCTCCGTAGTGGAAAGGATTGTACCGAGCAATTCCTGAGCTCTCAGTGACTTAGCTTTCAATTTTTTTCCTACACGGCCCATTATGTAACCGGCTATCGGGAGGAGCACAAACACGAACAGAGTCAGTTTCCAGCTAATCACAAGCATCATGGCGAGACAGCCAATTATCATGATAGGCTGTTTAACGAGCGCCGAGAGACTCGCAGCCACCGACACCTCAATCTCTGTGACGTCGCCACTTACGCGGCTCATTATGTCGCCCTTCCTCTCATGCGTGTAGAATCCGATCGGCAGGGAAACGATCTTACGGTATAGACTATTGCGGATGTCACGAACCACACCGTTGCGCAAAGGGATCATGAAATAGTCGCTCAGATAAGCCGTGATAACTTTCAGGAAAGTGCCCGTGATAAGGAAGAGAGCCATCAGAGCCAGAGTTGCTGAAGCGCCGATAGAGTCGATAAGGCTGGTAACATACCAATAGAAATTGTTCATTGCTACGTCTTTCAGGTCGGCGCTTCCCCATGCCATGTAGGTATAGGTATTTGTGTCGATCTGGAAAAGGATTCGCAGAATCGGCATGATAAATGCAAAGGAGAAGAGGGTGAAGAAGGTGGTCAGGAAATTAAAGATCACACTCAACACCACATTCCATCTGTAGGGGCGTGCGAAACGCCTGATAAACATCAGCAGATCTTTCATCGTGTCAGCTATCCGGCAAGTAAAGCCGGCAGATATTCAAGGGTGAATGAAAAATATTCAGAAACAATAAAATGAAGTGCCATCCACTTCAAACTGCAAAAATAGCTAAAAATCCTGACACTCTCCCCATTCCACTCCGAAATTCTCAAATCATATTGAGCGATTTGAAGAAATCCAGGAGGCCAGATATGCCGTAACGGTGGAAGGACGCCCACATTTCCGGGGATTGCTCGGGGCAACTCATGCTTTTCTCAATTGAGGGATTGCGGGAAAGGGCTTCATCATAGCTCGCCTCAATGAAATCTATTGGAAGCTTTTTCAGGAATTCCATACCCTTTGTCGAATTCACCATCACCAACGACACTCCATTTCGATCATACACCTCCGGCATAAATCTTCTTATCCCCCAGAAGTCGGCAAGCGTAATATCGCTCAGCGACTTCCCGCACTTTGCAGGACACGCATAACACGACGGCCGTAAATCCAGATCCTTCAAAAAGATTTGTATGTAAGGATTGTCAAAATGAGGCTCGAAGAGTATTTCAAATTCTTTTTCAGATGAATGAATATCAGTATTTAAGTTGTCATCTCTATTAATGCCGAAGTTCCCATCACCATAGATGCCGCGTATGGATAGTCCGAACTTGTCCCAACCTAATTTCTTGTCGCGAAAATTGACAGAAGTGATGGTCAGTTTTCCGTCTTCCTCACCAGCATGAGCCTTTCGATCATGTGCGGAGGTTGATATTTCATCTTTGGTTTGCTCTGCAGAGTGCTTCACATATTTCAAGTATTCTCTCCAGATAAGCGGACTGGGCACCCCATGGCATACCGTATCCACTGCAATCAGATTTTTGTATTCTTTCCTTAGAAAAAGTCTTAAGCCGGATAGCTGGCACGGTGTGCCACTGAACAGAATCGGTCTACCGTCTTTTAGAAACTGTTCAGCCTGCCTGAATGTATCACCGATACGGCTCTGAACATATTTTGAAGTCTGAAAGTCATTTATGCCCTCAGTTGTGGTAATGAAATCATGTACAACGTTCCATTTTACATCAAACTTAGCACCGAAAATAACTCCACCCTTGTCAATCACTGCTTTCGCCATTGCCGTGAACACTCCTCCGGATGACGAAGCAAGCTGAATCTGCCGTTCAGGGTTCTTAGCGGCATAAGTGGCCAGCGGTTTTCTTGGATTGGCTTGATTGATCACGGGGCACACTTTCTCACACAGATGGCACTCTATGCACCTCGCGACGTCAACCTTCGGATAAAGAAAACCCTGCTCGTCTTCAAGCATATCAATACACTTCTGCGGACAGCGTTGCGCACACCCTCCGCATCCCACACAATCCCTCTTCTCTTTTATCTCAATCATCCTTCATCCAAATTTTTCACCTTACAATTTATTGATGCAAAGATAATGCTTTTTCTTACAGATACACCTTAACTATATCACTTAAAACAATTGTGATAATATAGGTAATTTTACACCTTTCTTAATCTCCAGTAATAGCGATATAAATATTCCTCAAATAAAGAGTAGGTAGTTAGAACAAGTGTCGGAAAACTCAGTTTATTTCTAACACTCAATATTTGAGTGAGGCCGGAATTATGCTCATGCCGGATATTTTTGTTAACTTTGTGGTCGGAAACCTCTGAAATCATGAGATTCCCACCCATAATAAACCCAGCCGGCATATGCCGATTAACCCTCCGGCATCTGCTGATAAAACCATATCGCTTCTTCAGAAATGATTTTCGACCCCGCAATCTACAATACCGTAATTATTACGATGGCCATCCTTGCCGTAATCGTCTTCTTCGCATTGCAGAAGATTGAAGCGGCATACGGCATGACATATAATCCGAAATGGGGGCCATCGCTCAATAACAAGACAGCATGGGTGCTGATGGAAGCTCCGGCATTCATAATCATGGCGTTGATATGGGCACTGAGTCCACGGGCCACCGAGACGACTCCTTGCGTCATGGCAGCCCTTTTCGAGCTCCATTACTTCCAGAGGAGCTTCATCTTCCCTTTCCTGATGCGCGGGAAAAGCCGTATGCCTCTCGCCATCATGGTGATGGGCATTATCTTTAATTCCATCAATGCCTACATGATAGGCGGCTGGCTATTCCATGTGGCTCCGACAGAATATTACACCACGGCTTGGCTCTACTCCCCTCAGTTCATAATCGGCACAATCATCTTCTTCGCAGGTATGGCCATCAACATGCACTCCGACCACGTGATCCGATCTCTGCGCGCTCCCGGCGACACCCGCCATTATATTCCGCGCCGCGGACTCTACAGATATGTGGCCGGTGCAAATTATTTCGGAGAACTTACCGAATGGATCGGGTTCGCTATCCTGACATGGTCGGCTGCCGGGGCCGTATTCGCATTATGGACCTTCGCCAACCTTGCTCCACGGGCCAAAAGTCTGTCAGCAAAATACACCGACCGCTTCGGTGAAGAATTCACTTCCCTGCGATTGAAATATATCATACCCTTCATCTACTGAACCGCATTTAGACCATAAGCTATGAAACTATTCACTCCCGCAAATATCGGGCCTGTCACCCTACGCAACCGCACCATTCGGTCTGCGGCTTTCGAAGGAATGGGTAAAGACAACAATCCTACCCCACAGCTGCGCGACTACCATTGGAGTGTAGCCGAAGGTGGTGTCGGGATGACGACTCTGGCATATGCCGGCATATGCCGTTCAGCCCTTTCATTCAAGACTCAGCTCTGGCTACGTCCTGAGATAGTGCCGTCGCTACGAGAAATCACCGACGGAATCCACGGTTTCGGTGCAAAGGCTTCTATCCAGATAGGACATTGCGGCAACATGACCCATATAGCTACGGCGGGAGGGATACCCGTGGGCGCTTCATCGGGATTCAATCTCTATTCCCCCACCATAGTGCGCGGATTGAGAAAAGATGAATTGAAAGATATGGCCCGCAATTTCGGCGATGCAGTGCGCACTGCACGTGATGCCGGATTCGACTGCGTGGAGGTACACGCCGGACATGGCTACCTCATCTCTCAGTTCCTCTCGCCCTATACCAACCACAGAC
>CAZUNU010000007.1:0-36843 GCA_964622105.1 uncultured Sangeribacter sp. | reverse complement strand
TGGACGCCGATAAAATCACTACTTCTTTAACGTCAGCAAAATTAAAATATTCTATACTGAACACAAGAACACAATAAATTCCGATCAATGTGACAAGAAATTTACAGTAGGTAGCTACGCCTAATGATGTGATGGAGGGTATGAGATCCTTCGTCTTATCATCCTTTGGTACGTAGGCATAATAAATGGGTTTCTTTAAAGCGGCAAGTAATGTGCAGCTTAACGCGTTGACCCCCGGAGTATCGGCGAATATATCAACGATCAAACCCATAAAGAACGAAAGGGTGAACAACCAGCCCTCACCCATAGACATGGGTAAGCGAATGATGAAATATATGAAAATAATTGGTACTGCCACATTGAAAATCGCAATATGATTGCAAATCAGTACTTGCAGAAAAAGCATGACCAAAAACAGTACCGAAAATTTCAGTATATCCTTATTCATTTGCTTAACTTACATTGAGGTTCAAAGATTTTTTAGCTTCCTACAGAATATATACAGTATCACTTATCAGAAACTATATCAAAACTCTGAAGTGAATCTAACTCGTTCTTAAAATCATCCTTGATAATTCTCACTACACTCAAGGCACGGAAATCTGAATTCAACTTGATCTTAAGTATGAAAAAATTATCATCGCTACCTTTTATTCGATTCATAATGGTGCCAACAGGTATATCCGCCGGGAAAGTGGTGGAATATCCACTGGTTACGATAGTATCACCCGTATGAAATTTGGCGTGACGAGGCACCTGCTCCATATAAGCAATGGCCGGATCATCACCTTTCCAGGCAAGAGAACCGATAAAATTAGTGTCTTTAATCTTTACTGAGAAATGTTGAGTCTGATTCAATAGGGATATTACGCGGGACGTCCTTGCACCTGTGACATTTACTATGCCCACGACACCATTTTGATCAACAACTCCCATACCTGTTTTGACTCCATCAAGGGCACCTCGGTTTATAGAGAAATAATTCCTTGGATGACGCACACTGTTATTGATGACGGCAGCAGGAATATAATCGAATCTTTCCGTGGTGATGTTAGTATGAAGAGTATCAGCCAACAAGGTCTGGTATTCCGCAAGTTGATGGCGTAAATTCAGGACCTCATTCTCAAGATTAGCATTACTGGCTTGCAGACTTTCATTGATTGATTTTAGATGGAAGTAACCGGTCACTTGAGAGGTAGCAAGATTTATTGTTGATGTCACATCGTTGGCTGATGTAAGATAGACCGAACGCTGGTAAGCATTACGACTGAAAAGGAGTATACAACTTACTACCACATAGAATGCAAAAAGTATCCATGTGCCATATTTAATCAAAAAATTTAATAAATTTTTCAAAGTTGCACGGTTTAATCAATCAAACTTCCTTTACTTACCAATCTCACTACAATCATGGGAGGCAATTGTGTCAGAAATGACACAATTGCCCCATAATGTACCAATTCCTTCCAGTCTTCAACTTTATCTGATAAGGAATGAGAATTTGTTGATATTTTTGAGAGCTACACCAGTGCCCTTAGCTACTGCGTGTAACGGATCCTCTGCTATCTTAAACTCGATGCGCATCTTGTCTGTAAATCTCTTCGCAAGACCTTTCAGAAGAGCACCTCCACCTGCCAGATAAATGCCATTTTTGACAATATCGGCATAAAGTTCCGGTGGAGTCTCCTCCAACGCGGCGAGGATAGCCGCTTCCATTCGTGAGATCGACTTATCAATGCAATGTGAGATCTCTTCATAAGTGACAGGAACTTGCATCGGAAGAGCCGACATTCTGTTCGGACCGCAAACAATGAAAGGCTCCGGTGGATTATCAAGAACGGGAAGAGCGGAACCCACATTAATCTTTATCTGTTCAGCCATTGTAGCTCCAACCTTAAGATTGTGGACTCTACCCATATGCTCCTGGATATCAGCTGTAAGATCGTTACCAGCAAGACGGATACTCTTGTTGCTGACAATACCTCCGAGCGATATTACTGCAATCTCAGTGCTACCTCCGCCTATGTCCACAATCATGTTGCCTTCAGGCGCTTCAACATCCAGACCAATACCTAAAGCTGCTGCCATCGGCTCGTAAATCATATAGACGTCACGACCTCCGGCATGCTCTGATGAATCTCTTACAGCACGCAGCTCAACCTCTGTTGAACCTGAAGGCACGCAAACTACCATTCGAAGAGAAGGGGAGAACCATCTGCGCTTTGAACTCACCATCTTCACCATGCCTCTGATCATTTGCTCGGCGGCATTGAAGTCGGCAATCACACCGTCGCGAAGGGGACGGATTGTACGAATGCCGGGAGGTTCCTTACCTTCCATCTGATGAGCTGAACTACCTACTGCCAAAAGTTTGTCTGTTTTGTTTTCGATGGCCACTACTGATGGCTCATCAACGACTATCTTGTCGTTATGTATGATGATGGAGTTGGCTGTACCCAAATCCATTGCAATTTCCTGTGTAAATGAAAAAATACCCATTGTGTTGAAACATTTACGTAGCGAAGAAAGACGGCCATCATCGGTCGATTATTAACTTCACCAATTATTTTGCAAAGTTAATGAAAAAAAACAAGCCATTAAAATAAAAATCCTTTATATATGATTAAAAGAATAAAAAAGAATCAAAACTCATTTAAATAAAAAAGAGTCCGGTAAATACCGAACTCTTTCATTATACTGATTTGTTGAATCTGCCTATCTTTTATCAGACGATTTTCAACCAGTTGTAATTACTGTTTCATTATCAATTCTGATAACTCAAAGAGTAATAACTAAACTGATAATTTCAACTATTAGAAGTAAGTCTCCAAAACGTAATCGATACTTTCCATGAGCGACTGAAGATCGCCATCAGTAGCGTTCATACCCTTTGCCTGCTCAGCAAGTTGCTTTGAAACATCAAAGTAATTTGCCTTTACATTCTGACGAGCTGCTTTAGCTTGATCTGATGTACCTTCGATCTCATTCCATTTATTGGTGCCGATACGGAAGATCTTCTTGCTTGCATTTTTCAGAGTTTCGAAATCTACTGTAGGAAGAGAAGCTGCTTTGCGATAATCTGCTTCAGATTTTACATCGTCTTCTGCACGGTCATACACGTAACCACGAAGACCATAAAGGCCTGCATTGTCAGGATTAGCACTGATAGCGGCATCGAGCTTTGCAAGAGCCTCAGGAACTTTACCATCAAGCACAAGAGAGTTGATGATATTATTGAAGAAAATGGGCTGCTCCATGCCAAATTTGTCGTATCCGGCCTGAGCTATCTCCATGATTCTCTGCTGAGATTCATTGGCACGAGCCTCATCTTTCTGAGCGATATTCTGCCAGCAAGCTATTTCATAAATATAAGCCTCATCCTTGTCGTAACCAGCCTCACGAGCCTTTCTGAACGCATTAGCGCTCTCTTCAACTGCATTTCCCTGATAAGCTGCAAGGGCTGCATTGAAATATGAAGTAGCCACCTGTTCAGCAGGAATCAAAGCTGCAGTCTTTCCAAGCATTCCGCTTGAAGGAAGATCACCATAGATCATGAAAGCCTCATAAGCCTCGGGGTAATACTTCTTAGCATTGAAGTAATCCGCGCCTACGCCAAAGAAATTGTTGGCATGGCCTGCAATCTTGTTTATTATATCTTTGGAATATTTGGGTTTTACCTTGCCTTTGGCGTCCGGCATGCTGTCAAGAGGAAGAGCCTTCAGGAAATACTGATAACCTTTCAGAAGCTCTTCTCCCATCACCTCAGGTTGAGCCGAAGGATCCTGGGGATTGATAGCCTTTTTCACCTCAGCCTTATCGAAGGCATCAAACTCAATTTTTCCCGCTGTATAATAGGTACGGGCATCCTGAGCTGTTTCCGGATTTTCAATAGCCTGCTGGATGAGAGCACGTGCATTGGCAAGCTGATCTACATTGCCGGCCAACTTTGAGGCCTGGTCCAAAACAGCTTTCTGAGCGCTCATTGAGCCTACAGCAGCTACACAGAGCGCGAATGTTACAAATCTGTTCATATACGCTAATATTTAAGGTTTATTATTCATTATTCTTCAAAAGATGATGCATCATCTTCTATTTCGTCTTCCTCAATCTCTTTTTCTGCTTCTGCTTCGTGAGTTACTTGGGCTTTAAGCTCTGCATCGAGTTGCTTCTCACTTACCTCAGCCAGATCCTCAGAGATGTCTTTTTCTATTTCCTCTTCCGGATCAGAATCGACTTTACAAACTGAAGCGATTGTATCGCCACGTTTAGAAAGGTCAATCAATCTCACACCTTGAGTGGCTCGACCCATAACACGGATACCTTCAACAGGAAGTCGCAAAGTGATGCCGCTCTGATTGATAATCATGAGATCATTCTTATCAGTGACATTCTTGATGGCAACCAGCTCACCGGTCTTCTCTGTGATATTCATGGTTTTTACGCCTTTACCACCGCGGTTGTGAGTAGGATAATCTTCCTGAGAGGACCTTTTGCCGTAGCCGTTCTGCGAAACCACCATGACTGTCTCATCGGGAGAACCTGTCAGTGTAATCATGCCTACTACCTCATCATTTTCACCGCCCAAAGTCATACCACGTACTCCGGTTGAGACTCTACCCATCTCTCTGACTTTACTTTCATGGAAGCGGGTAGCGCGTCCTTCTCTATCTGCAAGAATGATATCGGCATTTCCGTTTGTAAGACTAACTTGAATAAGTTGATCATCCTCTCTGATGACAATAGCATTTACTCCATTAGCCCTGGGACGGGAATAAGCCTCGAGGGGTGTCTTCTTAATCACGCCCTTCTTCGTACAGAATATAAGGTTGTGAGAATTGATGTATTCCTGATCATTCAATTTCTTTATGCGGATAAAGGCATTGACAGAATCATCAGGCTCGATGTTGAGAAGGTTCTGAATAGCTCTTCCCTTGGAATTCTTGGCACACTCCGGAATCTCATATACCTTCAACCAATAACAACGGCCTTTCTGAGTGAAGAAAAGCATATAGTTATGATTAGAGGCCGGATAAATGTGCTCTATGAAATCCGAATCTCTTGTATCACTACCTTTTGCTCCTACTCCACCTCTGTTTTGAGCCCTGAACTCAGAAAGGGGAGTGCGCTTGATATATCCAAGATGCGAGATAGTTATTATCATCTCGTCATCAGGATAAAAGTCTTCTGCATTCAGATCGCCAGAGAAAAGATTAACTTTGGTCTTGCGTTCGTCGCCATATTTATCACGAATTTCAATGAGCTCATCTTTCATTACTCCCTTGCAAACTTCATCATTACTTAGGATATCATTCAAATGGGCTATGAGTTTCATCAATTCGTCGTATTCAGCACGCAGTTTCTCCATTTCGAGACCCGTGAGCTGACGGAGTCTCATCTCAACTATGGCACGTGTCTGAACGTCATCAAGCTCAAACGTCTCAGATAGTCTTTTCCTTGCTTCGTCTGTGGTCTGCGAGGAGCGGATAATATGGATTACTTCATCGATATTATCACAAGCAATCATGAGTCCGCGCAAAATATGCGCACGTTCTTCAGCTTTCTTAAGTTCGTAGCGTGTACGACGGATCACAACCTCGTGTCTATGTTCTACAAACGCTTGTAGGAGCTCCTTAAGATTCAATGTCTTAGGACGTCCATTTACCAGAGCCACATTATTGACGCTGAACGAAGTCTGAAGCTGCGTCATTTTGTAAAGCTTGTTCAGGATAACCTTGGCGTTGGCATCACGCTTTATATCGATGGCTATATGCATCTGGCCGCGTGCCGAAGTATCTGTTATATCAGCAATACCGTCAAGCTTTTTCTCCTCTACGAGGTCAGCTATGCTTTTTACCAGATCATTCTTAATTACACCATATGGGATTTCAGAAATTACTATCTGGTCATGATTTCCATCATTCTCAATTTCTGCTTTCGCACGAAGGATGATTCTGCCGCGACCGGTTTCAAATGCATCCTTCACACCTTGAATGCCAAATATCTCACCACCAGTCGGAAAATCCGGAGCCTTTATATACTCCATCAAACCAGCCACATCAAGATCCGGATTATCAATAAGAGCAATTGCTGCGTTAAGAGACTCCGTAAGGTTATGAGGTGGCATATTTGTAGCCATACCTACAGCGATACCTGATGCACCGTTTACGAGCAGGTTAGGTATACGAGTGGGAAGCACTGATGGCTCACTCAATGTATTATCAAAGTTAGGGACGAAATCTACCGTATCCTTGTCGATATCCTGAAGCATCTCTTCACCCATACGGGCAAGCTTAACCTCAGTATATCGCATTGCTGCCGGGGAGTCACCGTCAATTGAACCAAAATTACCTTGGCCGAAAACAAGAGGATAACGAAGTGACCAATCCTGAGCCATTCTTACCATTGTGAAATAAATGGAAGAGTCGCCGTGTGGGTGATACTTACCCATGACCTCTCCGACGATACGGGCTGACTTTTTTGTGTCGCCTGAGAAAAAGTTGCCCAATTCATTCATTCCGTAGAGCACACGGCGATGTACAGGCTTAAAGCCGTCTCTTACATCGGGAAGAGCTCGGGAAACAATGACCGACATTGAATAGTCGATGTAGGCGCTTTTCATTTCCGATTCTATATTTATCGGAATAATTTTGTCGTCTCCTTGCATTTTTAATTAAATCTTCTTTTATCTGATCCCTTTCTACAGGGACGTAGCAAAGCGAATTCACACGCTTTCCAAGGAGCAAAGTTATAAAATTTTATTGACATTAACAAGTATATAGACTATCAATGCAAAGTCCGAAACCAACTAATTCATCATTTTGATTCCATTCCCATTTTGAATTATATGAAGAAGTCATATAACGAAAAACATCGTAATTGATATGGACTCTTGGTGAATTCATCCACAACATGATTTAAAATTAAATCTAAGTGTTCATAAGATTTAAAAATAATTTAAATTCGTTGTCAGAAATAAGAATTAACATCAAATTCTTAAAAAAGCATTCCATTCAATTAATTTGGCACATTATTTGCAACTTTATAAAAGAAATTTGTTTTATATTTGGGTTATAAATCAATATTTCTTTATTATTAATAACATTTCAAGATGTCTTTTACATGAATCATTTTGTGATAGAAGATTGTAGATCAGTTTTATTTTCAGTCGATTTTTAATCAATCTTCTCCAAAAATGAATAATGGCAAAGAATAATTGTAATTCAAAATAATTTGATGAAAAACGACTTTTCGAAGCAATTCCGGCCAATTCTCGAAGTAGCTTACTCAGAAGCGCGCAACTTCAAGTCGCCTGCAATAGTAAGTGAGCACTTCGTTTTAGGGGCCATTCGTAATCCAGACGGTTACGCTAACAAGATTTTAAGACAACTACAGGTGCCTTTGGAAGAAATGACAAAGGAACTTGAGAATTATCTTGTCAATGCCCAGCCACCAACGGAGACTACTACGCTGTTTGACCAGCAATTTAAGATATCTTTGTCGGCTATCAGACATTTGCAACTTGCTACCTCGGAGGCACGTAAAGTAAATGCTCATACGATTTCCGGAGAACATATTATTTTAGCACTTATTCATGATCAGCGTTCTATGGACAGCGAATTTTTAAGATACATCAAAGATAAATATCTGGATTTTGATATCACAATCCAGAATCTTTCTGATGCTTCCGCTCCAACGGCCGGTAACAATTATGATGAGGAAGATGCAGAAGAAGAGGAGGCCTCTCCATTTAAAAGAGGGGGCGACTCTTATCAAAAACCTTCCGGGAATCCGTCAGGAAGTAAGGGTGCATCCAAAGGAAAGACAGGTAATGATACACCTGCTCTCGACAAATTTGGTTACGATATGACTAAAGCGGCTGCAGAAGGAAGACTTGATCCTGTTGTTGGTCGCGAAAATGAGATTGAGCGACTTGCACAGATTTTGTCACGTCGCAAGAAAAACAATCCAGTATTAATTGGCGAGCCGGGAGTTGGTAAATCAGCCATTGTGGAGGGTCTTGCTTTACGCATTAACCAGCGCAAAGTTTCGAGGATTCTTTTTGACAAACGTGTCATAAGCCTTGATATGGCTGGTATGGTAGCGGGCACAAAGTATCGCGGACAATTCGAGGAAAGAATCAAGGCAGTACTTGACGAACTCTCAAAAAATCCCGACATAATACTCTTTATCGACGAGATTCATACCATTGTCGGCGCCGGTGGTGCTCCAGGTTCTATGGATGCCGCCAATATGCTTAAACCGGCTCTTGCTCGTGGTGAAATTCAATGCATCGGTGCAACCACTCTCGATGAGTACAGAAAAAACATCGAGAAAGATGGAGCCCTTGAGCGGCGCTTCCAGAAGGTTATGGTTGAACCGACCACTCCGGAGGAGACATTACAGATCCTTAAGCAAGTCAAAGAGAAGTATGAGAAGCACCATAATGTGAACTATACAGATGAAGCATTGCAAGCATGTGTTGATCTAACTCAGCGATATGTAAGCGACCGTAACTTCCCGGACAAAGCCCTTGATGCTCTCGATGAAGCTGGTTCAAGGGTTCACATTACCAATATCGTCGTTCCAGAAGAAATTGAACGTCTTGAGAAAGAAGTTGACGAGATTACAGAGGAGAAACTCTCAGCAGCTCGTTCTCAGAACTTTGAATTGGCAGCTTCACTAAGGGATAAGGAGACGCGCAAGAAAGATGAGCTTTCCAAGGCAAAGGACGAATGGGAAAAACGCCTTGATTCTGAACGTCAGGAGGTAGATGAAGATAAGGTTGCCGAAGTGGTTGCTATGATGACCGGAGTTCCAACTCAAAGAATTGCTCAGGCTGAAGGTAGCCGTCTTCTTGAAATGGGGTCTATGCTCAACGGTTCTGTCATAGGTCAGGACGACGCCATAAAGAAAGTGGTGAAGGCTATTCAACGCAATAGAATTGGCCTCAAAGATCCTGAGAAGCCGATAGGCGTATTTATGTTCTTGGGTCCGACAGGTGTAGGTAAGACACATCTTGCTAAAAAGATAGCTGAATACCTGTTTGATTCTAAAGATGCCCTGATTCGCATGGATATGAGCGAATACATGGAGAAGTTCACTGTCTCTCGTCTCGTCGGAGCGCCTCCGGGATACGTGGGTTATGAGGAGGGTGGTCAGCTTACCGAGAAGGTAAGACGTAGACCCTATTCTGTAGTTCTTCTTGATGAAATCGAGAAAGCTCACCCTGATGTGTTCAACCTGCTGCTTCAGGTAATGGATGAGGGGCGACTGACTGATTCGCTGGGAAGGAGAATAGATTTCAACAACACGATTCTTATCATGACAAGCAACGTTGGTTCACGTCAACTTAAGGATTTTGGAGGAGGAGTTGGTTTCAACACGGAGACAGTAAGCAAAGCTCAGGCTCAAAGTGTGATATCCAAAGCACTGAACAAGGCATTCTCCCCTGAATTCCTAAACAGAGTCGATGATATAATCATGTTTGATCAGCTTGATAAAGAAGCAATTTTCAAGATTATTGATATAGAGCTGATAGATTTCTATACCAGAATTGAGAAATTGGGCTTCAAACTTGAATTGTCGAACGAAGCAAAAGATTTCATTGCCACCAAAGGTTATGACAAGAATTTCGGAGCTCGACCCTTGAAACGAGCTATCCAGAAATATCTTGAAGATGAACTTGCTGAGCTGATGCTCCAACTTAATGCTGACGGCCAGATAGGAGGTACTATTGAGGTTACTTATCAGAATGGTGATGAGAAGCCAAAGTTTACTTATAAGCCTTTGATTGAAACTAATGATTGAAAGTTATAATCCCTGTTTGATCAAAGATATAAACAAGAGTGAGACCTTTGAAGCATTTAAATGCTTCAAAGGTCTCACTCTTGTTTACGCTTTTTTCAAAATTGATCAGAACAGGATAGCTATTCGATAAGTGATGAAAGCGAGCACCCAGGCAAGTCCTGTGTTATAACAAATAGAAAACAGGGAATATTTCCATGAGCCGGTTTCACGAGCAATGGCAGAGAGAGTGGCAATGCAAGGGAAGTACAGCAGTACAAATACCATGAAAGCAAGAGCCTTGGCAGGGTCAAATGGAGCTTTCCCTGTGATTTTTGAAGGGGTTCTAAGTCTGTCGGAAATCAGGTCAGCATCATCTTCTCCTACGTAAAGCACACCGAGAGTAGAGACTACAACTTCCTTAGCAGCACATCCGGCCAAAAGTGAACAACAGATCTTCCAGTCAAAATCCAGGGGTTTTACCAATGGTTCGCATCCCTTTCCAATATATCCTAAGATAGAATGTTCCTGCTGATACGTATGCAGAACCAATTCTTCTATTTCGGTTTTATTATACTTTTCGATGGTAGACTGAGGCAGATCAGCAACAGTTGTGTCATAAAAACCGGTTGGCATCTGGCTTGCAGTATATCTTGGGAAGTAGGAGAGGGCCCAGATTATTATTGAAGCAAATAAGATTATACCTCCCATCTTGTTGATATATTGTTTGGCTTTAGCCCACATATTTCTCATAGTAGCCTTGGCAGTTGGCATACGGTAGGGTGGTAGTTCCATTACAAAAGGTGTCTCGTCAACCTTAAACCAGTATTTTCTCAACAACTTTGCAGTAAACACCGCTACCAATATTCCTAATACATAAAGCCCTGTAAATACCCAAGCTCCATACTTAGGGAAGAAAGCACCGGCCAGAAGGATATAGATCGGGATACGCGCTGAGCAACTTATAAACGGATTTATCAATATTGTGATCAGTCTGCTCGACTTACTTTCAATTATCCTTGTAGACATGATGGCGGGGACATTACATCCAAAACCCATTACCAAGGGTATAAATGACTTACCGTGCAAACCCATCTTGTGCATCAGTTTATCCATTATGAATGCAACTCGAGCCATATATCCGGAGTCTTCCATAAATGAAATGAAAGCATAGAGAATGAGAATATTGGGAAGGAAAACGATCACGCCACCTACGCCTCCTATTATTCCATCGAGCAAGAGATCCTTGAGGGGACCATCTGTCATGAATTCACCGATTTTTTCTGAAATCCAGCTCACCAGCATCTCAATCCACTCCATAGGATACGAACCGATCTGGAAAGTAGCCCAGAACATCAACCACATTACAAGCAAGAAAATTGGAAATCCAAAAAGTTTGTTTGTGACGAAGGCATCGATAATTTTTGTAGATTGTTCCTCTTGCTTTTCACCATTTTTCAATGTCTCAGCAAGGGCTCCTTGGATAAAACCATATTTTTCTGAAGCAATTACAGAGTTACTGTCATCTCCCAATTCCTTCTCAATCCTTTCATTTTCTCTGTCTCTTACCTCGCTGATACGGTTGTATTCCTTACTGTCCTGGAGCATATGTTCAACTTCAGGATCACGTTCGAGCATTTTTATTGCAAGGTACCGGGGTGCGAATTTTTGAGTGACTGTCGAATCCTTTTTAAGAATATCCTTTATAGCGTTTACCCCTTGTTCTACCTCAGGACGCATCTTAATATGAATATGGCGAGTGTCAGGGTTACTCAGCTCATAAACTTGTATTATGGTGTCAAGTAATTTATCAACACCCCATCCGGTAGAAGCTTTGGTCGGGACAATTGGTACTCCCAACATTTTGCCAAGTTGCTCATATTGCAATTGCGCATGGCTTTTCTCAAGCTCATCATACATGTTAAGAGCTATCACCATGCTGCGGTTCATATCAATAAGCTCTGTCGTGAGGAAAAGATTCCTCTCGAGATTAGAAGCCACAACAACGTTTACAATAATGTCTGGCGTCTCCTCCCTGAGATACCGCATCACGTATAGTTCTTCCGGGGAATATGCAGAAAGAGAATAAGTGCCCGGTAAGTCAACAATGTTGAATCTATATCCGCCATAAGTCATGCTTCCCTCTTTTGCTCCGACTGTCACTCCGGCATAATTTCCAACATGTTCGTGAGCCCCCGATACTATGTTAAATAAAGAGGTCTTTCCACAGTTTGGATTACCCACGAGAGCAACGTTAATAATCCTGTCTTTCCTAAGTTTCACTTCAGATGATGGGTCATCAGTGATAGGATGAATATGGAGTTCTGCATCTTTAACTTTTAACCATTCTTCAAGTGGCTCAACCTCCAAAAGCTCAGCTTCAGCTCTTCTAAGCGACACCTCATAGTCCATCAGACTATACTTCACAGGATCTTGAAGAGGAGCATTAAGAACAACTGTAACTTCACGCCCTCTGACAAACCCCATTTCCATGACCCTCTTTCGAAAAGCACCATGACCCAATATTTTGGTTATGACACCAGTCTGACCGGGTTTAAGATCCGCCAATTTCATTTCTTCAGGAATCGTTATTTAAATTCATTTTAAATTGTATGCAAAATTAAGTAAAAAATTCGGAATAAATATTATAACGGCAAGATTTTTTATAAGCGTAGCTTTTATAAAAAAAGCCCCGTTGTGAAGGTTCACAACGAGGCCTAAACGGGTTATTTACGATAGACTCAATTCTAATAAAGTATGAAGATCAAGCACTGCTTTCTTAAGGCAGTACCAAATCGTAGTGAATCTATCATTTAAGATATTTATCCAAGAAATTAAAGAATACTCTCTGCCAGAGAATAGCATTCTGAGGTTTGAGAATCCAGTGGTTCTCATCGGGGAATACAAGCATCTCTGCTTCCAACCCACGCATCTTGGCTGCATTGAAAGCCATCATACCCTGGGAAGCGAGAATACGGTAATCAAGTTCGCCTACTGTCACAAGCAACGGAGCTGTCCATTTGTCTACAAATAAATGAGGTGAAGTAGCGTAAGTGCGTTGAGCAGTCTGGTTAGACTTATCCCAGAATGGTCCACCAAGATCAAAGTCCGCAAACCACATTTCCTCTGTCTCAAGATATTGAGCTTCAACATTGAAGATACCCGCATGTGCTATAAGAGCGGCAAAACGACCTTCATGATGTCCGGCCAGCCAGTATACTGAGAATCCGCCATAGCTTGCACCGATGGCACCAATATGTTTTTCATCAATATAGTCTTCCTTAGCCATATAATCTACTGCAGAAAGATAATCTTTCATATTCTGGCCACCGTAATCGCCTGAAATCTGACGATTCCATTCAGTGCCAAAACCGGGGACACCTCTTCTGTTTGGAGCAATGACTACATAACCGTGGGCTGACATTATCATGAAATTCCATCTGTAGCTCCAGAATTGACTTACTGCAGATTGAGGTCCACCTTGACAATAGAGCAAAGCCGGGTATTTCTTGTTAGGATCAAAGTCAGGCGGGAGCACAACCCAAGTTGTCATTAATTTACCATCAGTGGTAGGCACCATCACTTTCTTGACTTCACCGAGTTTCAGCTGGCCAAGAAGCTCACTGTTGATAGAGGTGAGGTCTTTTACTTCCTGGCTATCATTTCGAACGAGACAAATCTCATTCGGGCTTCTCATTGAATGTTTCAATGCAATGGCGGCATTGTCAGCCACAGGTTTTACTGAAGCAAAGTCGCAAACATCCATTGCAACAGTATCAATCCTGCAAGTATTGACATCAATAGTGAATACGGGAGAAACGCCCTCAAAATAACCTGTAAACCAGATAGAGCTTCCATTCTTAGCCCATGCTATCTGTTCCGGCCAGTAATCCCATGAAGCTGTAAGGTCTCTCTTGTCACCACTCTTTACGTCCATTACCATAAGCCGCTTCTTATCGCTCTCATATTTCGCAGTCTCCATTGAAAGCCACGCCAGCTGATTTCCATCAGGTGAGAAGACAGGATCCGTATCATATCCGAGATTTCCCTCTGTTATATTCTTTGTATTTCCGCTCTCAACAGAATATAGATAAAGATCACTGTTGGTTGAGAAGGCATAATCTTTTCCTTTTGCTTTGCGTGACACGTACACAAGCGTCTTGCTATCAGGAGACCAGGCGAAAGATTCAGCACCTCCGAAAGGCCTCATAGGACATTCATACGGTTCGCCTTCCATGATATCTTTTCCTTCACCGATGCCATTTTCACTGAAATCAGCGAGGAATGGATGAGGAATCTCAGTCACCCACTCGTCCCAATGTTTGTACATCAGGTCGTCAACAACTCTACCGGTTGTTTTTGGAAGGCCCTTGAATAATTCTTCATCCTTATTGAATGCTGCAATAGGTGAACCATAGATAATCTTTGATTCATCCGGAGAAATCTCGAAACACTCCACACCTTGCGCAACATTGCTGAGACGCTTAACATTCGAACCGTCGGCGTTCATTACAAATATCTGGCTTTTCCCACTCTCATTATCCTTCTTTATAAAGGCAATCTTGCTTCCATTCTGGATCCAACGTATGTTAGATTCTGAAGGGGCAGAAGTAGTCAAGCGTTTAAGCTCTGAGCCATCAGCATTTATTGAATAAATCTCAGCGTTTGCTTTGTTTTCTTCAACATCCTCATAAGCGAGTGTAAAGATGATTTTTGTGCCATCGGGGGAAGGTTGCGGATCTGAAACTCTTCCAAAGGCCTCAAGCACTTCCGGAGTGAATTTTCCATCGGTAATCTGGATGTCAGGCTTTTCGATGACTTTCTCATCTGACTGAGAAGAAGGCTGACAAGCCGACAGGACAAGCGGGAAAATGAGTCCGCCCATTCCAATCTTGATTTTGTTCATGATTTAGTTGGTCTTAAATTATTAATGGTTTTGGTCATTTTTCCTCTACTAAGCTGTTGGCTTTTTCTTGAGAATTCCTGACCGATTATATTTAATTTCTTATTTGACGCATAAAGGCGTTTTACCAGATCTTCTCTGCCACACCGTCTGAGAGATGCAATGATTTCCTGTTTTGCCTCCGGTTTATACCAAAAGAAGAACTGACGTTGCGACAGTTTCTCTTTTTCAGTGCGGGCAGTGTAGACTTTTTCCATCGTGTAAGGATGGTATCCGGTATAATATATTTCTGTAGCAAGAGTCATCGGGGTTGGAGTGAAATCCTGCACTTGTTCGAGATGGAAATCAAGATCTTTAGTTATAACTGCAAGCTCAGCCATATCTTCCTCCTTGCACCCCGGATGCGAGGAGATGAAGTAGGGTATCAATTGCTGACGGAGTCCATTCTTTGTATTCACTTCATCAAAGATGCGTTTGAACTTGTGAAATAAAGAGAAGGATGGTTTCCTCATGAAATCTAAAACATTGTCTGAAGTATGTTCGGGGGCTACCTTAAGCCTTCCACTGACGTGATCTTTGATAAGATTATCAAGATATTTCCTATTGGTAATTTTAACTTTTTCATCGCCAGACTGAGCCATTGCAAGATCATATCTGACGCCGCTTCCCACAAACGATTTTTTGATTCCCGGTAACGAGTCAACACTCCTATAAATATCAAGCAACGGAGCATGATTATTGTCAAGATTCTTACAGACCTTAGGGAAAAGACATGATGGTCTTACGCATTTTGAACAAATGGTCTTATCCTTTCCACCCATTGCATACATATTGGCAGAGGGTCCGCCGACATCTGAAAGATAACCTTTGAAATCTTCCATTTCAGTTACCTGCTTTACCTCTTTAAGAATTGATTCCTTAGATCTCGAGGATATGAATTTGCCTTGATGGGCAGAAATTGTACAGAAAGCACACCCTCCGAAACATCCTCTGTGGAGATTGACAGAATGGCGTATCATATCATATGCAGGTATATGTTTACCCTTATAACGTGGATGGGGAAGGCGAGTGTAGGGGAGGTCGAAAGAATGATCAATCTCTCCGGTTTTCATAGGCGGATACATCGGATTAATCTTTATCGATTTGGATCCTGTCATTTGCCAAAGAACTTTTCCTGAAACTTTATTCGATTCTTCCTCCACATGCCTAAAATTCATAGCTTGCTTTTTCTTATCTACAAGGCACTCCTCAAAAGAATAGAGCACCTGATCATCAGGTTTTGGTGTGAAGTCAGTGAAGAAAGCAGTTTGAGGAATATCTATCATTTCTGAAATTGGGATACCGGTATCCAGACGTTTTGCTATCTCAAGAATAGTCCTTTCTCCCATTCCATAGCTAATCATATCTATTGGGGCTTTAGCAAGGAGAGATGGCCAAAGCTTATCTTGCCAATAATCATAATGGGCTACTCTCCTTAATGAAGCTTCTATACCTCCTGCAATTACGGGTACGTCAGGATAAATTTGTTTTAAAATCTCCGAGTAGACTATTGTTGGATAGTCCGGTCTCATTCCATGTTTTCCACCTGCAGTGTAAGCGTCATCATGCCGCAATCTACGATTAGCAGTATAATGGTTCACCATTGAATCCATAGCTCCTGCCGACACGCCGAAAAAAAGTCGTGGTTTCCCAAGTTTCTTGAAATCTCTGAGATCGTCTCTCCAGTTTGGCTGAGGCACAATTGCAACTTTATAGCCTGCAGCTTGTAATATGCGACCTATTACGGCCGCTCCGAAAGCAGGATGATCAATATATGCATCACCCGTAAAGAGGATTACGTCAGCCTGTTCCCAACCCAACTTTTCCATTTCCTCTTTGGAAGTAGGCAGGAATAGATGACGTGGTGCCAGCGGAAATGTGTTAACCTTATTATCCATACTTCTACTTCTTCGTTTCATATAATTCCTGAAGAGCCAGAAGCTCATCGCGCAATCTGGCCGCCTCAATGAATTCTGTCTTTTTCGCAGCTTCAAGCATTTGCCTGTTCACTTGATCTATTCTGACTTTAAGTTCAGCAGCACTCATATAGTCAACAACAGGATCTGCCACTATACCGAAATTACGCTCCTCTTCGATGTAGGGACGAGGTTGACCTTGATAAATATCTTTTTTGGCACTTCTTTTAGCATTGTCCGCATGTTTCTTTTTACTGAAACTGTCTTTAGAAAATCCTCGCTTTTCAATTGTCGGATCGTCAATATCCTCTCCATTATATAATTGAATCAGATCACGGGCGGATGATTTCTTTACAATAGGAGTTGGAGTAATACCATGAAGTTCATTGTATGCCATCTGTTTTGACCTACGTCTCTCCGTTTCTTCGATTGTCTTTTTCATAGAGTCGGTGATCTTATCGGCATACATTATCACCTTACCGTTAACATTTCGTGCGGCTCGGCCAGCTGTCTGTGTCAATGAACGATGATTACGGAGAAAACCTTCTTTATCAGCATCAAGAATGGCTACAAGACTAACCTGAGGCAAATCAAGACCTTCTCTAAGTAAGTTAACACCAATCAATACATCATAAACTCCATCTCGAAGATCTTCAAGAATTCGAATACGTTCGATTGTGTCGACATCACTGTGTATATAGGCACTTTTAACGCCCCATTTTTGTAAGTGGTCGTCAAGTTCTTCTGCCATCCTTTTTGTCAGAGTGGTCACAAGTGTTCTTTCTCCAGCTTCTATTCTCTGTTGAATCTGCTCGAGAAGGTCGTCGATCTGATTCATAGTGGGTCTTACCTCAATTTCAGGATCGAGCAAACCGGTAGGACGTATCACTTGTTCAACAAACACACCTTCAGTCTGCATCAGCTCATAATCACCGGGGGTAGCACTGACGTAAATAGTCTGTGGTGTCAACCTCTCGAATTCATCAAATTTTAGAGGACGGTTATCAATAGCCGCAGGTAATCGGAAACCATATTCCACCAGATTCATTTTCCTGGAGAGGTCACCTCCGTTCATTCCGCGGATCTGTGGCAAAGTAACATGGCTTTCATCAATTATTGTGAGATAATCTTTCGGGAAATAATCTAAAAGACAGAAAGGACGCATGCCCGGTTGCCTTCCATCGAAATATCTTGAATAATTTTCTATTCCTGCGCAATGGCCCAATTCCTTCATCATTTCAAGATCATAGGTCACTCTTTCTTTCAACCGATCGGCCTCAACGAGCTTACCTTCTCTGGTAAAGAAGTCACATTGTGCCCCAAGGTCTACGGCTATCTGATCAATAGCTGACGCCATCCTTTCCTTCGAAGTTACAAAAATATTGGCCGGATAGATATTAAACGACTCCAAGTTTTCGAGCACAATCCCGTTAGAAGGATCAACAGTCTGAATTTTTTCTATTTCATCACCCCAGAACAAAACTCTGAGTTGTATTTTTTCAAACGACAATTTTATATCAACCGTGTCTCCCTTTACTCTGAACTGCCCGGAGTTAAGCTCCACTTCACTTCTTGAATAAAGAGAATCAACAAGTTTGCGGAGGAAAGCATTTCTTGAAATTCTTTGACCCGTCTTGATAGTAACTACGCTTTGAGAAAAATCTTCCGGGTTACCCATACCGTAGATGCAACTGACACTCGAAACCACCACGATATCTCTTCTTCCGGAAAGCAGAGAGGCTACTGTTGAGAGACGAAGCCTTTCTATCTGGTCATTAATCATCAAATCTTTCTCAATATACTTGTCAGAAGAGGGTATGTAAGCCTCCGGTTGATAGTAATCGTAGTAGCTTACAAAATATTGTACGGAATTATTAGGAAAAAAATTTTTGAATTCTGAATAAAGCTGTGCTGCAAGAGTTTTGTTATGTGACAGGATTAGAGTAGGACGCTTGACTTGTTGAATAACGTTGGCCATGGTAAATGTCTTTCCGGAGCCGGTGACACCAAGAAGTGTCTGGTGAGGCAATCCGGAATTCACGCCATTTACCAATTCTGCAATAGCTTCCGGTTGGTCACCGGTTGGCTTATAGTCTGAAGTTAATTTAAAATCCATATAAAATACCAATGGTAAGAAATGCAAATTTAACAAAAAAATCAATCCCTGACAATACAATTAGTACTCAAAAAACGAGATTCCTGAACATATTCCGTCAATCAAAAAAACAATAGATTCAATTATTCGGAAAGATCTAACAGCACCTTTAAAAATTGTTTTGTAGTGGTATGGTACTGCATCTTTATTTTCATTTTTTTAACCAATAAAATCAGTGAATATAATGAAATGGTTTGTATATGACATAGAAAAGGATTAACTTTGCAATGAAAAAGAAAAAATTCCTATAAAAGTAGGATAAAAACAATTATCAAAATGAGAAAAAACATTGTAGCCGGCAACTGGAAAATGAATACCGTCCTTGAGGAAGGTGTTGAATTAGCCAATCAGGTAAATGAGCTTCTTAAAGAGAAGAAAGCAAATTGTGAAGTAGTTCTTTGCGTGCCTTTCACCCATCTCGTATCTGTTAAAGCTGTGATTGATGAGCCACTGAAATTAGGTGCAGAGAACTGTTCTGAGCATGACAAAGGAGCCTATACCGGCGAAGTCAGCGCAGCTATGGTAAAATCTACAGGTGCAAGCCATGTTATCTTGGGCCACAGTGAGCGTCGTCAGTATTTTGGTGAGAACAACGAGCAACTCCTTGCTAAAACCAAATTGGCTCTTGCCAATGGACTTACTCCCATCTTCTGTGTTGGCGAGGTACTTGAGGAACGTGAGAACGGCACCTACAATGATGTTGTAAAGGGTCAGGTTGAAGCCCTTTTCGAACTTCCAGCCGAAGAATTCGAAAAAATCGTAATAGCATATGAGCCGGTCTGGGCAATTGGAACAGGCAAAACAGCTACAGCTGAGCAGGCTCAGGATATGCATGCCCATATTCGTAAAGTAATTGCTGACAAATATGGCAAAGAACTTGCTGACAACACCTCTATTCTTTATGGTGGTTCTTGCAAGCCTTCGAATGCCAAGGAGCTCTTCGCAAAACCAGACGTAGACGGTGGTCTTATCGGTGGCGCTGCTCTTAAGGCTGATTCATTTATGGGAATCGTTGAGGCATTCGATTAATTTCAATACAAAAGATTCAGAACTCTGTGATGCACCGGGTGCATCACAGAGTCGCTGTTTATTCTTCTTCCATTCTTAAATTATGACTATTTCTCCACGAATTGTAATCCGATCAAGTTGCAAATTCCTCTTAATTGCATCATTAGTGCTCAGTCCGTTCAGAATTATGGCCGAGAAACCTGATGTAAAGGAAAATGTAGTGACAAAGATAGAATCGGAATCAGGGGGAAATATAGTAATTGATATTCCTCCCTCAATACTTGAACTGATTCTTACACCAAATGCTCCTAAACCAACCATGCAGGAAATCAAACCCGGCATTAATAAATTATCCGGTTTCCGCATTCAGGTTTTCAGCGATGGACGTAATCAGCATACTCTCGAAGCACGCGCTAAAGCAAGAGGCAGTGCTATACTTGCAAAGTTTCCGAAATATAGAGGCCAGATTTATACTTACTCAAGTTCTCCTAACTGGTATACTCGAGTAGGTAACTTCCGCACGCTAAACGAAGCCAACGCTGCATTAAGTGAATTGAAAAGCGCATTCCCAAATTATGCGTCTGAAATGAGAGTGGTCAAATGTCAAATTGTTGTCATCAAGCAGTAAGAAATGAATATTAGTGATGAAGAAAGGGTAGAACAGATAGCTTTCCATTATCGAGAAATATTGCGTCTGATCGGTGAAAATCCTGAAAGAGAAGGACTGATAAAAACACCGGTTAGAGCAGCAAAAGCAATAGTGGATATTACAAGTGGTTATCGTTCTCAACCGGAGCAGGTAGCATCACAAGCTATCTTTGAACATGCAGGCTCTCAGATCGTGATCGTAAAAGATATAGAGTTCTACAGCATGTGTGAACATCATATCCTTCCTTTCTTTGGAAAAATTGCAATCGGTTATATTCCGAAAGGGAAAATGATAGGATTGTCAAAACTTGCTCGAATTGTTGACTGCTTTGCCAAGCGTCTCCAGGTTCAAGAAAGACTTACGGCTCAAATTTGTGAACTGCTTTCAAAGACTTTGCCTAATGAGGGAGTGATGGTCATTTGTGAGGCCGGCCACCTTTGTATGAAAATGAGAGGTGTAGAGAAACAAGAATCTACAACTATAACTACAGATTATACTGGAAAATTTCGTGATGACCCGGCAATGCGTCAGGAATTTTTGAACCTCACGCGTTAGAAAATTGTCATTATGCCAATAAATTCATAAAATTTCAAACAAATTAATTATATTCTATTGGTAACTTAAAAATATTTCTATTTAATTCTTGTAAAAACAAGAATACCGTAAAATAAAAAAATCCCGAATCAAACAATGATTCGGGATTTTTATTTATAATCTATGCTTTTTTATCTTGCAGATGACTTTATTGCATTATATAGATGCAGATTGAAGTCTTTTTGCATGAGAAGATTCTCTACTGTGAGATGCATTCTGTATCTCCAATAATGTTTTGAATTAGCCGGTTCATTTATCTGTTCCTCGGCTGGATTTTCTCTACGAATATCACCATCAGCAGAAAGCCAGTCGGCAAGAGGAATAATACAGAACATTGAAGGGCTCTTCAACTGAAGATCCAATATCTTTGCACATATCCATGGTTCTGCAAAGTACGGTGCCTGACCTCCCTCATGCAGTGCATTGTTATAGAATCTCTGGGTTACCGCTCTATCAGATTCCCACCATGCACGGATACCTCCCATGTCGTGGGTGGAAGTTGTGCAGACTGAGAAGTATGGATAATGCCAAGTATCACCAAATTCAAGAGCCGGATCCTTTGGCATTCTCTGTATTTCAAGAGAGAGAATCTCGAGACGATGCATAACCTCCGGGACACAGGCCGGAATCATACCAAGATCCTCAGCACATGTCAACATTCCGGTGGAATCAAGCAATGGCGGAAGTTTCCACATTGCTTTTCCATACCAGAAATCATTGTTTCTATGATAGAAGAAGTCATTATACAGGCGGTTGAAACACCATTTCTCATAATCAGTCAGGATTCGATACTGATAAGTGAACTGGGCTGAGATACGAGGATGATAGTGCCCTTTCTGATAAGGATCTTCAATAAACAAAACGTCATCAATCAATCCTAAAAGTGCGTTCTTTATTCTCTCATTCTTATCGGTTTTCTCAAGATGAGAGAAATAGTCAATCACTTTGAGCTGTGTATCTACGAATGGTCTGAGACGATATCTACCCTCCGGCAATGACTCCAGGAAAGTGTTCTTCACTTCATCAACATATTCTCCGAAGAAATCCGACAACATCCATTCAAGAATCAGAGGATTAGTTTGTATTTCAGGATTAATCCAGAAATCAAAGTTGTGTCTCAACTCCTCAGGAGAGAAAGGAAGTGCTGGATTAAAGTATCCCAAGAGACCATGCTCGGCAGAAATAGGAATCTGCCAGATACGGAAGAATCCCAAAATATGGTCGATTCTATAAGCATCGAAGTATTCGGCCATTTTCTTGAAACGATCTTTCCACCACTGGAAACCATCTTTCGACATTTCTTCCCAATTATACGTCGGGAAACCCCAATTCTGACCAAGAACAGAGAAATCATCCGGTGGTGCACCTGCCTGACAATTCATATTGAAAAGACGCGGATGTTGCCATGCATCAACACTATAACGGTTAATGCCAATAGGGATGTCGCCCTTAAGCACAACACCATTCTTATGAGCATAATCTCTTGCATCGCGCAGTTGTTTGTCAAGATGGTACTGCAAGAAATAATGATAACCAACGGCTTCACAATTTTCTTTACAGAAGTCTTCTACCTTCTGATAATCATAGTGGGCAAAGTCTCCCCACTCCTTATTGTCGGGGGATTTATATCTTTCGCATAAAACTCTCCATGCCGCATAAGGCTTCAGCCAATATGCGTTGTGTTCATAGAAATCTTTATACTCCTTGGTGGCAAAATCCGCATTAGCGTTCTGGGTATATATTTCTCTGAAATATTGATCTTTCAGATTATTTACTGCTTCATAATCAATCTGTGTCAGTTGATTCAGCTCTTCAGAGGCACGTTTGAAATGCTCCATTCTTTCCTTATCATCCAAGACACCGACAGCTTCCGGACGCAAGTACATTGGATGAAGTGCAAAAGTGGAGTTGGCACTGTAAGGATATGAATCCACCCAAGTGCCTGTTTTGGTTGTGTCGTTGATCGGAAGTACCTGAAGCACTTTCTGACCGGTGATCTTACACCAATCTACCATCTTCTTGATGTCAAGGAAATCTCCAACTCCGAAGTCCTCTTCTGTACGAATGGAGAAAACGGGGATTGCTGTACCAGCACCTTTCCAGTCATTTCTCGGATTGGCAAATCTGAGACCATCAACCACAATCTGCGAATCAGATTTCTCATTGATGAAACCACAGATACGATTGTCCATAGCTTCCCATGCTACAGCCTCTTTAGTTTTCTTTTTAACAATGAGGAATTTATACTGGAAAGGTTTTGTAAATTGTGCCAAGGGAAGATTGATTGACCATTCGGGATAATTTGCATCATTCATCACCAATGAATCAATCGGCAGCCAGTTGCCAAGAGCATCTCCTTCACCTACGAGAGCTAATACCTCATCAGGCTCAACCATAGGTGCACTCACTCTTAGTTGTAAAGTACCGGGAACCGACTCAAGCTTCTCGTCACGATCGGTTCTTCTCAACATTCCATCAATGAAAGCGGATGAATAGTAAGGCTTATCTGCGGGCTGATCCTGCCAGGAATCAAAGATCTTGACATCTGAAAGACCTTTACCACTAACGAAACGATGTGGTTTACCCCATTCGAAACGCCATTCCCGCTCCGGGGCTTTGACTATGAAATAATAATTGAAATCTAAAGGCTCACCTTCAAATTCAAGATCGAGCACCCAAGTATCAGGCGCTGATAGCTTCATTTCAATAGCCTCGCGAGGATCTCCTGCACCCAATTGGAGAAGATCGCCACAAATATAGAGCGATTCTCCCCATTGAGTATGATAGTTCAGATTAAATGAGATTTTCATGCGAATTTATTTAGTTGTTACAAAATATTTTAAATCTATTAGCTATCTTATCCGGGTTATCCACATCTGGAATTTCCACATGTAGTGCAGATAAGGCAACCTTCCTGATATATCAAAGTCTCGGCACCACAGTTAGGACATTTCTGACCTTTTGCCTCAGTGCCGTTAGGCAGATATTTTTTCAAAGCTCTCTCAACACCGTTTTTCCACGTATTGATATTGGTAGAATCAAGTTCCAATCCTCCTACAAGCTTCAATACTTGATCAATGGGCATTCCATAGCGTAAAACACCTGAAATAAGCTTGGCATAGTTCCAGAATTCCGGATTGAATTTTTCACTCAAACCTTCAATAGTGGTTTTATAACCTCGCTTGTTAATAAATTGGAAATCGTAACGTTTACGTCCATTTTCATCAACAGCCTTGATAATTTTGCCATGGCTCACCCTCTTCGGACAGAAAAGTCCATCATCATCGTCAGCCAAACCAGTGAATATTTCATACGGTTTTCCATCAACCAGACCAACGAAAGCAATCCACTTCTCCTTATTATTCTGAAATCTTACTACATCTGCCTCCAATTCAACCGGACGCTTAGCTATATGATCTACAGAATGGATCAAAGGAGTTATAGATTCAGCTGCTGAAGAACTTGAAGAGGTTGCAGACTTTTTGGTCACAGCTTCAAGCACATTGTCTCTTGAACCATCTCTGTAGACGGTGCAACCTTTACAACCTGATTTCCATGCCTCTGCATAGAGCTCCGCCACCAGCTCTTCCGTAACATCATTTGGTAGATTAATCGTGACGCTGATGGAGTGATCAACCCATTTCTGGATAGCACCTTGCATCTTAACCTTCTCAAGCCAATCTACGTCATTAGCCGTGGCTTTATAATAAGGTGAACGTGAAATAAGGTCATCAAGTTCATCCGTAGTAAGATTATTTTTGACCTCTATGCCATTTATTTTCATCCATTCAAGAAATTTATGGTGATATACCACATATTCCTCAAAGGAGTCACCGACTTCATCCACAAAATCAATCCTCACATTCTCATCATTGGGATTAACTTTCCTTCTTCTTTTATAAATAGGCATGAAGACTGGCTCAATGCCGGAAGAAGTTTGAGTCATTATTGAAGTGGTGCCTGTCGGAGCAATAGTTAGACAAGCAATATTTCTGCGTCCGTATTTCTCCATTTTAGCAACCATTTCAGGATCAGCCTCCTTCAATCGTAGAAGGAATGGATTATCCTTTTCAAGTGAGCTATCATAAATCTCAAACGAACCCCTCTCTTTAGCAAGGTCTACAGAGGCATTATAATATGCTAAAGCCAATGCTTTATGCACTTTTACTGATTGTTCTGTAGCCTCTTTGGTGCCATAACGTAAGCCAAGGGCTGCAAGCATATCGCCCTCTCCGGTGGTGCCACAACCTGTGCGCCGGCCTTTCAATGTCTTCTCCCTGATTTTCTTCCAAAGGTTCAGCTCTGTTGCCTTTACCTCCTCTACTTCAGGATCAGATTTGATTTTATCAATTATCAGATCAATCTTTTCTGCTTCCAGGTCTATGATATCATCCATGATCCTCTGGGCGGCTGCGGCATGACGTCGCAATAAATCAAAATCGAATTCAGCTTCCGGAGTAAAGGGATTTTTTACATAGCTATAGAGATTGATAGCCAGGAGGCGACAACTGTCATAGGGACATAAAGGGATCTCTCCACAAGGATTTGTTGAAACTGAAGCGAAACCAAAATCTTTGTAGCAGTCAGCCAACCCCTCTCTTGTGATCGTATCCCAGAACAAAACACCGGGTTCAGCACTTTTCCATGCATTATGAATGATCTTATGCCATAATGATGATGCATCAATTTCATTGACTATCTTGGCATTGGGGTCATCAATAGGGTAGCGCTGCTGATATGGTTCTCCAGAAAGAGCAGCTCGCATGAACTCATCATCAATCCTGACGGAGACATTTGCGCCAGTAATCTTTCCTTTTTCCATTTTGGCATCGATAAAGCCTGATGCATCCGGATGACGTATGCTGACCGACAACATCAATGCTCCTCTTCTACCATCCTGTGCAACTTCTCTTGTAGAATTGCTGTAGCGCTCCATGAACGGTACAAGTCCGGTTGAAGTCAACGCTGAATTCTTAACAGGAGTTCCTTTCGGGCGCAGGTGTGACAAGTCATGACCTACGCCACCACGCCTTTTCATCAGCTGCACCTGTTCTTCGTCGATCTTGACAATGCCTCCATAGGAATCAGGACTTCCATCAAGACCTATGACAAAACAGTTGGAAAGAGAACCTACCTGGAAATTATTACCAATACCGGCCATAGGACTTCCTTGTGGCACAATATATCGAAAGTCTTTTAACAATTCATATATTTCAGTCTCTTCAACAGGATTTGGATAAGAGCGTTCCACTCTGGCAATTTCTGAGGCGATCCTATGATGCATATCATCAGGCGAAAGTTCATAATAATTACCTTCGGAATCTTTCAATGCATATTTAGTGGCCCAAACTCTTGCTGCCAATTCGTCACCTTTAAAGTATTTCACAGATGCTTCGTAAGCATCTTCAAAAGTGTATTTCTCTTTATCAGACATCGGTTCTCTCAGAAAACTGTTCAGATTAATGTTAGACTAATGAACCCATGATTAATACAAAATATATTGTTTAAACCATGAGCTTATCTTTTCATAATTGAGAAGATGTGCAAATTTAACAAAAAAACCTTATATTTGCACCTATAATAATATTTGATTTTTAAGAATTGGAATATGATTAATCAAGATTACTTCTCCAATCGCGTGAGCATCAGGAACTATCGTAAAGAAGAAATTTCCACTTCGCAGATTGAATCTATCATTGAGGCTGCGATGCGCGCTCCAACTTGCGGAAACATGCAATTATATTCTGTGATCGTGACAAGAGATAATGACAGGAAAGACCAATTGGCAAAACTGCATTTCAATCAACCCGCTGCTGTGACAAGCGACGTCATACTGACAATTTGTGCTGATTTCAATCTTTTCACTAAATGGTGTAAGTTAAGTGGTGCTGATGCCCATTATGACGACTTCCATTCTTTTGTCATGGCTTTTACTGATGCAGTGATCTTCGCACAGCAAATTGTTACTGTGGCAGAGAACAATGGTTTGGGCACTTGTTATCTGGGTACAGTCAACTATACGGCAAAAGAAATTGCAGATTTTCTTGAATTACCGGAAAAAGTAGTGCCGGTTGCCTCCATTTCTTTGGGTTATCCGGTAGAAATACCATCTCAGACAGACCGTCTTCCCTTGAAGGCAATCCTGCATGATGAGACTTACCGAAGTGATTCAAATGCAACAATTAAAGAGTTCTTCAGTGAGAAAGAGAGTCTTCCGGGAAATAAAAATTTCGTAAAGGAAAACAATAAGAAATCCTTAGCCCAGGTATTCACAGATATCCGTTATCCTGATGATACCAATAAAAAGGTGTCGGCCACATTTAAATCCTTGATTAATGAGAAAGGGTTTAAGCTTTGAACCTTGCTAATTTTTAACAAAATAGCTAATGTTGGATAAATGATTATTTCTTAGGATTAATCTTAGAATAATTTTATGATTATGGACACAGGAATACATTATGACATCAGTTTGCCCGATGATGTAGAAAATATATTATCGTCAGACCTATGGGTTTTTGAGCATTTGACAAGAGAAATGATTGGCAACGTAATTAATCCTGTTAAATTTAGTGCAAGTGTATCTGTGTTCATACGAAAGGGTTCAGCAATAGTCGACATCAATCTTATTCCTTCAAAAATTTCTGCACCTTGCATAGTTAACATTCATAAATCGCAGATCCTTCAGATGAAATTCGTATCGGAAGATTTTGATGCAACCTTTATTGTTATGTCAAAACGATTTACGGATAACCTATTCCTTTTACTGAAGGACTGCAGGGTGTATGGCACAGCTTGCCGTCAACAGGTTGCGACTATCCCATCAGAATTATTAGAAGATTTTGAAGATAATATAAGGATAATGAAAAAGATCTCTGAAGATACGTCAAACCCTTATGCTTATCAAGCACAGGTCTTATCAATTTCGAGTTTCTTTTATCGCACAGGCGTGAAGTGTTATCTTCCATATGCAGAATCTTACCCCAAAGGCAACAATCGGATACCTGACCAATTCATCAATCTCGTACAGCAAAATTTCAAGACCGAGAGATTTCTTGAATTCTATGCATCCAAACTTGAGATAACACCTAAACATTTATCAAGGACACTGAAAGCCATTACAGGATGCACGGCAGTGGAATGGATTGAAAGGTATGTCATACTTGAGGCAAAGGTGCTCCTCAAATCGACAAATATGAATATCCAGCAAATTGCTGATGAACTAAACTTTCCCTCACAATCTTTTTTTGGAAAGTATTTCAAAAAAATCGTTGGTATGTCTCCAAAAGAATTTCGCAACAGTTGATTGAGAATCAACTGTTGCGAAATTCTTTTGATATTTCAGTATCTGGGATAGTCAGGCCAAACAATCATCAACTGAAATGGATTGCTTCATAATGATTAATGGGAAGCGGGTCTTATAGCCGGTAATAATAATATTTCAAGCATTTGTTCACAAATTCCAGGACATGCAACAAGAATTGAATGATTCCTGTTTTCTCTTATTGAAAAAACCTTGGCGCCTGCTTCTTGTGCAATCAGGGCACCGGCAGCTATATCCCATTTGTTAAGGTTTAGTTCCCAATAAGCGTCGAAATAACCTGCAGCCACATAGCAAAGATCAATAGCGGCAGAACCTAACCGACGGAGACCCCTCACTTTAGGAGCAACTTTTGAAAGCTCTCTTAAATTATTGTCCGGGTTGGTTTGTTTATCATAAGGAATGCCGGTTGCAACCACTGATTCTTCGAGTCGAGCCTTTTTGGAACATTCCAATCGTTGGTTGTTCAAGAATGCTCCCGAACCCTTTACCGAGTAAAATAATTCATCAAGATAAGGAGCGTAAACAACACCTACTACAGTTTCTCCGTTATGCTCGATGCCGATTGACACGCTGAATATGGGCAAGCCCTGGCTGAAATTAGTAGTACCATCCAACGGGTCAATAATCCATATAAACTCCTTATCACCGTCAACCATCTTTCCAGTTTCTTCTGCAATAATGCCATGATCAGGGAAGAGTTTTCTAATTTCTTCTACGATCATAACCTCTGAGGCTTTGTCAGCGGCGGTCACGACATCATATTCGTTCTGCTTGGTCTGAATAGAAAGATTTCTTCCACGGAAGTATTCAAGTTGAATTCTGCCCGCGTTCTTTGCCATTCTGATGGCTTCTTTTAGTAATTGATCATAATGTTTCATATCGTTTATAATATAAAGAGTAGGTGAGACTTAATACATTATTTAACATCTTTGCGATAATCCCATTTCATCTTATCTGAAATTATCAAGCCTCCAAGAATCAGGAAGCAACCGATATATCCTAACGGATAAATCTGTTCACCAAGAAGGAAATATGATGCTACCATCGTGACTAACGGTTGGAGATACATGTAATTATTGGCTGTAACTGCACCTAACTCTTTCATTGCTTCGTTCCATATTAGATAGGCACCTAAAGAGCAGAATAAAACAAGGAAGAGAAAATTGAGAGGAATCTCTGGATTGCTGAAATTGAAGAGAACGTTAAGATGAAGTGGTTCCTGCTGAAGTATAAGGAAAGGAAGAGCCGTAATCACTCCATAGAAAAAAAGTTTCCTCGTTATAAAAAAAGAATTATATAAAGGAATAAGACGCTTAACGGTCAGAGTATATATAGCCCACGATAATGAGGCCGTCAAGGCCAGTATATCTCCCTTAGGCTTGATAACAAGACCTTCGCCATGACTGAAAATGATACAGGCCACGCCACAGAATGCTATGATCGAACCAATAATAACACCTGGCAAAAGGCGTAATTTATATACAATTGACATCAAAATTGTGGTAAACAGGGGAGAGATAGCCGCCAATAGGGAAACATTAGCTGTAGCAGTATATTTCAAAGCATAATTTTCAGTTATGAAATATAAAGAGCCCGCACATAGACCGCAAACTACAAACCTCAGCTCATCTCCCCATGTATTTGCTTTGATCTTTTTGAATGTCAATAAAAACAGGAGGATATAAGCTAATGTAAATCTATAAATATACATTTCTACCGGAGTCACGCCCCCTTGAGACATGATCACTTTGGTTGACAGAAATGAGCTACCCCAGGCAGCAACTGTAAATAATGCTCCAAGATGGGCAAGCAAAAGAGCGTATGTCTTTTTCTTCTTTTCTATAGATAAAGTTTTAGGCATGATTCAGGTTATTTCGAAAGAGAATCTTATTTCAAAAGACAAAATTAATATAAATCATCGGATAAACAAAACAAAGAAATTAACAAAATGAAAGGAAGACAAAGTTTATACTCTGCCTTCCTATAAGATTTTCGCAAAATTATAATGCGCCTACTTTAAATTCTAAATACAATTGATAGGTAGTAGACGACATTAGTCTTCCGGCTCCTCTACGAAATCGTCTTTTCCTACTCCGCACACCGGACAAACCCAATCATCAGGTATATCTTCAAATGCTGTGCCGGGAGCTATTCCGTTGTCAGGATCACCAACTGCGGGATCATAAATCCAATCGCAAACTTCACATCTATATTTCTTCATAACTATCTGAATATTTATTTATTGTTTTTTTCATTTGTTATTAATAACATAGTTTAAAGAAATATTGTTCTCCAAAAATGATTTTTTATTTGTTTTTTTCATTTTCAACCACTAACTTTGCAAAGAAAGTAGGACATCCCATGACTTAGTGTCACACCTGACATGTGATTCTTATAATAGGATGACGGACTTGAAAGATTTTTGTAACCATTTCCGATTATTTCTTAATAATCCACAAAAATCAACTTCTGAAATCAAACCTTTTATAATTTGGAAACAAAGCCACATACAGCTGTAGAAAGATTCACTTCTTTTCTTAAATCAAAACGATTAAGGAAAACTCCCGAACGTTTTGAAATTTTGCGTGTGGCCTTGGAATGTAAGGGCCATTTTGATGTAGATAGGTTATATACCATGCTGGATTCTCGAGGGTATCATGTGAGCCGGGCCACTATCTACAGCACACTGGAATTGCTATGTTCAAGCGGAGTTGTTAGAAAACTTCTCTTTGACACTCATCAGGCGCGATATGAAATGGCAGAATTGACACATAGCCATCTTGTATGTACGGATTGTGGTGATATTCGTGAAATAAAAATTGATGAAATCGACCGACGTCTGGCCGATATGAAGTTTCCCGATTTCTCTCCCGCATATGTGTCTACATGTATATATGGTTTGTGCGATAAGTGCAGATCAAAGACAAACACTACCTATAATAACCCATAATAACCTTTCTTTAACTAAATCTTAAATTTAAACCATGGCGAAAGTCAAACCATTCAAAGGATTGCGTCCTCCACGCGAATTGGTGGAAGAAGTAGTTTCGCGTCCCTACGACGTGCTCAACAGTCAAGAGGCAAGAGAAGAGGCTGAAGGCAACGAAAAATCTCTTTACCATATAATAAAACCTGAAATCGACTTCGAGGTTGGTTTTGATGAGCATCATCCCGATGTCTACAACAAAGCCGTAGAAAACTTTAAAAAATTCCAGGAAAAAGGTTGGCTGGTAGAAGACGAGAAAGAGAAATATTACATCTATGCTCAGACGATGGATGGGCGTACACAGTACGGATTCGTTGTTGGAGCATGGGTCAACGATTATACAGAGGGAAGGATAAAAAAACACGAACTCACCCGTAAAGATAAAGAAGAAGACCGTATGAAGCATGTGAGAATCAACAATGCTAACATAGAGCCGGTTTTCTTCGCTTTCCCCGATAACGAAAAACTTGAAAATATTATCCGACAAGTGGCTGCAACTACACCGGAGTATGATTTCGTGGCACCTGATGGATTCGGTCATACTTTATGGCAAATTGACGACGATAATATGATTGCAGAAATCACAGAAGAATTTGCCAAGATTCCTAACCTATATATTGCCGATGGTCATCATAGATCTGCAGCAGCTGCATTAGTAGGAGCAGAAAAAGCAACACAGAACCCGAATCATACAGGCGATGAGGAATACAATTACTTCATGGCAGTAGCATTCCCATCTTCTCATCTCAAGATAATCGACTATAATCGAGTAGTGAAAGACCTTAACGGGCTTTCTGAAGAAGAATTCCTCAAACGCCTTGAAGAAAACTTTATTGTTGAACCTAAAGGTACGGAAATCTACAAACCGGCTGCCCTTCACAATTTCTCACTATATTTGGGAGGAAATTGGTATTCACTCACAGCCAAAGAGGGTACTTATGATGACAAGGATCCTATAGGAGTTCTTGACGTGACAGTTTCTTCAAACCTTATTCTGAGAGATATTCTTGGCATAACCGACCTCAGAACAGACAAGAGAATTGATTTTGTTGGTGGTATCAGAGGTTTGGGAGAACTGAAGAAAAGAGTAGACAGCGGTGAAATGAAAGCAGCCCTGGCCCTCTATCCGGTTACCATGCAACAACTCATCGATATAGCTGACAGCGGCAATATCATGCCTCCTAAAACCACATGGTTTGAACCAAAGCTTCGCTCTGGTCTCGTGATCCACAAATTGGACTAAATCACTCAATTTTCATCAATAAAACTTAAAAAATGATCGGCATCCCCATATGCCGGTCATTTTTTTGATTTATATACAACTTAAATGGATTTTAAACGTTATTAAGATGAAAATCAAAATAAAACAAGGGTAATTTTAACGTTACTCCTTTCAAGTAAATAATTTTAACTATTCATAACTTAATTCAAAATTCAGATGAAAAAGCTATTTTATCTACTGTTTCTTCTCCCACTGGCGTTTCTTGCATCTTGCAACAGTGACGATGATTTCCCTCAGGTTAAACTGACTCTTACTGCCAGCAACGTGTATCAAGCGGATGCAGATGGCACTTTTTACTATGTAGAAAGCGAAGAAACTCCTATTGTAGTTGACGGACTCAGCGCTCAGACACTTCTTGATGGAAAGAATGCTACTGTAGCCAACGTATTTTATTCAATCAACGGTTTGCCTCTGTTCGGTACAGAAGAAGAGCCTACAAAACCGGTGATTCCTGCCAACTATTTGAGAGAGGGTACCAATTATATCCACATTAATGCCACAGTGCTTCAGGTAGACAAGAGCATCGCACAGTGTGTGCTTGACATTCCTGTCATAGCTGTTGAATCAGTGGATGATCTTCCCTCAACAATCGACCAGACATCAATGGGTACATATTCAGTTTCAATGAATATCCAGCCTAAGAAATAAGTTCTCTGGTAACTAATAAAAAAAGACCGGCTCAATGAGCCGGTCTTTTTTTATTAGTTACCAGAATCGAAATTATGAGACAGAATATAAGACATTGAGGATAAAAAAGATAAATCCATGGAGCAACAGGGGATACGCCTGCTAAGGAAGTAGCCATCAGCGTTTGGGCACCATAAGGCAATAAAGCTTGCACTACACATGAGCCAGTATCAAGAAGAGATGCTGCCTTTTTCGCCGGAATTTTGAAATGAGAAGAAATACTTTTAGTCATCGAGCCAACTGTAATAATAGCAACAGTATTGTTGGCAGTACAAAGGTTCACAATACCGACCAGGAGAGCTATGCTGCCTTGTGCGCCCCTTATCGAACCAATGTTTCTTCCTAATATCTTTAATATAAAATCAATGCCCCCAGCCTTACGGATAATACCAAGCATTCCGGCGGCGAGCAAGGTGACTACTATCAGAGATCCGACGGATTCCACACCTTCTCCCGCAGTATAACATATATCCAAAATATTATGGCCTCTGATTATTCCTGCCAAGACGGCGCTCACAATGCCTAAAAGGAGAACTACAATCACGTTTATTCCACATATAGCCAATAAGATTACAATCAAGTAAGGAAGCACAAGCCACATAGGTTGAGTGTCATCTAATTCAATCACAGGAATCTCAGGACTTGTGATGCAATAAAAAAACAACGCTAACACTGCAGCGGGAACAACAATTTTCAGGTTAGCAAAAAATTTATCCTTCATATTGCAACCCTGGGTTCTGGTCGCAGCAATGGTAGTGTCAGAAATAAAGGAAAGATTGTCGCCGAAAAAAGCTCCACCCAAAACTATTGCCACAAAAAAGGGGAGTTCCCCGTTCACTTCCATTGCTATATCTACTGCAAGAGGGACAAGAGCAACTACTGTTCCAACAGACGTACCTATTGCCATTGAAATGAAACAAGTGGCAATGAAAAGGCCCGGCACAATCAAAGAAGATGGTAGATAAGCCAAAGCAAGTGACACCGTAGCTTCCACAGCTCCTGTGCTCTTTGCAATTGCGGCAAAAGCTCCAGCCAGGATAAAAATCCATATCATATATAGAACATTTCCTGATCCGGCACCTTTTGAAAAAATTTCTATTCTTTCATGAAGCGAACGTCCTTTAAGAGTAAAAGCAGCCCAAACTGAGGCGATCATGAATGCCACACTCAGAGGCATTTTGTAAAAGTCACCAATAATAAGTGAGGTCAGCAGATAGACTATTAGAAAAACTGCAATCGGAGAGACCGCCAATAGTCCTCTGCCAACACTGATATTGTTGTCAAGTTCCGACATTAAAATCAAGTAAGTTTAACAGCCATAATCCCGGAAAAGATAAGCTCTCTTCCGGGATCATGGTAGATTTATGTAATAAAGGATGGTGGTTATTTATTAACCTGGAATTTATTCCATCCGTCTTTCAGATATGCTATAACTTGCTCAGCGGCAGCAACTCCGGCATTAAAGTTAGCCTCAGCTGTCTGGGCTCCCATTTTCTTGGGTGTGAAGAATACTCTGGGTCCGAACAGTTTCTCAAATTCCTCAGCTTTAGCCGGGCGGATATCACTCACGTAACGAAGATCAGGTCTTTCCTGAAGTGCCTTGATCAAACCGTCCTCGTCAATTACTTCCTTACGTGCAGTATTGACAAGTACGCCATTCTTAGGCATTCTCATCACGAGATCATAACCAATGGAGTTCTTGGTCTGAGGAGTGGCCGGGATGTGGAGAGAAACGAAGTCGTTGTTTGAGAATAGCTCATTTACGTCATGAACAGGAGTTACCCCTTCTGCCTCCATTACTGCATCAGGCACGAAAACGTCAAGAGCCTGTATCTTCATGTTGAAGCCTTTCGCGATTCGGGCAACATTTCTTCCGACTTGACCGAAAGCATAGATACCCAATGACTTATCCTTCAACTCAGAGCCAGATGTTCCGTTATATTGATTGCGACACATCATCACGATCATACCGAAGACAAGTTCAGCCACAGCATTAGAGTTCTGGCCCGGTGTGTTCATAACGCAGATATGATGGTCTGTAGCAGCAATCAAATCAATGTTGTCGTAACCGGCACCGGCTCTTACAATAACTTTAAGCTTAGGAGCTGCATCCATCACATCGTTATCGATGACATCACTGCGAACAATAAGGCCCTCAGCATCTTTTACTGCTTCGAGAAGATCGGCACGTGTGCCTTTCTCTACAAGCTCCATCTCATTACCGGATGCATTGATTACATTGGCAATCGCCTTTACAGCGGCAGGTGCAAACGGTTTCTCTGTGAAAACTAAAATTTTCATATCTTTAGTTTTATCAATGCTTAGCCTCAAATTCCTTCATACAAGCTACGAGAGCCTCTACACTTTCCATAGGGAGAGCGTTGTAGAGAGATGCGCGGAATCCACCAACATCTCTATGTCCCTTGATGCCCATCATGCCTTTTGCAGTAGCAAAATCAATGAAGTCTTTCTCGAGATCTTTATATTCAGGCTTCATTACGAAGCAGACATTCATTATAGAACGATCTGCCTGGTCAGGGACAGTGGCTACAAACATCTTGCTGCCGTCAATAGCGGAGTAGAGGCAATCTGCTTTTTCAATGTCCATTTTCTCTATAGCTTTCACACCACCTAACTCTTTGTAATATTTGAGAGTCTGGAGAGCTGAGAAAATCGGAAGAACCGGAGGAGTATTGAACATTGAACCCTTCTTAACGTGAGTGCGGTAATCGAGCATAGTAGGAATGACACGATCAACCTTACCAAGAGCATCATCCTTAACAATCACGAAAGTAACACCGGCAGGTGCGAGGTTTTTCTGAGCGCCACCGTAGATAAGTTCATATTTGGACACGTCAACAGGACGTGAGAAAATATCGGAGCTCATATCTGCAATCATTGGAACCGCCACATCGGGATCCTTGCGAATCTCTGTTCCGTAGATAGTGTTGTTCGAAGTGTAGTGGAAGTAATTCACATCACCTGGTACAACGTAATCTTTCGGGATATAATTATAGTTCTTGTCTTTCGAAGAAGCTACGACATCAACTTCTCCAAAAAGTTTAGCCTCTTTGATAGCTTTGCTTGCCCATACACCTGTATCGAGATAGGCAGCTTTTGTTGCGAGCATATTCATGGGCACCATTGCGAACTGCAGGCTTGCACCACCTCCGAGGAAGAGCACACTGTAGCCCTCGGGAATTTCCAGGAGCTCTTTGAAGAGACTTACGGTCTCATCCATCACTGCCTGAAATTGTTTGCTACGGTGTGAGATCTCAAGGATCGACAAACCCATATCAGCAAAATTGTGGACTGCCTCAGCGGTCTTGTCAATAGTATATTGACTCATAATGCTGGGTCCGGCATAGAAATTGTGCTTTTTCATTAGAATGTCATTTTAGAATGAAACTACGGGCAAATTTAGTAGTTTTATAGTTTCCTACAAAATTTTTTCCATAATTTTTTATACTCAACCGCAGATTTTTATACTCCTTTGTAATAATTTGTCACATACCCTAAA
>CAZUNU010000006.1:0-37897 GCA_964622105.1 uncultured Sangeribacter sp. | reverse complement strand
TGAAGGATTACACTTGCGAGCGTCTTTACCGCGATGCACGTATCACCTCCATCTATGAGGGCACCACTCAGCTTCAGGTTGTAGCCGCCATCCGCCACGTCAGCACCGGCACCTACCTCACGAAGATGAAAGAGTTTGAGGCAGCTGAGGTTAAGCCTGAATTCGAGGGCGTCAAGAACACTCTCGTATTCATGACCCAGCAATATGCTGATGCCGTTCAGGCTGTGATGGGTGTGGATGATCCTAAATATCATGACTTCATGGCCCGTCGCCTCGTTGAGATGGCCGGCCACATCATCATGGGTTATCTCCTTCTTGACGACGCACAACGCAGTGCAGACGGCAAGAACGCTGAACTCGCGGAATCATTCAAGAAGTCACTCATTGTTTACGTTAAGTACGGAGAGGCTGAGGTTGCTCGCCATGCTTCTTTCATCGGCAACTTCCGTCCCGAGCAGATCAAGGATTACCTTTATTAATAATTGAATGAGGGATTAATTCTTGAGTGAGGGTATATCAAAATTCGGAATTTGTAGGGACACGCCTTTGGCATGTTTGGATATCCATTTGGTATTCATTTGATATCTATTTGATATTCAATGCTACATCGCCATGCGCTCACCCGGTATTTCATCGTACTATCTTTTTTGATTCACACTCATTCGATACCCTACAACTTTTCTTCAGTATCGATAATAGTTAAATACTAAAAGTGCTCGCTTTCCTAAAGCGAGCACTTTTTGTATTTAACTATTACATAAATCAAAGATTGATGTTCAGCTGAATAGGAGGAATGAAAGTCCAGGGTGACAACGGCTGCCAGTTGATCGAGATCAATGTCGGATTTCCATACATCTCGGAATAAGGATAAAGATACTGGGTATACCATCTTCCGCCACGACGATATTTAACAATGAATGTATCGGAGCTTACTTGCCATACATTCACATCATGGCATCCTCTTGTAACATAATCCACCATATAAGGCAGACGTGGAGGCGGAGGAGGCAAAGCCGGACCGAAGTGGAAACCACCTGCGGGTCTCATAACCGGTGCTGGAGGGGGAGGTGGAACGGGAGCGCCGTGATGATGTCCCGGAGGAACAGGTGTGGGAGCATGTCCTGTACCGGGACGAGGAGCAGATGTATTGCCCCAACCATGACCGGGAGCTGGTTTTGGGTTATTACCATGGTGCTTGTCATTTCCAGGCTTATGATTATTGCCGGGTTTTACATTATGGTTATTTCCCGGCTTTCCATTATTGCCGTTACCGGGTTTGAAATTATTAACCGGAATGAAGGCGCCCCCCTGATTATTGTTACCGGGTCGATGATTATTACCGGAGAATTTGTCATTCTTTTTATTCGAATGGCTGTGACCATTATTTTTGTTGGCATGTTTATTGCCTGAATTACCACCGGGACGATGATTACCTTGCTCTTGTCGAGCCTTGCCACGGTGATTGTTACCATCCGCGAATGCCTGACCGGATCCGGCCACTATAAATAGAGAGAGGAGAAGGTAAGTTAATCTGCGTCTCATAGCTAAAATCTTTTAAAAGTTAGAAAATATCATCCTTCACACTTAAATAATTGCGTCAGGACTTGACAATTGACAATTCGGGTATAAGGATGATATCCGAAGTCATCTCCCCGATTATAAATCCTAAACGATTGGATTATTCAATCGGTTTATCTATTTGACCAATAACATAACGATAGTTTAATTTCTTTCCCTCAATCCCCCTTTCCGAACAGCCAATCCGCCATCCAGACCAATAACAACGGTTGGAATGTAGTATTTCCATTTTATAAGACGAGTATCGGTAGTAATGATAAGTCAATGAAAAATTCTGATTGAAGTATTAATGATTGAAATATTAAATAGAATTGCCTTAAGTCTACTATTTGAGGTAAGTGGTCATGCAACAGCCGTGCCAAAATAGCGTAATGTTGGATTTCAATACCAATTCGGATTCAATAATCCGACGCCCTTACATCTATTTATGAGAAATTTAGAATCATAATACTGCAAAAATTTGAATTGCTACCGGAAATTTACTTTAACCTTATCGATATTGCATTATTTTTCCTATCCCTTCATATATTTCATGAACACTTTAATTGAAAATTTATTTTATTTAACATATTACTGTTTAATAATTGCAGTTTTAGTATCTATTTTTGCAAAAAATTAATCATCATGAAAGAGTCAGCTATTATTGCTCATATTTATAAAACGGAAGATTCCTGGAATATCCAAACCAACAAACAACACTGCGAAGGGGTAGCAGCTTTGGCAGAAAGGTTTGCATCCGAGTTCGGAATGGGTAGCTGGGGAAAGTTTCTTGGGCTCCTTCATGATCGTGGTAAGGAGAGTGAGGGATTTCAGTCTTACATTAAAAGGGTGTCTGAATATGACACTTCTTCAAAATCTGAAGAGAATAAAGATCATAGTTATATTGGTGCTATAATTGCCCACAAACATCCCTTCGACAGTCAATTATACTGGCTTTCAAACCCTATTGCGGCCCATCACGGTGGATTATATGATACAGACGAACTCCAACTGTTATTAAAGAAACCGATTCCCAAAACTGTCTCAACAGACATTCCAAATGTTACCCTATCTTTACCCCATTTCAAACTGAATCCTACTGATTCAGCCTACATTGTCCGGATGCTTTATTCATGTCTGGTTGATGCTGATTGGCTGGATACCGAAGCCTTTATGTCGCCGCAGGAGGCAGCCGCAAGAGGCTCGTTTTCATCTCTCGCAGAATTAGATGAAAAGCTCGAAACATATAGAAAACGATTAATTGATTTACCAAAGTCTGATCTTAACCTCATAAGGACTCATATTCAAGAGAATTGTGAGAAAGCAGCTGACGCAGAACCTGGATATTTCGATCTGACGGTTCCAACCGGAGGAGGTAAAACAATTGCATCGGTCATTTGGGCTCTTAAACATGCCATCAAGCATAATAAGAAAAGGATAATTATCGCTATTCCATTCACGAGCATTATTGTTCAAACAGCATCAATATTAAGAGCTATATTTGGTGCTCAGAATGTAATAGAGCATCATAGTGTGGTAAATGAAGAATTTTGTGACAATTCTTCATTACTTGCATGCGAGAATTGGGATGCACCAATAATTATCACCACCAACGTACAGTTATTTGAATCTATCTATTCAAATCGAAGATCTTCTTGCAGGAAACTTCATTCAATTGCCAATAGTGTGGTGATATTGGATGAGGTGCAAGCGTTGCCTCTTGCATTTCTTCAGCCGGTGGTGGAATCAATAAAAGCATATAAAAAACTTTTTTCTACTTCTTTTCTTTTCTGCACGGCAAGCCAACCGATTCTTTATGGTAATCATAAAGGTACTAACCAAGCTTGTTTCATTGGTTTTGATTCAAATGAAATAAATCATATCATACCCTCTTCTTTTTCTCTTCATGCAAAGCTCCGCAGAGCGGATATAACCTTTTCTAAGGAATCTTTCAGTTACCATACATTGGCTGAACGACTACGACAACATAAAAGAGTATTGTGCATAGTAAATTCACGAAAGCATGCACTCAATCTTTTTGAGGAACTTAATAAGGACTCTGAAATTCCTACATTCCACCTCTCAAGATCAATGTGTGGAGACCACATTATGTCTACCATAGAGCAAATCAAATCTATTCTTGCCACACCTGAGAAAGCTATCAGGGTTATTTCCACCCAACTTATAGAAGCCGGTGTAGATATAGACTTCCCCATAGTTTACCGACAAATGGCCGGTCTTGACTCAATCCTTCAGGCTGCGGGGAGATGTAATCGTGAGGGTAAATATGAGAGCGGCCAAACTGTGGTTTTTGATTTTGAAAAAGATAAAAAATACGGTCTCCTTTCAATCGCAGCCGACACAATGAATGATTTGTCAAGCGTTCATCCGGATACAGATTGGCAGGATCCTCAATCGATGAAGACCTACTTTAGGAAGCTATATCGTCGCACACCATATTTTGACAAAGAGAATATTATTGAAATGCAATCAAAACTTCTTAGTTGTCAATATGAAGAAATTTCAAGAAAATTTAGAATGATTGATGCAAAAGGTAAGGAAATTGTTGTTAACTTTGGCAATGCAAAAGAATTGTTACAACAAATCCGTCAGAATGGTATTTCACGAAAACTTTCAAGAGAATTAGGGAGATTTTGCGTGACTGTTCCGGATAGAATCTTTCTTAATTTTCAAAAGGCACATCTTTTGGAAGAGGTCATGCCAGGCATCTTTTTTCTTTCACTTCAAGAACAATATGATGAACTTGTCGGACTTAAAAGTGACAATCAGTTTTTAGAACAGAATTACATAATATAACTCATCACTTATGGCAGTAAAAGAATATTATGATAAAGAATACGGACTCGAAATATGGGGAGATTATGCTTGTTTTACGCGTCCGGAATTAAAAGTAGAGCGAGTAAGTTACGATGTTATTACACCATCTGCTGCGCGCAATATATTTCAATCTATTTTCTGGAAACCGGCAATCAGATGGGAAATCACACGTATAGAAGTGATCAACCCCATAAAATGGTTTTCTATAAGAAGAAACGAAGTAGGCGCAGTGGGCGGAGGTAGTGCAAATGCGAAACCTATCGTAGCAACCGAGAAGCGCCAACAGAAAAATACCCTTATGCTCCGTGATGTAAGGTATAGGATCTATGCCCGCATGATATTCATACCGCCACGGGACAGAAAAAATGAAAAAGCGCATAAAGCGGGACCTGACGAGAATCCAAAGAAATATCAGGAGATGTTTGAACGTCGTGCGTCTGCCGGACAATTCTTTACCAGTCCGTATCTCGGAACCAGGGAATGCAGTGCCTTTTTCAAATTATTGGATGAAAACGCTAAATCATCTACAGATCTATTGCCCGAATCAAGAGACTTCGGAATAATGCTTTATGATATGGATTTTTCCCAACCGGACAATATCCAGCCCATGTTCTTCCGAGCAAAGATGGAGAATGGCGTGATTGAAGTTCCACCGTTAAACAGTGAGGATATTCTGAAATGATACTAAAAGCACTATATGATTACGCACAATCACGCAGCGATCTTCTGCCTCCATCCGGATTGGAATGGAAAGAAATCGAATTTGTGATTGTAATCGATTCTGAAGGAAACTTCAAGAGATTTGAACGTCATAGGATTGACAAATCGCGTTGTGAACGCTTCCTGGTGGCTAAAGGCATCAAACGTACTTCTGCACCAAAATCCAATATTCTTTGGGACAACCTTAAGTACGTTATCGGGAAAGGTGATAAGAAAGGTAAATGCCTGGCGCTTTTCAAGAAGATAATCGACAATATTTACGCTCATCATAAAGATGATCCCTCCATTAATGCTTTGATAAAATTTTATTCAAAACCGGACTCTCAGATTCAGTCTCAAATGGAGAAAGATGCCCTTTTTGATGAAGTCATGGCTTCTTCCGCATCAAACCTAAGTTTCCGTTTTGAAAAAGATGATGAACTAATAGCGGAGAAAAGACATTTGATTGACCACCTACTTGTTCAAGAATCTGAAGATAAGGTAACAGGGAGATGTCTTGTGACAGGTAATATAGCCCCTTTGGTAAGGACTACTACTCCTACCCCACTTCCGGATAACTCTCCGATGGCTGCTCTTGTGGCATTTCAGGTTAATTCCGGATATGACTCATATGGAAAGTCGCAAGCCTATAATTCTCCTATCTCAGTGGAAGGAGAAGAAATGTTTTCTTCTGTTTTGAAACAATTCCTGGGTAAGGATTCAAAAAATAAAGTTAGATTAGGCAACCGAATCTTCCTGTTTTGGGGTAAGGATAATAATGAGATCAACACTGGAGTAACTTCCGGTTTGCTTAGTCTTTTTGAAATACCGGATAAAAAGGATTTGGAATTAAACGATAAAATTGAAAAGGTTACTAAACTTTTCAAATCAATATATTCCGGAAAAATTAAGACTACTCTCGACGATAGGTTTCATATTCTCGGTTTAGCGCCAAATACAGGCAGAATAGCTGTGGTGTTCTGGATGGATACGCTGTTGAAAGATTTTGCCGGGAAAATACTCGATCACTTCGACAATATGGAGATAGTCGACAATTGTCCTATCGATAAGCGTAGACCTTACCAAGGAATTTACAGTATGATATCAGCTGTAACTCTTGGAGGAAAGATTTCAGATGCTCTTCCAAATTTGATCGAAGACACTATGAAAGCTGTAGTATTAGGTTCACCCTATCCATATCCTCTTTATACCGGAGCTTTACAGAGAATACGTGCAGAACTATCTGATATGGCGCCGACATTGCAACGGGTTGCGATTATCAAAGCCTTTCTTAACAGAAAAACAAAACATCTTCCACACCATAAAACATTGCAAATTATGCTTGACAAAAACAACACAAATCCGGGATACCTCTGCGGGCGCCTGACGGCCGTACTTGAGAAGATCCAGACGGACGCTAATACAGGCGACTCAATCCGGACACGATATATGGGAGCCGCGTCTTCTACTCCGGCTGCCGTATTTCCGGCAATGCTTAACCTTTCGCTGCATCATTCGGAAAAACTATCTGAAGGAAGCAGGATATTCTATGAACAAATAAAACAAGAGATCATAGATAAGGTGTCCGAGTCAGGATTTCCTTCACATCTGGATCTTAATGATCAGGGACGCTTCTTTGTGGGCTATTATCACCAGAGAGCAGATCTTTACGCAAAAAAAGAAAAATAAACCTATAATAAACAAGCTATGGCAGAGATAAATAAAAGAATCGATTTTGTGTACATCTTTGATGTACAAGATGGAAATCCTAACGGAGATCCTGACGCAGCTAATCTTCCACGTGTAGATGCGGAGACAGGACACGGTTTGGTGACAGATGTATGTATCAAACGAAAGATTCGCAATTATGTGGATGTTGCACGTAAAGGTATGCCCAATTACGACATCTTCATTCAGGAAGCTGCTGTTCTTGACAATCGTGTTGAAGACATCTACAAGTCGGAGAAAGTCAGCAAAGCAGATAAGGGCACACAAAAGGATGTGGCCAAGCAGGCTTTGTGTGAAAAATATTACGATATCCGGACATTTGGAGCCGTTATTGCTACTAAAGATAAACAAGGTCAGGTAAGAGGTGCCGTACAGTTGACTTTCAGTCGGTCTGCCGATCCGGTTGTTAGCCTCCACCATGCTATCACCCGCATGGCAGTCACAAAGGAAAGCGACAAAGAAAAAGAACGTACTATGGGTCGCAAGGCGACTGTGCCTTATGGACTGTATGTCATGCACGGGTTCATTAATGCAAATCTTGCAAATCAAACAGGCTTCAGTCAAGACGATCTTGAACTTTTCTGGGAAGCCCTGATCAATATGTTTGACAATGACCGTTCTGCATCTCGAGGAATGATGTCAGCTCGCCGTCTTATAGTTTTCGAGCATGACTCCAAGCTTGGTTCGGCACCCGCCAATAAGCTTTTTGATCTTGTAAAGGTCGAAAAGAAGAAAGACGTCGATGCCCCCAGGAGTATCAAAGACTATGATATTACAGTTGACACTGCAGAAATACCCAAAGGGGTAAAAATTAAAGAATTGATCTGAGATGCCTGATTCCTACGGCTCACAACCTCATTTATATAAGGATGAGGAGATGCTTCAATTGTCGGGGATACAACACTACGTGTTCTGTCCCCGACAATGGGCATTAATCCATCTTGAACAATTATGGAGCGAAAATGCCTTGACAACTGAAGGAGCGTTGCTACATGGCAATGTTGACAATCCGTATATTAGAGAAACGAACGGAACCTCAGTAATTACATTACGCGGAATTCGGCTGGCTTCATCAATTTTGGGCCTCTCAGGCACAGCTGATGCCATTGAGATATATCCTTTTGAAAATGCACCTGAAGGAAAGAGGGATATTCTTAAAAGTGGTCTATTTCATGTTCTGCCTATAGAATATAAACGTGGTAAACCAAAAATATCAGATTGCGACAGGATTCAAGTCACAGCTCAAAGCTTGATCCTTGAAGAAATGTTGAACGTCACTATTGATCGGGGTGCAATTTTTTATTGGGAAATACGTCATAGGGAATATTTTGACATCACCCCCGATTTGAAAGATACCACACGGGAAATTGCCTCTGAGATGCACAGAATGACAGATGAGAATATTATTCCTCCTGCTATAAAAACCATACTTCAGATTTACAGGACGTTTCAAACGTCCGCCGACTGATCCAGTAAATGCCATGTTGTCGTTTGGATATTCCTTATTAGCCAACGATTGCGCGGCAGCATTAGAAGGCGTTGGCCTTGATCCAGCGGCCGGATTCATGCATTCCCTTCGTCCTGGAAGAAATTCATTAGCTCTTGATCTTATGGAAGAAATGAGGGCATATATAGTTGACAGGTTGGTTATTTCTATTATCAATAATCGTCAACTGAGTAATTCTGATTTCAAAATACACACGGATCCATATGACACTAGACAAACCTCAGTAGTCTTTACAGAAGGGGGGCTTAAGAAATTTCTGTCTGCTTGGCAGAATAAGAAAAGGACTGAATTTACTCATCCTTTTATAAATGAGAAAATAAAACTCGGACTTTTACCCCACGTTCAAGCCATGTTATTGGCCCGTAACCTCAGAGGTGATATCGATGATTATCCAGTATTTCTCGCAAAATAAAAATTAATGATGTACGTTTTAATAACATATGATGTAAATACCTCTTCTGAGAAAGGAGCAAAACGTCTTCGCAATGTAGCCAAGTGTTGCAAAGATTACGGCCAAAGGGTTCAGAATTCAGTATTTGAATGTTTGATAGATGAGAGTGAACTATTACGCCTTAAGTCTCGGCTATTAGGCATAATAGATAGTGCTACAGATTCCATTCGAATCTATCGTCTTGGAAAGAACTATCAAAGCAAGATAGAACATTTGGGCAAGCAAACAAGTTTCGATATGGAAGGGTCTTTAATCATTTAGTCTTATTTCTCTCTCAACTTAAACTATCTTATTATATTAACCTTTATCATATCAGGCTTTATTATATCAACCTTAATTCTAATGTATCTTTAATTTATGTATTTCTCTCTCCAATTGATTATGAGATTTAGTTATACGCTTAAACTTGCGAACCATAAGCAAGGCATATTTCTCCTTTCTCTCGCACATCTTAACAGTCAATTGATTAGGTAATTCTATATAGCAATAATAATTACTCTAAATAATCTATTTTATAACTTCGCAAAATAATACTTTTAATCCTCTCAACCTCCATACCTTATCTCCTCCCCGTCGCACCCTGCATGGGTGCGTGAATTGAAACCCAACAAGACATAGATAAAGTAAAGAAAGCCGCCGTCGCACCCTGCATGGGTGCGTGAATTGAAACCAATCTCCTTGAATTGTGCTACGATGTGGCCGTAAGTCGCACCCTGCATGGGTGCGTGAATTGAAACCCGATGGGGATTCCCTTGCCGTCCGGCATGCTGTCGTCGCACCCTGCATGGGTGCGTGAATTGAAACGCTTAGGCTCTCGGCGATCTCGTCGTTGGTTAGGGTCGCACCCTGCATGGGTGCGTGAATTGAAACCAGGGTCGTAACTTCGCTTAGGCTCTCGGCGATCGTCGCACCCTGCATGGGTGCGTGAATTGAAACCGTTGATGTCTGCTCGATAGCTCAGTACTGGCGCAGTCGCACCCTGCATGGGTGCGTGAATTGAAACACATCCTTGTTATAAGCCTCGATGGCCTTGTTGAGTCGCACCCTGCATGGGTGCGTGAATTGAAACGAGAGCACGTTATAGACGGCAACCACATCGCCTGTCGTCGCACCCTGCATGGGTGCGTGAATTGAAACGCCATATCAACGAAATATTGTAACTTTGTCGCATGTCGCACCCTGCATGGGTGCGTGAATTGAAACGTCAGTCCGCATAAAACCGAATACTATGGATCAGAAGTCGCACCCTGCATGGGTGCGTGAATTGAAACGCTGTCAGTGGCTCATAGACGGTCACTTCGTCGCACGTCGCACCCTGCATGGGTGCGTGAATTGAAACATGGAGGTTTGGTGGAAATGCTCTATCTGTGGAAAGTCGCACCCTGCATGGGTGCGTGAATTGAAACCCGAGCCCCATGTCGAGGAAGAGCAGGCATTTCGGGTCGCACCCTGCATGGGTGCGTGAATTGAAACTCATATTTTTGGAGTCGCTTGTTATATGTTAGTATGTCGCACCCTGCATGGGTGCGTGAATTGAAACGACCCAAACGGCGACGAGATGGTAATCTACTACTAGTCGCACCCTGCATGGGTGCGTGAATTGAAACCCGGTTATCTCGAACTCGGTCTTGAACTCCGAAGCCGTCGCACCCTGCCTGGGTGCGTGAATTGAAACTGTCTACAGCAGCTCACGGCATCCGGCCTGACGGTCGCACCCTGCATGGGTGCGTGAATTGAAACAAGTCCACACTCGTGCTTGTGGCATTGAGCGTGAGGTCGCACCCTGCATGGGTGCGTGAATTGAAACTTTTTCACCCTCCTGGATGAAGAGGGTGTCGATGTGTCGCACCCTGCATGGGTGCGTGAATTGAAACAGTGTACCCCCATCGTTTGTTTACGCCGACACCAGGTCGCACCCTGCATGGGTGCGTGAATTGAAACTACTACTTTTTCTCTGTACATGGTTGGCTGGGTTTTGTCGCACCCTGCATGGGTGCGTGAATTGAAACTTGTCTGCCATAGCTGTAACTGTTTTTAATTGTTGTCGCACCCTGCATGGGTGCGTGAATTGAAACATACCGAGGACGGCGAGAATGCTATTGATATGAGTCGCACCCTGCATGGGTGCGTGAATTGAAACCTGGCAATGGCTCGAATATCTCGTCGGGGTCGGGGTCGCACCCTGCATGGGTGCGTGAATTGAAACTCCGCATCCGGAATGGACCGCGTGATACAGGGCGTCGCACCCTGCATGGGTGCGTGAATTGAAACTTTTATCCGGGCCTGTCGTCAGGCCGGGAAGCGGGTCGCACCCTGCATGGGTGCGTGAATTGAAACAACCGCGGGGGCCAGATTGACACCCGGAAGAAGGGAGTCGCACCCTGCATGGGTGCGTGAATTGAAACACAGTAGGCACGGCTCCGATTGCAATTATTCTAAGTCGCACCCTGCATGGGTGCGTGAATTGAAACATAGGCACGGACATGACGGACGGAGACCGCGACGTCGCACCCCTGCATGGGTGCGTGAATTGAAACGGCCTCATGAGGACATGGCCGGGTACAGTGCCGACGTCGCACCCTGCATGGGTGCGTGAATTGAAACCTCGAGGCCAACGGATTCTACCGCATACAATTTGAGGTCGCACCCTGCATGGGTGCGTGAATTGAAACCTTGAAGGTGAGCTTGTCGAATTCTTGTTTGAGGGTCGCACCCTGCATGGGTGCGTGAATTGAAACGCTAAGTTCTACCGATATGCAATTTTTGGAGAGCCGTCGCACCCTGCATGGGTGCGTGAATTGAAACCGGAAGGCTACTCCACAGTAGAATTCGACTCCTCTGTCGCACCCTGCATGGGTGCGTGAATTGAAACGCTGGCTCCCGGTAGTTCAGATGGTTGCTATTGAATCGCACCCTGCATGGGTGCGTGAATTGAAACGAGGATGACACCCGGAGACAAACAGCTGATGGATGTCGCACATTGCTTTGGTGCGTGAATTGAAACGACCGCTTGCGTAACAATTTCATCGTTACCGCAAAGTCGCACCTTGTGTGGGTGCGTGAATTGAAACGCATTAGTATTCGAGGAAGCGTTATTCGTTTTCAGTCGCACTCTTTTGAGTGCGTGAATTGAAATATTAAGACCTTTTACATTAAAAACCTTGACACTTCAAAAATAAATTAAGCTGAAGTATGAGAAGAGAGTAGAGAATTGAGAATGAATATAAATTGAGAATGAACATAAAAATGAGGTTCAGTAATTTTTCAGGTGGCTGTTTGGCGGGAGAAAGATTTTTAAGACTGAATCACGGTATCTTCTACTCAGCTCCGGAGGTTGACGTGTGTGAAGTGACGTTTTAGTTAAAAAATGCTTAGGAGATTAATTTCTTTAAACCTTTGATTCAGTTCATTCGTTTCACTCACATCAAGAGAGACTTAGAAGCGATCCCGCCATAAGCTCCATTTTGTTTCACCTTATCAATATACAACACTATGAAGACACTAAATGATTCAAATCCCAAAGGTAATCCACTACCATCGGATCAAATTAATCAAAATCTTACCACTGCTCAAGAAGCCGAAATCTTTAACAATGGACCCGAATCTCCGGATGAAAGATTATCGAATGGTGCTGTTAAAGGAGTGGCTTGGTTAGGTGCAATTTTCGGTATCTTTGCCGTTGCTATTTTAATAGCATGGATCTGCAATCTGCATCACTCGCCATCTACCCCATTCTCTGCAAGAACTAATGTAGAGCGAACGATTAAAGTGGCTCCAAATTCTAATCTTAATCCTAATCTTGCGAAAGTTTCTTTACCAACAATCGGTAAATTGACTGTTGTGCCGACTAAGATTACTGTTATCGGTTCAAACGCTTCGAATTTCCTTTCTACAGCTTCTTCAAATTTGAGTCTCCAAACTCCCGGCACTGTTGCCAAGGTTAAGTCTGAGTCAATCCAGATGGTTACTGACAGCAAAGCCGACATGGACAGAATCGAAAAGGAAGCTCTGGAAGTGATTCACGGTGACTATGGCAATAATCCCGGTCGCGCAGAAAAACTTGGAGCTGACTACGCAGCGGTACAGGCTCGTGTGAATCAATTACTCCATATATAATTTTTAGTATACACCTCTTATATTGCCCCGTACGGATTTTTCCTACGGGGCTTTTTTTCACTTTGGACTGAACTTTTCCCAATTTACAGGTTATCTCGAGAGAACTTTTCTTAGTTTTTGGGTTATATATGTAACAAGGCTGTTGTAATTGATGCCTATAATTATAAATGATTATTCTTTAACCCATCTTAATTCATATTTATGAGGAAAACGCTACTTCTCCCCATTCTTGCTCTTGCCGTTGCTCCTGCTATGGCAGTCAAAATTACTCCGGATCAAGCTTTGCAACGTCTTAAGTCAGAAACCTCCGGCCAACTTCCAATCCTAAAACTCACGAGAGGCTCAGAATTTAAATTAACAGATACCTTAGAGAACCTATACGTTTTTTCAAATGATGACGGTTTTATGGTCCTCCCGGCTTATGATGAGGCCCCCGCCCTTCTCGCCTATTCTGATGGATCTCCTTCAGGATGGTCGGAATCTGGGTTAAAAGAAAATCCGGGACTGAAGTATTGGCTTGACTTCTATAATCAAGAATTAGCCATTCTTAATAGCTCTGCTCTATCGGTTACTAACTCAGATAAGGTTTCCGAAGAGAAAAAAGCCGAGCGTGCTCCTATTGCTCCACTTCTTACGACAAAGTGGAACCAGGAAGCTCCTTATAATATGCTATGTCCGAAAGTTGACGGACATGAAACTGTCACCGGTTGCGTTGCCACGGCTATGGCCCAAGTAATGAAATATCATAATTATCCGGACCATGGAAAGGGAACCCACTCATATTTCTGGCGACCGGGTGAGGAGGAACTCACTTTCGACTACGACACTACTCCATTCCAATGGGACCTCATGACTGATGTCTATGACGATAAGAGCTCTGAGGAATCCAAGTATGCTGTTGCCGTACTGATGTACGGGTGCGGCGTGAGCGTAAACATGCACTATGAACCTGGAGGAAGTGGAGCTGCCACCACCCAGATGGGCGCCTCTCTGATAGATATCTTTGATTACTCACCTTCTCTCTGGATGCCTAACCGAGCATATTACGGCTACTATGAGTGGGAAGACATGATTTATGCCGATCTTGAACAAGGTTTGCCGGTGTTATACAGCGGCGCCGGCACTGCCGGAGGCCATCAGTTCATCTGTGATGGATATAGTTCAGACGGTTACTTCCATTTCAACTGGGGATGGGGTGGAATCAGCAATGGTTACTTCCTTCTCACAGCTCTCAATCCTGACGATCTCGGAGTAGGAGGTGGAGCAGGCGGTTTCAACACTTCCCAGATTGCCACTTTGGGAGTAAGGCCAAAGAAAGATGGCGATGCACCTGTCTATTTATTCTATAATAATACAGGATTTGAGGCGGAAACTACTGACGTTGAAGCCGGAAAAGATTTCCGATGCACAGGTCTTTATTTCAACTACAGTCTCTCTACAATGCCGGCCGGTAGCCGACTGGGAATGAAATTTGAATCCTCCGACAAAACTACTGTTAAATTTGTGGATGGTCCCGGAGTCGAGGGTTATCATCCCGACGATGGACGAAATGATCTTCAGGTTGTCTTCCCCGAGTTGGCCGACGGAACCTATGAAATTACGCCCGTTCTTCATGTTGACGGCAAATGGTATCCCGTACGAATGCCCCTTGGAGAGCCCTCGGTAGTGACCGTAACAGTCGAAAATGGTAAAGTGACAGTTGAGAATCAGAAAGCTGCCACAGTGATGGTTAAAGATATCAAAGTGCCGGCAAAGATTTACCGTGACCATGAATTCCCAATGACATTCGTGGTTGAAAATTCGAGCGATAAGGAATATTACAGCACAGTGACTCCGCTTTTGATGGATTCGGAGGGTAAGATAGTGTCGAAATCTGTTTTCCGTCCTGTTGACGTAATGCCCGAGAGCAGCGAACATGTTACAGACTACATCGGTAAGTTTTCACCGGGAAAAGACGAGACCCTCGAACCGGGCACCTATACCCTATTATTCCGTGATGAAGCGGGCCAAGATGTAAGCAAACCGATTGATGTCTCCTTGGGAGTGAACGACGAAACTACTGTTATTAAGATCACTGATTTCAGTATTGACGAAAAGGAACCCATAACTGATACCTCAGCAGTAAAAATCACTTTCACCGTTACATGTGAATCCGGCGTCTATTATAATGCAACGTCGTTTGCGGTATTCCCCGGCGACGGCGGCTATGAGGTGTATCGGGCTAATTCTGAAAGGGTTTATCTTACTCCGGGAGAAAGCCGCAACATTGTAATCATCGCCAATATGGACGAATTGAAAGATGGATGGTATATGAGCTTTATCTACGAAGGGGCTAAATCAATGACGGAGCGCAAAGACTTCCATATTGAAAGAGATGCCTCAGCTATTAATACTATTTCGGCTGAAGAGGACACTGCGTCTTATTATCGCCTTGACGGTACAAAAGTCGAAGGCCATCAGCTCGAACCGGGTATATATGTAATGAAAACAGCCACTCGGACTATAAAGGTAGTCATACATTAAACAATAATTTTTAGGAAACAATAATTTTTAGGTGCCTTGACAAGCAGGATACACGGAAACAGATGTGAGTATCCCGGTTGTCAAGGCACTTTTATTATACTATTTTTGTGCCATTGTAAAAAAATACTTTTGTTATCCTGAATAAACCTTTTTTAAGGTAAATAGTCATATAAACATAACTAAACTGACTGTTTTACCCAAATCGTTCTATCATCAAATGAAGACTAAACGTCTATTGCCTGTACTGCTCTGCACAACGGCGACGCTGATTTCCACTCATGCCGCTATTGTAAAGGGACTGGTGCAGGATGCCGATGGGCAACCGCTCCCCGGCGTGGCCATTCAGCTCATTTCCCTACCCGATTCTCTACGCACCGGTTATCTGATGACCGGTGTTGACGGCAATTTCAACTTCAAGGATCTCAAACCGGGAAAATACCGTTTCCTCGCTGAAATGACCGGTATGGATAACATCGACAAGGACATTGAGATCAAACAGGCTGATCAGACTCTGGAACTGGGAACCCTTAAACTCACCGACAATGCGATCATGCTTAAAGAGGCAGTGGTGACAGGAGTCAGAGCAGCTGTTGTGGCCAAGCAAGACACGATAGAATTCAATGCCGATTCATATCATACCGCACCAAATGGCACTGTCAATGATCTGCTTAAGAAACTGCCCGGTGTGGAGATCGGTTCTGATGGCAGCATCACATCAAACGGCAAAACTATCAAAAAAATTCTTGTCGACGGTAAGGAATTCTTCGGTGAAGACACTCAGATGGCTACCAAGAACCTTCCTTCCAATATGGTGAACAAAATCCAGGTTGTAGACCGTAAGAGTGATCTGGCCCGTCTTACCGGCATTGATGATGGAGAAGAAGAAACCGTCATCAATCTTACAGTAAAAAAAGAGATGAACAACGGTTGGTTTGGTAACGTTACAGCCGGATATGGCACAGACGACCGCTACCAGGGCAACTTCGTGGTAAACCGTTTCTCCAACGGTAATCAGATTACAATCACGGGAGACGCTAATAATATCAACGACAACCGTTCAACTGATATGGGACGCGGGCGTTTCCGTGATTTCGGAGGCGGCAACGGCATTAACAAAACTCAGTTGCTCGGCATCAATTTCAACGTCGGGAAAGAGGAGATAATCCGTGTGGGTGGCAACGTATCTTACAACCATACCGACCGTCTATCTACACGTCGCACAGCTACCCAATACCTCTATCCGGATTACGTGAACTATCAGGACGCTTATTCAAAAAACCGTGACCGCGGACATAACATCAGCTCTGATTTCCGTATTCAATGGAACATCAATGAGAACAATGTGATTGATTTTCGTCCCAACTTCAGTATGAATTTCCGCAACGCATACTCCAACTCAAATTCAATGCTGAGAGAGGGTGCGGAAGATGGAAACCCTATCAACTCAAATCTCAATAAACAGACCAATAAAGGCACGAGCATAAACACGGGAGGTGATTTCATCTATAATCATAAATTTGCTTCCCATCCCGGCCGGTCGTTCAGTGTGAGAGCTAATTACCGTTTCTCCGATACTCGCCAGAAATCCACAACATGGAGCGACATCGAGTATTTCCTAAAGCAAGACGATAGCGAAGAACTCTACCGATATCTTGACAACCGTTCCTGGTCGAACTATGCCGAAGGACGTGTCACATGGCAAGAACCACTCGGTGATGTGTCAAAAGGCAACTTCCTTAATTTCGCTTACAACATAAAATATCAGTGGAACAACGCTGACAAACTTACCTATAATATACCCTTACCCGAAGATACCGAGAATTTCACACCGGAAGAATTTTCAAGTGTACCTCCGGGAGCAGAGCTTTCCGATCAGCTTAGCAATAGCTTCCGCAATAAATTCTTCACTCAGGAACTTCAGGTAGGCTACAAGAAGGTGGCCAAAAAGTATAACCTCGATGCAGGCGTTCTTTTCTCTCCCTCGAGTCTTGAAAGTGAAGACCTCATTATGAGTGAGCGCAATGTGCCGCAACGTTGGGTGTGGAATGTATCGCCTTATGCAAGATTCCGTTATCGTTTCGATCAGCAGTCGTCATTGCGTGCCAATTATCGTGCCCGCACTTCGCAGCCATCTGTTTCTCAGTTGCAACCGGTAGCTGATGTGTCAGACCCTCTGAACATAATCATAGGTAACCCCGACCTAAAGCCTACATTTACTCAAAGCATACAGCTCCACTTCAATAATTACAAACAAGAGACCCAGCAAGCAATCTTCACCATGCTGAATGCTTCTTACGCTCTTAATACTGTCGTTTCAAAGACGATAACCAATAAGGAAACAGGCGGACGCACCACAACTTACGGCAACGTTAACGGCAACCTTAATCTTATGGGTATGTTTATGTTGAACAGACCCTTCACAAACCGTAAGTGGAGATTCAACGTAAGAATGTTCGGGCGTTATTCTACCGCTCCCGGCTATATCAACGGTGAATATAACCGCACCAACAGTCTCTCACTCTCTCCAACAGCAGGACTCACTTTCTCTTGCGATGTCTTCCAGATGACCGTAAATCCGAATTACAGTTTCGGTCAGACCTCCAATACTCTTCCCGGACAGAAAGACCGCGACACACATTCTTATGGTTTTACGTCGGATGCATCCCTTTACCTTCCATTCGGCCTGCAGATCAACACAGACATAGCTTTCTCTAATTCCACCGGTTATTCTCAAGGATTCGATTCAAAACAATGGCTTTGGAATGCCCAGATTTCTTATTCAGTTCTCTCCGATAAATCACTCACATTCTCAGCCAGAGCATATGATATACTTGGTCAGAAGAAAAACATCAGTCGTTCGATTGGAGCGAATACAATAGTTGACTCTGAATTCAACGATCTCACACGCTACGTGATGTTCGGAATTACTTATACCTTCAATACTTTGAAAAAGAAAGGTAAAGGTCCGGATGGAGAGACAGATATGTGGAACCACAACGGTCGCCCTATGGGTCCCCCTCCGGGTGGCGGGCGTCCGATGGGTCCTCCTAACGGTGGTCGCCGATAAAAAAGAAAACAGATTTCAAGGAGTCCGGAAGAAGCAGTATGTTGCAGTTTCTTCCGGACTCTTTTATAATAATCCACAAGTACCATAAACCATTGAGGCCTCCGACATGTTTTGGAATAAAGACATTCCACTTTTATTCAGAATTAACATTGGTTTATGATATGAGAAAACTTCCACTTCTATTGATTGCTTTATTGCTCTCATGTGCATTTGCATCCGCATGGGACGTTAATAAGAAATACACCGGACCCAAAACACCGACCACCGACACCACATGGCATCCCGATATCCTTGCAGGTTATGAAGCCCGATACGTGAATCAAGGTGAGGCTTTCGACGGACCTTGCAGATCTACCATTGTAAGAAAACTTTGCAAAAAAGGCTCCCGGAAGGCATTCCTATATATACACGGATTCAACGATTATTTCTTTCAGGGGGAGATGGGCGACCGTTTTGTCGACTCCGGCTTCAATTTCTATGCGGTAGATCTACGCCGTTACGGCAGAAGTTACGAACCATGGCAATATCCATTCAACATCCGTAAGCAGGAAGAGTATTTTGCTGATATTGATTCCGCAATCTCACAAATAAGACGCGATGGTAATACCGACATCACTCTCGGTGGCCATTCTACCGGTGGATTGACAGTAGCATTTATGGGAGCCATGAAGGGAGAAAATGTTGGTGTAGAGAGAATCGTTACCGACAGCCCGTTTCTCGAATGGAATTTCAATTCCTTTATGCGGAACATCGCTGCTCCTACCATCGGCTTCGTAGGCAAAATTTTTCCAAACGGAAAGATTAAGCAAGGTCATTGTGACGGATACGCCTATAGTCTGCTTAAAGAATATTACGGCGAATGGACCTACAACACTGACTGGAAGATGGTGTATTCTCCACCGGTCACAATGTCGTGGGTCGGAGCGATCAACCGCGCTCAAAGCAAGACAATGAAAAATGCAAAGAATATTGCAGTGCCTATTCTGGTTATGCATAGCAGCCGTAAAATTGATGGTTGCAATTATACACCGATATTTCAGACAGGCGATGCCGTTCTTGATCCATTCATGCTCCAGAAACGAGGAGTCCAGATAATCGAAGACCAGCAAAAGGCCTTATTCAAGAAAGCAAGCAAGATAAATGACAAGAACCAAAACAAGATTGATCCCACCAACTATCTCGGCAGCCAGGTGTGTGCTATCGACAGCGGATTGCATGATCTGATACTGAGCAAAAAAGAGAGCAGGGACGCGGCTTACGACACAATTTTCTCTTTCATACGCCGTCACATGTAATACTCTCATAAGAAAATAAAACTGTAAAAAAAGAAATGCTTTTCGTGAAAGGCATTTCTTTTTTTACAGTTTTATTTTGCCGATGTCTACCTTTTTCTTACTTTTGCATACAATATGGAGATACACAACACAGATAAACTTTCCACTAAGGAAAAACGTGAGCTTCTGACACTTCTTAAAAGTATAAATCAACTTACCGATAATCGGTTCAATCAACAAGAAGTGGCTGCATTCCGTAAGCTTATGCTTGGCGGGATGCACTCATCATCGGCCGCTCACGATTCCAAAGGTTTGCCGGTAGCTGTCATGGCGCTCAAAACAGCTATCCTGTTTGCTGAAGCTATCGAACCGGATCATAACATCCTGCTCGCCATAGGCCTCTACCCTCTCCTCATACAAAATCTGATAGATCTGGACCACGTCAAAAAGCAATGGGGCGACGACGTGGCGGCGCTACTCAACGGACTTGTCACAGTCGACCGTTTCTCAAATAAAAACAATGTAGTAAATCAGGATAATTTCCGTGGACTCTTGCTTTCACTGGCCGACGACATCAGGGTGATCATCATCATGATTGTCAGAAACCTTGTGCTCATGCGCTCCATCAATCATCATCCCGACGACGAATGGGTGCGTAATGTGGCATTTGAGGCCAGTTGCCTGTATGCCCAGCTTGCCCATCGTCTCGGTCTATATAAGATAAAAGGTGAACTTGAAGATCTTGCATTGAAATATACAAACCGCGAGATCTACACCCAGATAGCACACAAACTCAACCAGACCAAGAAGAGCAGGGATGCTTATATCAAGTCGTTTATCGACCCCGTGAAAGCAAAGCTTGAAGAGGCAGGGCTGAAGTTTGATATCAAGGGACGCACCAAATCGATCTCCTCCATCTGGAATAAGATGAAGAAGCAGAAGGTGGACATCGGAGGCATCTACGATCTTTTTGCCATTCGGGTGATAATCGACACGCCCCGCGAAAAGGAGAAGAGCGATTGCTGGCTTGCTTATTCCATATTGGCAGATATGTACACAGCCAATCCTGCGCGCATGAAAGACTGGATCTCCATACCCAAGAGCAACGGTTACGAGAGTCTACATGCCACAGTGATGGGTCCCGGTTCCAAGTGGGTTGAGGTGCAGTTCCGCACACGCCGCATGGACCTCGTGGCTGAAAAAGGTCTGGCTGCCCATTGGAGGTATAAAGGTGTTAAAAGCGATAATACCGACCAATGGATGACCAATATACGTGACATTCTCGAGACAGCCGAATCAGGGCCGATGCAACTGATGAAAGATATGAGAATGGACGTTTACGGAAAAGAGGTATTCGCATTTACACCGAAAGGTGACCTCTTCCGCCTCGCGGCCGGCGCAACAGTTCTTGACTTCGCTTTCCAGATTCATTCCAATGTAGGAGCCCATTGCACGGGAGCGGTAGTGAATGGACAACACAAAAAAATAACATATAAGATCAACTCCGGCGACACTATTGAGATTCTCACCTCCTCAAATCAGACTCCAAAACCGGACTGGCTGAACATCGTTGTAAGCACAAAAGCCCGCAACAAGATCAAGCAGAGCCTTAATGAAGATCTGCAACGAAGAGCGGAACTTGGGAAAGAGCTGTTTGAGCGTAGGGCAAAAAACAGAAAAATCGAGATTGAGGAAGCAGTGTTGATGAAACTCATTCTTAAGCAAGGGTATAAATTTGCAAATGAGTTTTTCGCCGACATGGCCGACGAGAAGATAGATCCCGGCAAGTTCCTTGCCACTTATATCGAGGAGACAACTCCGAAAAATGAGGTTCAGAAGGTTTCGGCCGGAGAATATCAGATGTTGAGGGAGGATGAGAAGGAATCCAAAGGCGATGTATTGAAAATCGGAGAGAAATCGATAAACGGTTTGAAATACAAATTCGCAAAATGCTGCTCCCCAATTTATGGTGATGAAGTTTTCGGCTTCATCAGTTCCGATGGAATGGTAAAGATTCACCGCTCCGATTGTCCTAATGCAGCCAACATCCGTGAACGCTATCCTTACCGCATAATCAGGGCAGACTGGAGTGGCAAAGAGGGCGACATGTTGCCGGCTACCTTACGCATCATAGGCAATGACGATTTGGGAATTCTGGCAAATATCACTTCCATCATCTCGAAAGAGATGAACGTGAATCTACGTAACATCACGGTCGACAGTCATGACGGTCTCTTCCAAGGTGTGCTTGTAGTAGCCGTAAAAGATCAACGTCAACTCTCCGCCCTTTTAAGGAAACTGAAGACTGTGAAAGGTGTGAAAGATATTCAGAGGCTTTAAATCATAAGTTTATCCGTATATCAGACATCAGCCCGTAACCTGACAAAAATATCTATAGACTATGAAATTAAAACTAAATAAACTGGTAGCCGTAGCTTCAATGGTCATGATTCTTCTTCCGGCTTGTAAAGTGAAGACCCCTCCGGCAGTAGAAGAAAGAGAAAATTGGCTTCTCAGCCTCAATGATTCTATTGCAATGTTTGAGAAGGAGAAAGGCGAAGTAGAAGTCAAGCTCCAAGAGGCCCGTGAGAAAGTAGGGATAATGGTAGGCGACTTCGATTACGTGAAAGATCCGCGTCAGGTGGAAGGGTATTACATTTTCAAAGGTTGGAAAAGCCGATATCCTATGCAGACAACTGCCTTGGTTGCGCGAGTGACAGAGGATGAAAGGTTTGAACTGATCGCCACTCTCACCGGAGCCCATTTCAATGAAGTTGGTGTGACTTCGGCCGGTGAAACTGTTTCAACTGAAGTAGTGCCACATGATCAGGCCCTTAACTACAGAGCCGGTAATCTCAACACCGTTTGTTTCTCTGGTTCTTCCGCTGATTCAGTCGGTCAATTCATAGCCACACGTTCCAACGACCAGTTCCTGGTGACTTATCTCAACGGAAAGAAAACCGGATCATTGACTCTTCCATCCGATGAGAAGCAGATGATCGCCCGTACCTGGGAGCTTTATGCCGCTCAAAGAAACCTGCATATGCTTGAAAAAGAATTACCCCGTTTATCAGGAAAAATTTCTGCCTGCAGGCGCATACTTGATACAGCCGATTCAACCCTAAGACGCCCTTAAACGTTATAGTTAGAGAAGATTTTTCGATTTTTAGCACTTTCATCGTGCAGTCAACAATCATCATTTATACACGTCTACAACCTTATTAACCCAAGACAATATGGACTTAAACGAAAAAGACCTTGAGATCCTTACCGTAAAAGGAATTTCTCAGGAAAAACTGGCCGAAGAGCTTGAAATGCTCGCAAAAGGCTTCCCGTATTTGAAAATTGAAGCACCAGCTACTCCCGGACACGGTATTTCTGTGCTCTCACCTGAAATGGAGGAACAAGCCACTGCCCTCTGGAATGAATATCTCGCCAAGGGTGGAAAAGTGCTCAAGATGGTGCCTGCAAGTGGTGCGGCTTCACGTATGTTCAAAGATCTTTTCTCTTTTGCCAATGGCAAGAAAGATAAGCCCGACACTCCTTTCATGAAAAAATTCTTCGATGAAATCGAGGATTTCGCATTCTTTGCCGAGCTTAACTTCGTGTGTCTCCAGCTTTACGGTTTAAGCATCGACTCTCTCGTGAAAGAGAAGCGTTATAAAGACGTGGTCAAAGCCCTTATCAATAAAGAGGGTATGAATTATGGCCAGTTGCCGAAAGCACTTCTTCGTTTCCATAAAGTTGCCGGTGCCGCACGCACAGCTATCGAGGAGCATCTTGCTGAGGGAGCCCAATACGCTGCCGGCAAAGATGGCAAAGTAAGAGTGCATTTCACGGTAAGTGAGGATCATCTCCCTCTCGTAGCAATGAAATTTGAGGAGATGAAAGGTAAACTCGAACATGAATATAGTGTAGAGTTCGAACTTTCAACAAGTGTACAGAAACCCTCTACCGATACGGTAGCCGCCAATCTTGATGGCACTCCTTATCGCGAGGATGGTGGTCTGTTCTTCCGTCCCGGCGGCCATGGTGCTCTAATCGAGAATCTTAACGATCTTGATGCCGACGTAATCTTCATCAAGAACATCGATAACGTAGTGCCCGATTCTCGTCGTGCCGATACTCTCAAATATAAGAAAATCATCGGTGGTGTGCTCGTGAGCCTCAAGCAGAAAGCTAATGAATACTGTAAGCTTCTTTCAGAAGGTTTACCCTCCGACGAGAAACTTCAGGAAATGCTTAACTTCCTCCGTAAGAATCTCTGCATCACTCATGATACAGCCGATGAAATGGTGCCCGCAGCTAAGGCAGAATATATTTTCTCAAAGCTTAACCGTCCGTTCCGTGTATGCGGCATGGTGAAGAATGAAGGTGAGCCCGGTGGTGGGCCGTTCCTTGCGTTTAATCCCGACGGCACTGTCAGCCCCCAGATCCTGGAGTCAACTCAGATTGATCCCGACAACAAAGAGGCTCAGAAGATGCTCAAGGAAAGCACTCACTTCAATCCGGTAGACCTTGTAGTTTCAACCAAAAACTGGAAAGGCGAGAAATTTAATCTACCCGAATTTGTTGACAAGGCCACAGGTTTCATTTCCCAGAAAAGCCGTGAGGGTGTAGAGATAAAGGCTCTTGAACTTCCGGGCCTCTGGAATGGCGCCATGAGCGACTGGAACACCGTTCTCGTTGAAGTGCCTGTTTCCACATTCAACCCCGTGAAGACAGTCAACGACCTTCTACGTCCTGCTCATCAGTGATAAGTAATTTGCATGTTTGCAAATTAGCAAAGAGATAAGATCAGGCCGAAACTTTGCACAATGAAAAGATTCGGCAGAAAAATTAAAAAGTTTATGGAAGGTACATTTCTTTAATTCATAATAAGATATATTCCTTCCAATTGAATTTAAAAAACAAAATAGTCGATTTATGCAACAATCGTAATAAACTACCGTTATAAAATTACGATTATTGTATTTGCACTGTGTTTTATTCATGGTATTAGAATTTAATGCTTTTCGGAGAGTGGAGTTGTGAAATCCCGCTCTCCTTTTTTTATTATCAATTTTTATTTATGAAAAAAGCCATGGAGAATGTCCCTTTTTTCACCATTATTTGCTAACTTCGCATTATGTTTGCAAAACGAGCAATTCTAATATATGCCGCATTGATATCATGTGCGGTGGCTTTTTCACAGCCGGTGCCGAGGAATGCGGCCCGGGCAGCCGGAGATGCGCCCAAGTCAAAGCACGAGCAACTTGCAGAAAGCGCAGAGGTCAAACCAGACACTGTGAGGCAGGGAAGCGTGTGGTCGCTAACGTTCCCTCTCGGCAACCATGTAGAGACTACCCTCGACACCATCACATATAACTTCCAACGCTCTACTATCCCGACAATGGTTTCGGACGCTTACGCATCTACGGGTACTATGGGAGCTGAGGGTATAAATCTTCTATATTTTTCACGACCTCGCCGAGCCACATTCTTTTTTCAGGATGCCCTCGATGCATGGATTCCTACATTCAAAAAGCAGAAATTCTATAATGTCTATGTGCCGACAACTATTGTGACTTATGGTTTCGGCGGCAATGACTACAACCATAAGGATCGTCTTCAGATGGATTTTGCGGGCAACGTAAACCGCAGAATTGGAGTAGGCGCAACTATGGATTTTAATTATTCCAAGGGAGCGTTTGAGGCCCAGGCTGTAAAAGATTTCTCTTATAGCTTCTCCACATATTACTATGGCGACCGCTATGAGCTCCAAGCTTTCTACAACCATTTCAATTTCCTGAATAAGGAAAACGGTGGTATCACCAACGACCTTTACATCACTGATCCGGCCCAACTGCAAGGTGGTGTAAATACAATTGAACCTAAAAGTATACCCGTGCGTCTGACGGCAGCTCATTCAAGGGTAAACGGCGATGAACTGTTCATGACACACGCATATAAACTGGGGTTCTGGAAAACAGTACAGGTTAACGATACTCTTTCCCGGGAAGAATATGTACCGGTCACCCGATTCATCTATTCTCTCGATCTCCAGCATCGTCGCCATATGTTCCGCAACGATAATGTATCGCAAGGTGAAGAGTATTGGGAAAACACTTATCTTAACCCAAATCGAACAAAGGATTTCACTTATCTGATCCAGATGACCAATTCCTTCGGTGTGGAACTTATCGAAGGTTTTCAGAAATGGGCAAAATTCGGATTGTCGGCCTACATTTCATACCAGACCCAACGTTTCCGTCAGGCTACCCATTATAAAGTCAACAACCCGTCTGAGGAAGAATTAGCAGAACTTACACCCCTACCAGACAATTTTTATGTGCCACCTACATCCAATAGAAATCTTCTCTGGGTTGGAGGCAGGCTGCATAAAGACAAAGGTTCGATTCTGAAATATGCTGCAAGTGCCAAATTTGGTCTTGTAGGAGACGTGGTTGGAGATTTGGAAATAGACGGCCACATCAACACCCGTTTCCCATTATTTGGGGATTCTGTCAATTTCTTGGCCAAAGGAGAATTCCGCAACACCGCTCAACCCTATCTGCTTCAGAATTATATTTCCAATCACTTTGCATGGAAAAATGATTTCGGCAAGACCCGCACCTATCGCGTAGAAGGCGAGCTCACCATACCCTGGACCAGAACAACACTGAGTGCCGGAGTTGAGAACATCCAGAATCTCGTTTACTTCAACAGCAGCTCACTTCCTGCACAGTATTCTGGCAACGTGCAGGTTTTCTCAGCCAAGATCAGTCAGATGCTAAAACTTGGCATTTTGCATTGGAATAATACGGTATATTACCAGAAAAGTTCCAATATTTCGGTGCTTCCTTTGCCTGAACTAACAGTATATTCCAACCTTTTCCTGAAATTCATAGCGTTCAAAGTTCTAAAACTACAGATCGGTGTAGACTGCGATTACTACACGCGCTATAGGAGTGTAGCCTATCAGCCGGCAACTATGTCGTTTCATGTGCAAGGCGACGACCCGGTAATGATAGGTAACTATCCCTTCTGTAATGCCTACTTCACCGCCCGTCTGTATAAGACCCGCTTCTATGTGCTTTGGAGCCATGTGAATCAAGGATGGTTTTCCAAAGACAGTTTCATACTCCCCCACTATCCGTTTAATCCGCGTAAATTCGAATTCGGTATTTCAGTAGATTTTGCCAACTGACGGATGGCGGTGCAAAAGTTTCCGGAGTCTAACTAAACCATAATCTTCATTATGAGAAACTACAAGACCAAATACCGGCAGACAGCTCTTTATCTGCTACTGCTGATTGCTGTATTCGCCATTATGGGGATGACCAGAAGATGCAACACTGCTTCCCCTTTACCTAACTTGGGCCAAGGGAGCAGCAAAGGCGACACTCTCGACGTTGCAGTGGTGTACGGTCCACTCAGTTATTACCTGTATGGAGACACTCTTGGCGGTCTTAATTACGATCTGATCAAAAGGATGTCGGAAGATACCGGACGTCCGGTAAAACTATGGCCTGTGACAGATCTTAACGAAGCTCTTTCATCGTTGCAAAAGAATAAATACGACATGCTGGTTTCACTTCCGGCCGATTCTGCAGTGAAAAAACAATTTCTCACAACGAAAAGCGTTTTCCTTGATCGCATGGTGCTGGTGCAACTTATGGATTCTCTTGGCAAAACACGTATAAACTCACCTCTTGATCTCGGTCAAGACACGGTATTTATAGAGAAAGGCTCACCGGCTGCCCTGCGTCTGTCGAATTTATCAGAGGAAACTGCCAATTCCATTCCTGTTCAGGAAGTGAGTCTTTCAGAAGAATATTTATGTATGAAAGTAGCGGTAGGTGAATTTCCTCTTGCTGTAGTCAACGAAAAGACAGCACAGAAAATGAAGGAACAATATCCCCAGCTATCATATGAGAATCCGATAAGTTTCTCACAATTTCAGGTATGGCTGATTCCTCAAAACGACTCCATTCTCTTAAGGGAAACGGACAAATGGCTTGATTCATGCCTGAATTCGAACTACTACAAGGCGCTCCTCAAACGCTATAACCCATAAATGGGATCTGAAGGACATGAGTCAGCCCATATCCGGACGGTAGATCATCCATTAATTAACCTAAACTTTTCTTTTTCTTTCAAAATATCTGCAATAGACTATTCAACCTGTAAAACCTAAATCAATCCAATGGCTCTAAAGAAAATCAAGGTCAATCTTCTGGTCAAGATTCTGATCGCAATTCTACTCGGCATACTGGCGGGGCAATTCTTCCCCATATGGCTCGGACGTTTCTTCGCCACTTTCAACGCAATATTCAGTCAGTTCTTAGGCTTTCTTATACCTCTGTTAATAGTAGGTTTCGTAGCACCGGCTATCGCAGAGATAGGCAGTTCGGCAGGTAAAATGCTTGTGCTGACTGCAATCCTGGCCTATGCTTCTACCACTCTTTGCGGCTTCATGGGCTTTTGGGTTGGTGATGCCACCTTCCCTCATCTGATACATCCTCGGCAACTCGATGAGCTCAGCAAAGGGCAAGATCTGGTGCCATTCTTCAATATTGAGATGAAGCCCCTGATGGACGTTATGTCGGCCCTTGTTCTTGCTTTCGTTTTGGGAATTTGTCTCGCATACATGCAAGGCAACACTATGAAGGCTCTCCTTAACGAATTCAGGGATATCATTTCAATGACCATAGGAAAGGTTATCATCCCATTGCTGCCAATCTATATTTTCGGCATTTTCCTTAACATGACTGTTTCCGGAGAGGTATCAACCGTATTATCGGCGTTCGCGAAGATCATCTTGATTATTTTCGCTATGCACGTCTTCATTCTGCTTTTCCAATACGCAATAGCAGGACTTGTAGCGAAAAAGAATCCTTTCAAGATGCTTCTCACAATGTTGCCGGCTTACTTCACGGCGTTAGGTACTCAATCATCCGCAGCCACAATTCCTGTGACCCTGCGCCAGACCGTAAAGATGGGAGTGAGCGAAGGAGTAGCCGGATTTGTAATTCCTCTTTGTGCTACGATCCATATGTCAGGAAGCTGCATGAAGATAGTTGCATGTGCTCTTGCACTGATGATCATGGAGGGTCATCCCTACGATGCACAGATGTTTGCTGGATTCATCTGCATGATCGGCATCTCTATAATTGCCGCTCCCGGTGTGCCAGGTGGTGCCATCATGGCGTCATTAGGACTACTTGCAAGCATGCTTCATTTCACTGAATCAGATCAGGCTTTAATGATAGCTCTATATATCGCAATGGATAGCTTCGGAACGGCATGCAACGTAACGGGCGATGGCTTTATTGCCGTGATCGTAAACCGTGTCTACCCCACTCGCTCAAATAAAGAAGACGATGAGGCCACGGTACTTCTGGAAAATTGAGGTTTCTCCTCTGTGACAGATAATAAGATATAACTAATAATAAGAATTTAATCTTAAGCTTATAACATGAATTAATCCTTTTCGAGAGTTAATCCTTTTCGAGAGGAATTCTTATCAAGATAAAACATCAATGGGAGCTGAGTGTTCTAAATATAAACACTTAGCTCCTTTTGAATTTATCCAAGAAGCCAACAGATCCATATTTCCGGTCTTTGAAAATTATGAAAAACACAGCTAAATATATCAACCTCCCTCATACCGAATCCGGTATTGAATCTCTTCTCTCAAGCAGCATTGTGGAAGGGATCGGACCCGCTTATGCAAAAAGTTTGGTTGAGAAATTCGGTCCCGATACACTATCGGTCTTACTTAACAATCCAGAAGAAGCAATGACAGTCCCGGGTCTCGGGGAAAAAAGAATAGCCACAGCAGCCGAAAGCCTCAAGAAGATTCCCTATCCTTTGGAAGCCTTCGCATTCCTATATTCTTGTGGGCTTTCCGAGTCTTACATCGACAGGATTTTCTCGAAATATAAGAAAAAAACAGCTGAGGTGATAGCAAAAGATCCCTACTCCATGGTGGAAGACGTATGGCAATTGTCATTTTTTACAGCCGATAAAATTGGACGAAAGCTCAAAATTCCAAAAGATGATCCACGCAGATTGCAGGGAGCAATAGTTACAGCCGTTAAGAGATATGCAGAAAATGGTCATTTATTTGCCACTCCTAATCAGACTATAGAAACAGCCGCCACAATCTCCGGGGCATCACCTGAAGCAGTGGAAGCCCAGATTACCGCCACAATAGAATCCGGACGAATTGTCAATAGTCGCGGAGGTCTGTATCTTCCCGTTTTCTATAAAGCCGAAAAAGAGGGAGCGAAAAAACTTACAGAACTGAGTGATGCCGAGATTGAGAAATTCAACTTAGAAGATATTCCGGAAACTGATCTTCAAGGCCATCGTTATACCGAAGCTCAGCGTGAAGCCATTCTGAAGGCTTTGAATTCACCTGTCATGGTTTTGACCGGGGGACCCGGAACAGGTAAGACAACAGTGCTTCGTGGAATTATAGAGACTCTTGAGAAAGCTGGTAAAAAGATCACTCTTGCGGCTCCCACCGGGCGTGCCGCCAAGCGAATGACAATGGCAACCGACCGTCATGCTTCAACAATCCATAGTCTTTTGGGATATATGCAGGATAGAGGTTACAGTCGAAAAAAGCTTGATACGGATATACTGATAATTGATGAAGGCTCGATGATGGAGCAGGTGCTCTTCAATCATCTGCTTCAGGCCCTTAAACCCGGAACAAGAGTGATCTTAGTAGGTGATGCCGATCAGTTGCCGGCAATTGGCGCCGGAGATGTTTTGCGCGACATGATTGATTCCCCTGCCATTCCCGTGGCACAGTTAAATGAGAATTTCCGACAGTCGGATGGCAGCATGATTGCCGATGGAGCAAAGGCTATAAATTCAGGAGAATTTCCGGAGTCTGCGCCTCAAAAAGATTTTATGATCATCGACGAGCCGAGTGTTAAGGCAATCCATGAAAGAATCCTGTCATTGATCGCCAAAGAACTCCCTGAATCTCATAATATCAAGCCCACGGAAATTCAAGTGGTAACTCCTCAGCAGATTGGCCCGTTGGGAGCACGCCAACTAAACATCGATCTGCAACAAAAAATAAATCCTGACGGACCGTCGTTAAGACGGGGTGCCACGATAATGCGTCTCGGTGACCCTGTTATGCAGACAGCCAATTCAAAGGAGCGCGGAGTCTACAACGGTGAAATTGGTCATATATCTGAAGTCAGTCCTGAAGAACAGACACTTACCGTCACCTTCTCCGACGGAAGGAAATCTGTCTACAAACGCAGCGAACTCAGTGAGCTTACTCTGGCATATGCCACGACGGTGCATAAGCTCCAAGGATCAGAAGTAAAGTATATGATATTCCCGATAACTATGGCTCATAAGCCTATGCTTTATCGCAATCTGCTTTACACAGGTGTAAGCCGTGCTTCAAAACTATGTGTACTCGTTGGAGAGAAGGAAGCAATCAGTTATGCCATAGACAACACTCCGGCTACCACGCGAAACTCTAATTTCAAAGAGAGGCTGCAGTCATGATGACTACAGCCTCTCACTCAATATTCAAGCAAGCATCTTCAATCAGTTTATACTAAGATGCTTTCTTATCCTTCTATTACCGGAATCAATCCTCCTTGAGCACTCCAAGTTTCTTTCCAACTTTGATGAAGGCAGCTATGGCCTTATCAAGCTGCTCTCTTGTATGGCCGGCTGAAAGCTGAACACGGATACGAGCCTGACCCTTCGGAACAACAGGATAGTAGAAACCGGTTACAAAAACTCCCTCTTTCTGCATCTCCGCTGCAAAGTCTTGAGAAAGCTTAGCATCGTAAAGCATCACAGCACATATGGCACTCTGGGTAGGTTTGATATCGAAACCGGCATCAATCATCTTATCGCGGAAATAGTTTACGTTCTCAACGAGCTTGTCGTGGAGATCATTGCTTTCCTTGAGCATGCTGAGCATCTCGAGACTTGCACCAACGATTGACGGAGCCACAGAATTAGAGAAGAGATAAGGACGTGAACGCTGACGAAGCATATCTATGATCTCTTTCTTACCGGTGGTGAAACCACCCATAGCGCCACCGAATGCCTTGCCGAGTGTACCAGTGAAGATATCGATCTTACCGTAGCAATCAAACTGCTCTGCAACGCCATGGCCGGTTTTTCCAACCACTCCGGCTGAGTGACTTTCGTCTACCATTACCAAGGCATCATATTTCTCTGCAAGTTCACAGATCTTATCCATAGGAGCTACATTACCGTCCATAGAGAAAACACCGTCTGTAGCGATTATCTTGAATCTGCAATCCTTTGCTTCTTTCAGACAACGCTCAAGATCCTCCATGTCAGCATTCTTATAACGGAAGCGTTTTGCCTTGCAAAGACGCACTCCGTCGATAATTGATGCATGATTGAGAGAATCGCTTATGATGGCATCCTCCTCTGTAAACAACGGCTCGAAAAGACCTCCGTTAGCGTCAAAGCAAGCAGCATAAAGAATAGTGTCTTCTGTTTTGAAATAGTCGCTGATAGCTTTCTCAAGTTCCTTGTGTAGATCCTGGGTGCCACAAATGAAGCGTACAGACGACATTCCGTAGCCTCTGTTGTCCATAGCTTTCTTTGCAGCTTCAATAAGACGGCTGTTGTCGGCGAGACCAAGATAATTGTTGGCGCAGAAATTGAGCACTTCGCCATCTGTGTTGGCCACTTCAATATCTGCACGTTGCGGCGAAACGATCACTCTCTCGTTCTTATAAAGGCCGGCGTCCTTTATATCCTGAAGTTCTTTCTCCAGATGTGTCTTGAAATTGTTGTACATGATGAAAGTATAAGGTTAAAGTATAGTTTATACACTTCTGCATCTCCACGAGTCACGACCCCTGAAAATGGGAAGCAACGACCAAAGACTGGTGGAGATGGTCATAAATATCAAATTGTCAGCACTTAATCCATCAATCGGATTTTATCTTGAAAAATTTTACCCAAAGTTAAGTATTTTTTGGATTATTAGTTGTATTTTTGCATAGAAATTATTGACAAAAGATGATTTTTCATCATTCTCGCTCCTCACCTCACCTTTTTGCCGATAATTTCTTTTGGATCATAAATCTCCTGTCAGCATTCATCCAAAATTTCAGACTTTATCCTATCATATCTAAGAGTAATATTGTTGCTTTATGAAGAATATTCTCATAATCGGAGCTACGGGCCAGATTGGCTCCGAACTAACCATGAAACTCCGTTCCCTGTATCCGGAAGGAAATGTAGTGGCGGGATATATTCCCGGTGCTGAACCTAAGGGCATTCTCCTTGAAAGTGGACCGTCGGCTTTGGTCGACATCACAAATCCGGCACAGATAGCAGAGGCAGTTGACAAATACAAAGTAGACACTATCTACAACCTGGCGGCCCTTCTTAGCGCCGTTGCCGAGGCTCGTCCTCAATTGGCATGGAAAATTGGAGTCGGCGGACTCTACAATACTCTCGAGGTGGCTCGTGAGAAAGGATGCGCCGTCTTCACTCCAAGTTCAATAGGTTCTTTCGGTAAATCCACCCCTCATGTGAAGACGCCTCAAGACACTATCCAACGCCCGGATACGATATATGGTGTAACGAAAGTTTCAGGAGAGCTTCTCTCTGATTATTACGCCAAACGTTTTGGAGTCGATACCCGTTCGGTGAGATTCCCGGGCCTTATCTCTTACGTAGCACCTCCGGGTGGTGGCACTACCGATTACGCAGTTGATATCTATTATTCAGCGGTAAAGGGCGAGACCTTCAAATGTCCTCTAAAACCGGGCACCTTCATGGACATGATGTATATGCCTGATGCACTAAGGGCTGCCGTAGAAATTATGGAAGCGGATCCCTCAAAACTCATTCACCGCAATTCTTTCAATATTGCCTCCATGAGTTTTGATCCTGAAATCATCAGCGCAAAAATCAAGGAATACGTGCCTGACTTCAAGATGGAGTATGAACTTGACCCTCTCCGCCAGACTATAGCCGACTCTTGGCCTGATAGTCTTGATGACTCATGTGCCCGCGAAGAATGGGGATGGAAACCCGAATATGATCTTGACGCTATGACAAAAGATATGCTCAAGAATCTTAGAGCTAAACTTGAGGTGAAGGAAACCAAGTAAAAAGTAAGTAAATTACTAATTGAACTAAAAAAACTGAAAACTACGATGTAGTTTTCAGTTTTTTGTTTAATTTTGCAGTTCATTAATCAACTTCAACCATGACAAGGGAAGAAATGACACGGGAAGCCTACGATCATCTGATAAACTCTATCGGACAACTATTGTTTACTCAGGGACTTAAGGCTACTACTATGGACTCGATAGCAGCTTCGCTCCAGATCTCTAAACGCACTTTGTATGAAATATTCACAAGCAAGAACGAGATGGTGTTGAGCGCACTCGAGGCCTCACATGAACGCCACAGCAAAGCTTTGAAAGAGATTTTCGAGTCATCATCCAATGTGATGGAAGGCATCCTGAAGGGGTTTCTTTATCAGAGAGACGAAATGAGGAAAGTGCACGTGGATTTCTTCCGTGATATGGATTCTCTTTTTGAAGATGCACGCGAACATGCCTCCACTCATAAGAAAATTATGATGGAGAAATTTTACACAATCTTCAATAAAGGTGTAAGGCAAGGTTTTTTCAGAAAAGATGTGAATTTCAACCTTCAATACAGGCTTCTTGACGTTCAGATGGAATCGCTCAAAAGAATGGAGGAGTTTTTTCCACCTGATATCTCTCTCATCGAAGCCTACGACTCCATTTGTATCAACTTTCTGAGAGCAGTAGCAACTCCGAAAGGCCTTGACATGCTTGATAAAATGGTGGCCACCCTTTGAACAACAAACTAATTTTACCATATAAATGAAACTTCTATCAAAAACTCTCCCACTTCTGGCAATGCTTCTTTTGCCGGCTATTGAAGGGTTCGCAGAGACGGTGACACTCTCAAGAGAAGAATGTGTGGAGATCGCTTTACGAGACAATCCTACGGTCAGAGTGGCCGATATGGAGGTGAAAAAAGTGAATTATGCGAAAAGGGAAACCCTCGCTTCAGTGTTCCCATCCATTGATTTCTCAGGTAATTATCAACGTTCAATTGAGCTCCAGACCATCAGGATGAATATGGGCGGAGAAAGCCAGAGTCTGAAAATGGGTTCCGACAACACTTGGAATCTTGGCTTCAGCGCTTCAATGCCACTCATAGCGCCTACCCTCTGGAAAGCAATCAGCATTTCCGACACTCAGATCCTTGCCAATCTTGAAAGCGCCCGGGCTTCTCGTCTTGACCTCATCAACAACGTAAACAAAGCGTATTACGCCCTGATGCTTGCTGTGGCTTCGCGAGATGTGGTGAAGCAAAACTACGATGTGGCAATTATGAACGCGGAGATTTATGAGAAACAGCATAAGGCTGGAACGGCTTCCGAATATGACGTGTTGCGTTCTTCAGTGCAAGTCAAGAACATTGAGCCGGAATTATTACAGGCCGACATCGCCATCCGTCAATGCTCCCTTCAGCTTAAGGTGCTCATGGGAATTGCCTCAGATGTAGATATTGCTCCTAAGACTACTCTCGACGATTATAAGGGCGGCATGTATGCCTATCCGACATCTTCAGACACTTCTATCGACCGCAACACTTCACTAAGATCGCTTGATATCCAGAAAAAGATTCTCGATAAGAACATTGACATGAAGAAATTTGCGTGGATTCCTACACTTGCCGCGTCATTCAATCTTTCATGGCTCTCCTTGAGCAATGGCACTCCGTTCAAGAATCAGGAATTCAATCCATTCAGCAATGTTGGCTTCAGTCTTCAGGTACCTATTTTTTCAGGTGGCTCTAAATATTATGGTCTGAAGCAAGCGCAGGTGCAGCGAAAAGAACTTGATCTCCAGCGCGAGAACCTTGTGAATTCACTCAAAATGCAGGTCGACCTCGCAATAGACAACATAAATCGTGAGGCAAAACAGATCTCAACCTCTGAAGAGGGTGTGCGACAGGCTGCCAAAGCATATCAGATAATGCAGAAAAGCTTCGAAATCGGAGCAGCCTCTTATCTTGACTTGAGAGACAGCGAGCTTGCCAACACTACAGCACAGCTCACCTATCTCCAGGCAATCTACAATTACCTTGTTTCTACATCCGAACTCGATATGTTGCTCGGTAAAGGTGTGGATTGAAAAACAGCTAACAAGATCAACTTACAAAAATAAAAGCTTAACAACATATTATGAAAAGATTTTTGTTGCCGGCAGCTCTCTCGCTTACTGTTGCACTTGCGGCTTGCTCCGGTTCTGAGAAAGAAAATAATCAGACTGAAACTGATGAAAAACCTCTTGTAAAAACTGAAAAGGTTTCCAGTCGCGAAGTGATACAAGAAGGGGTATATACCGCTACGGTTGAACCTGATCTTATCAACAATATTTCCTCCTCAACACCAAACCGTATAAAAGAAATATACGTAGATGAGGGAATGAGAGTGACAAAAGGGCAGAAATTAGTCGTGCTCGATGATGTCAACACCACTTCTTATGAACTTCAGGTGGCCAATGCAAAAGCTAATCTGGAGAATGTGAAGATCAACTATGACCGCGCGGTAGAATTACTGAAAATCGGTGGTGGCACTCAGCAAAATGTTGACCAGATGCAGCTGCAATATACTAATGCTCAGAATGCCCTCTCCAACGCAGAGCGAGCCCTGCGCAACATTCATGAGAATACAGTGCTTACTTCACCCATCTCCGGAGTTGTGACAGCCCGCAACTATGATCCTGGTGATATGACCGGAGCATTGCCCATTCTTACTGTTGCTCGTGTGCAGCCCGTGAAAATCGTAATCAACGTTTCCGAGAGTGAACTCTCTCATGTGAAGAAAGGCATGCCGGCTTCTATTAAATTCGACACTTACGGAGATGAAGAATTCAATGGAACAATCACAATGGTCTCACCGACCGTGGATCCTGCGAGCCGTACGTTTGGAGTAGAAATCACTGTTCAGAATCCCAACGATAGAATACTTCCGGGCATGTTTGGCCGTGTGACCTTGAATCTCGGCACAGCTGAACATGTGGTTGTACCAGACCAAGCAGTGGTAAAGCAGCCGGGGTCAGGAAATCATTACGTCTATGTATATAAGGACGGTAGAGTTTCATATAATAAAGTTGAACTCGGACAGCGTCTTGGCAATTCCTACGAACTTCTTTCCGGTGTGAACGACGGAGACGAGGTAGTGATAGCAGGACAGTCACGACTTGCCGATGGTGTGGAAGTCACCAAATGAGACTACCCACAAGAAAATATTTTTTAATGTTTAATCTTCAAAACTCCAATTCCGGATGTCATTATATTCTTCAGCCGTAAAAAGACCGATCATGACAACCCTGTGCTTCGTCACAGTGATCATTCTCGGTATCTTCTCTCTGGCAAAACTTCCGATTGACCTCTACCCGGATATCGATACAAACACCATTATGGTGATAACCATGTATCCGGGCGCTTCGGCGGAAGACATTGAGCAGAACGTCACGAAACCTCTTGAAAACACGCTCAATTCTGTGGAGCATCTAAAGCACATAACCTCGGAATCGCGTGAAAACACTTCTGTAATTACCCTCGAATTTGAATATGGATATGATATTGATGTTCTTACCAACGATGTCAGGGATAAACTCGACATGGTGAAGTCATCACTTCCTGACGACAGTGAAAATCCTATCATATTCAAGTTCTCCACCGACATGATTCCAATCTGTCTGCTTTCAGTGGAGGCAAAGGAAAGTATGGCGGGTCTCTACAAGATTCTTGATGACCAGGTAGCCAATCCTCTTGCCCGTGTGGATGGAGTAGGTACTGTATCAATTACCGGTGCTCCTAAACGTGAAATACATGTCTACTGCGACCCTAACCGTCTCGAATCGTATAATCTTTCTGTAGAATCAATCGCCGCAGTCATTGGTGCTGAAAACCGGAATATTCCGGGTGGAACATTCGATATTGGTTCTAACACCTACGCTCTCCGCGTGCAGGGTGAATTCGATGAAGCTTCTCAGATGGAGAATCTTCCTGTAGGAAGTTCCAACGGAAAAGTTGTTTATCTTAAGGATGTGGCA